>NZ_JAELTP010000013.1 GCF_016428915.1 Pandoraea sp. ASV26
CAGGAACGCACGAATGTCAGCCTCGGTGCTGAGCACGCCCTCGTAGACTTCCACGCCCGCCAGTTTGACGGCGTCGTGATACTGCGTGAGCGCGTCGAGCACGGCCTGTTGCTGCGCGGTGTCGCGCACGCCGGTACGTCCGCCCGTCACGCCGAGTTCGATGAGCACCTGAACCGACTGGCCGCGCGCGCGGAAGAACTCGCCCAGATGTGCCACCGCTGCGGCGGAATCCACCAGACAGAAGAACTCGAAATCGGGATCCTTGAGCAGATCGGCGATCAGCGCCATGTTGCGCTTGCCCACGAGCTGGTTCGCCATGAGGATGCGCCGCACGCCATGGTGATACGCCGCGTGGGTCTGCTGCGCCGTGGCGAGCGTAATGCCCCACGCGCCCCCGTCGAGCTGACGACGGAACAGCTTCGGTGCCATCGTCGTCTTGCCGTGCGGAGCGAGCTTCACGCCGTACTCCTGCACAAAGCGCTGCATCCACGCGAGGTTGTGACGAATCTTGTCTTCATAGAGCACGGCGCTCGGCAGGCTCAGGTCTTCATTGAGCAAATTCCAGCCCAAACCCGCCGTGTCGGACGGCGCCAGCGGCGCATTCAACTCACCCAGACCCTTGTTGAGGGTATCGATCATGCCATGCTGATAGTTTGTATCATTCATTGAGAATCCTCCACGTGACGACGCGCCGACAACCGCCGGATGGCTCACATAATAGCTTTTAATTACCGGTGTTTGACAATTTTGTTATAAAGTAACAAAAATTTGGAAAACCTTTCAGACGTGCATCCCGGCAACCCGCTGCGGGTGCCGCACAGACCCGAGACATGGCGGAAACCTTCGATATCGTCACGCGTGTTGCCGAGCGCAGCGACGCCCTGAGTCAGGCGGAGCGCAAAGTCGCGCAGGTCGTGCTGGAAGACGTGGCGGGCGCGGCGGCGGCATCGATCAATGTGCTGGCTGAGCGCGCCGGGGTGAGCGAGGCGAGCGTGACGCGCTTCGCCAAGGCAATGGGCTGCCGCGACGTGCGCGATCTCAAGCTGCGTCTGGCGCAAGCCGCGGTTGTCGGTCAGCGCTTTTATGGTGCGAATGCGGCGAACGCACAGGACGGTTCGGGCGAGACGATCGACCGGATCGCCGACGACATTCAAACCACGTTGCAGGTGCATCGCGGCCTTATCAAGCCGGACGTGGTGCGGCGTGCGGCGCAGCGGTTGCTGTCGGCGCGCATGGTGTACGCCTTCGGCATGGGCGGCGGCTCGTCGCTCATGGCCGACGAGGCGCGCTATCGCCTCGTGCGTCTGGGACGGCCGATAGCGACCTATCAGGACGCCGTGATGGCCCGCATGGTCGCAGGCACGCTGGGGCGCGACGACGTCGTGCTTGCCTTCTCGGTGAGCGGTCACACGCCCGAGCTGATCTCCGTTTGCGAGATCGCGCGGGAGTACGGCGCACAGGTCGTGGCGATCACGGCGAGCGCCTCGCCGCTCGCGGCGTTGGCCGACGAGGTGCTGCCGATCCGTGCGCTGGAAACGGACTTTATTTTCAAACCGTCGTCGTCGCGCTACGCGATGCTGCTCGCGATGGACGTGCTGGCCACGGAATTGGCGTTGCTCGTCAAGCCGCAGAGTCAGGCGCTGTTGCGGCGGATCAAGTATGTGCTCGACACGCATCGGGGCGGCGGCGATCGCCAGCCTCTGGGAGACTGACATGACTGACTGCCTCGCGAACCGCACGGTCGACACCCTCATCACCCACGTTCGTCTGGTGGATGGCTCCGGTGTGCCGATGTCCGACGAGCATTTCGACGTCGCGCTGCACGACGGTCGTATTCACACGATTGCGCCGGCCGGTGCCCTGTCTGGCTGGCAAGCGTCGCAGCACATGCCCGGCGACGGCTATGTGCTGAGCTCGGGCTTCATCGACGTGCACACCCACGACGACACGAACGTGGTGCGTGCGCCGGAAATGACGCCGAAGCTCTCGCAGGGCGTGACGACGGTGGTCGTCGGCAACTGCGGCATCAGCGCGTCGCCGGTCACGCTCAAGGGCGATCCGCCCGACCCGATGAACCTGCTCGGTGACGCCGACGCGTTCCGGTACCCGACCTTCGCCGCCTATGTCGAAGCGCTCGAGAAAGCGCAGCCGGCGATCAACGTGGCCGCGCTGATTGGTCATACCGCATTGCGCAACAACCATATGGACCGGCTCGACCGTGCCGCGACCGACGCGGAAATCGAGGGCATGCGCGCGCAATTGCGCGAAGCGCTCGAGCACGGCGCGTTGGGGTTGTCCACCGGTCTCGCCTATGCGAACGCGAATGCCGCGCCCACCGAGGAAGTCCTCGCGCTGGCCGAGCCGCTTGCCGAGGCGGGCGGTCTCTACGCGACGCATCTGCGCACCGAATTCGCCGAGATTCTCGAAGCGCTCGATGAAGCCTTTCGCATCGGCCGTCATGCCCGCGTGCCGGTCGTCATCTCGCATCTGAAGTGCGCGGGCGTCGATAACTGGGGACGCAGCGCCGAGATTCTCGAAGCGCTCGACAAGGCGCAACGCTTCCAGCCGGTCGGCTGCGACTGCTATCCGTACACCGCGAGTTCGTCGACGCTCGATCTCAAGCAAGTGACGGACGACTTCGACATTCTCGTGACGTGGTCGCAACCGCACCCGGAGCACGGCGGCAAGCTGCTCGCGACGATTGCCGGTGAGTGGGGGGTGGACCTGATGGAAGCGGCGAAGCGTCTGCAACCGGCGGGCGCGGTGTATCACTGCATGGAAGAGGACGACGTGCGACGCATTCTGCGCCACCCGGCGAGCGTCGTCGGCTCCGACGGGCTGCCGAACGATCCGTTGCCGCATCCGCGCCTGTGGGGCGCATTCCCGCGCGTGCTCGGCCGCTACAGCCGTGAGCAACAGTTGTTTCCGCTGGCCGAGGCCGTCCACAAGATGACGGGCCTCTCGGCAGAGCGTTTCGGTTTGACGCAGCGCGGTTTCGTACGCGAAGGCTACTGGGCCGATCTGGTGTTGTTCGATCCGGCCACGGTCGCCGATGCCGCCACGTTTACCGATCCCATGCAGCCGGCCTATGGCATTGCCGCCGTGTGGGTCAACGGCGTGTTGTCGTGGCAGGACCGGGCACCCACGCAGAATGCGCGTGCGGGCCGTTTCGTGCGTCGTGGCTCGCCCCAGCCGGTGCTTTGAGTGAGTGTTATTGAAACTGTTGAGTTGAAAGGAGCAATGATGAGTATCAAGCGATATGGCGTGGAAGGCGGGCAGGGCACAGGTGGCCAGCGCATGCCCTTCGCACGCGCAACCGAGGCCGACGGTTTCCTGTTCGTCTCGGGGCAGACCCCGATGAAAGACGGCGAAGTGATCGATGGCGGCATCGTGGCCCAGACGCATCAGGCCATCCAGAACATGCTGGCCATTCTCGCGGAAGCGGGTTACGGCCCCGAGCACGTCATGCGCTGCGGTGTGTGGCTGGACGATCCGCGCGACTTCGCGTCGTTCAACAAGGTATTCAAGGAATACTTCGGCGAACATCCGCCCGCGCGCGCCTGCGTGGTGTCGAGCATGGTGATCGACTGCAAGGTGGAAGTGGATTGCGTGGCGTACAAAAAGCCTGCGGCCTGAGGATGTGAACGTTGCTTGCGGTGGGGCGTCCGGTACGCTCGCCGTCATGTGACGACAATGCGAAGCAGCGAAACAGTGAAAACGGCCGACGATTGCGTCGGCCGTTTTCGTTTTCACACCACGCTTTCACATTGACGGACACTTAGGTTGCCGTTTCGCAAAGTCTGCGGTGTGACTTCGATGGCCAACGAAACCGGGTACGCGCAGTCTTGTATCTCCCAACCAAAAAGGAGATCTATCGTGAGACAAGGGCCAATTTCGGGAGCGGGTCTGCAACCGCAGCATCATGGAGGCGTCGAGTCTGCCGATGCGTTGCAGGTCGACATCGATTTTCCGTCAACGCCTGACGACGTGCGTTTGCGGTCCTGTACGATGAGCCGTCTATCCAACGCGGGGTGCGGCTCGGCGCTGCTGGGGCTGGCGAGCACGATTCTGGGACTGGTGGGACTCGCGAGCGCCGCGTACATCTGTCTCGACGCCGATGCGCTGCCCGACACGTCGATCGATGCGCACAACCGCCGATGGGTGGGATACGGCTTCGGCGCGGGCATGGGATTCGTGTCGTCGGTGGCGGTGACGTTCGGTCTCACGCAAGTGTGTCTGGCGCGGCGAAAGCGTCGCGACGCAGCGCAGGAAATGAGTGCATTGAGCGTGCGTGCTCGCTTCGAGACCGCTTTCGGGACCGCTAATACGGAGGGCTTTCGGCGTGAGCCTGCTTGAGATTCCCCAAGACAAGATGCCGTCCTCACAGGACATCGCCAATGAGATCGACATGGCGCTGGCCGCAGTGCGCGACGCCGAAAAGCAACGCGAGGCGATGGGGATGCCATGCCCCGGCGCGTGGGACGCGGTGCAATGCGACGCGGCGTATCGCTGCGGCTACGGCGCGTTCGAGCGTGGCGACTATGCGCAGGCCATTGAGTGTTTCGCGCCTCTGCTGTCGGCGTGTCCGCTAGAAGCGGACTACGCGGTGGCGCTGGCCCTCTCGGTGCAACGGCACGGTGAGCCCAAGGTGGCGCTGCCGCTATTCATGGCGGCGGCGCTGATGGACGAGGAGTCGCCCGGTCCGATGTACCGTGTTGGCGAGTGCCTGATCGAGCTACAGCACTTCGAAGCGGCGTACCGCGCCATGAAGGAGACGCTGCATCGATGCGCCGGTCAGCCGAAGTATGCGAACGTGGGAAATGCCGCGCGCAGGATGATGGCGAGGGTCGCTTATATGAGTTGACCGCTACGCAAGCACTCCTTGGATGAGATGGTGGTATGGCGACGGGGCTCATCAACCCGTCGCCATTTTTTTCAGATCGCGTTCATGTCACGTTCATGTCACGTTCATGTCACGTTCAGGCAGCCTCACTGACGCGCCGTGCGTGCGTTGTCCGGCATCGGCAGCGTGAAGTTGGTGCGAAACGGGTTGATGTCGAGTCCGCCGCGTCGCGTATAGCGGGCATACACGGCCAACTGGCTCGGTTTGCACTGGCGCAGGATGTCCATGAAGATGCCTTCCACGCATTGCTCGTGAAAGCCGGTATGACGGCGGTACGAAATCACGTACTTGAGCAGACCTTCCTGATCGATCGGCGGCCCGACATAGCGGATCTGCAAGCTGCCCCAGTCGGGTTGTCCCGTCACCGGGCAATTGGACTTGAGCAGGTTCGAGACGAGTGTCTCGTCCACATGCGGCTCGCCCTGCGCGGCCTTGAGCAGCGTTGCATCGGGCGCGTAGATGTCGGTTTCAATGTCGAGACGGTCGACGAGCACGCCTTCGAGCTCATCGAGTTCGAGCTTGCCGAAAGCCGCCGGTTCGATGAGGCGCACTTGTACTGCGGCGCCCGCCGCTTCGGACAGGTCCTGCTGAATCAGTGCACGTACGGCGTCGACGTTGGCCAGCCTGGTTTGGGCGAACGAGCCGAGATACAGCTTGAACGACTTCGACTCGATGATGTTCGGCGAGTCGGCCGGCACGATGGCGGTGAGCAGCGCGATCTGCGGCTTGCCCTTTTCGTTCAGCCACGAGAGTTCGTAGCCGTTCCAGATGTCCGCGCCGAAGAACGGCAGGGCATCGGGCACGCCGATGGCTGCGCGCGCCGGGGCACGTGCGATCGGGAAGAGCAGGGACGGCGCGTATTGCTCGGTGTAGGCAACTTCTTTGCCCAGCGGAGATTGGTCAGGCGTTGTCATGATTTGCAATGCCACTGATGACGTGTCCGGTCGGGCTGACCCGCGCGGCCGACTCGCAGTGGCGTGTCTGATCGTCGAAGAAGAAATCGGGCTCGAACTCACGCAGGAAAGTGCCTTTGTCCAGCCCGCCCAGGAACATCGCCTCATCGATGTCGATTTTCCAATCCATCAGCGTGCGAATGGCGCGCTCGTGCGCCGGGGCCGAGCGCGCTGTCACCAGCGCCGTACGGATTCTGACCGGGACCTCGTGTCCCGCGAGCGTTTGCAAGCGGTGCAGTGCCAGCAACAGCGGTTTGAACGGACCCGGTGGCAGCGGTGTCGCGGCGCGTTCGGTTTCGTGCTGCTGGAACGCGTCGAGGCCGTTGCGCTGGAAGATCCGTTCGGCTTCATCGGAGAAGAGCACCGCGTCGCCATCGAAGGCGATGCGGATTTCGTCAGGGTGCAGCTCCGCTTTCTTGGCCGAGTCGGGATACACGCGCGCTGCGGGAAAGCCCGCGGCCAGTGCACCGCGCACGTCGCGCTCGTTGGCCGAGAGGAACAGGTGGGCGCCCAGCGCGTTGAGGTAGCCGAACGGATCGCGCCCGCGCGTGAACACGCCACGCTCGATCTTGAGATCGACCTGACGCGCCGAGCGAAACACGCGCATGCCGCTCACGGGATCGTTGCGCGAGAGCACGACGACTTCGACGCGATGCTTGTCTGCGTCGCCCTCGCTTGCCTCATTGAAGGCGAGCAGCTTCTTCACGAGCGGAAACGCGACCCCGACGCGCGCGGGCACGTCGAGACGCTCCAACTGATAGCGCATGTACGACTGGTCGTCGCCGTGCGCCACGCCGGTCTCGTACACGCGGTTCTCTTCTTCGAAGTCGAACAGCGCACGCGAGGATATCGCGACAACGAGTTTGTTCTCGAGCGAGATCGGCATGGTGGCGGCAGAGTCCTGTCGTGTGTGGTGGAGGGGGTGTCCGAGCGGTTCCGGCTTACGCCAGGAACAGCTTGTAGACCGGGTTGTCGCTTTCGTCCCAGTAAGGATAGCCGAGCGTGGCGAGGAAGTCGCGGAACGCGGCCTTCTCGTTGTCCGGCACTTGCATGCCCACGAGGATGTTGCTGTAGTCCGCGCCCTGATTCCGGTAATGGAAGAGGCTGATGTTCCAGTTCGGGCTCATGGCCGAGAGGAATTTCATCAGCGCGCCCGGGCGCTCGGGGAACTCGAAGCGGAACAGCACTTCGTTGCTCGCGAGTGCCGAGCGGCCACCGACCATATAGCGGATGTGCTGTTTGGACAGTTCGTCGTTGGACAGATCGAGCGTGGGGAAGCCATGACGCTCGAAGCCCGCCTTGATGCGCTCGCCTTCGTCGCGGTTATGCATCTGGATACCCACGAAGATGTGAGCGCTGGACGCTTCGCTAATTCGGTAATTGAACTCGGTCACATTGCGGCTGCCCACCACTTCGGTGAAGCGCTTGAAGCTACCGCGCGCCTCGGGAATGGTGACGGCGAACACGGCTTCGCGCGCTTCACCGACTTCGGCGCGCTCGGCCACGAAGCGCAGGCGGTCGAAGTTCATGTTGGCGCCGGACGTGATCGCAACGAGCGTTTCGCCTTTGAGCTTCTCGCGCTCGCTGTAGAGCTTGGCGCCCGCCACGGACAACGCGCCCGACGGCTCGAGCACGCTGCGGGTGTCCTGGAAGACGTCTTTGATGGCGGCACACAACTGATCGGTGTCCACGCGCACGACTTCGTCGAGGTGCGCCTCGCACAGGCGGAAGGTTTCGGCGCCAACGTATTTCACGGCTGTGCCGTCGGCAAAGAGGCCAACGTCATGGAGGTGCACGCGCTCACCGGCATGGATCGATTGCGCCATGGCATCGGAGTCGACCGACTGCACACCGATGACCTTGATCTCGGGGCGCACGGCCTTGACGTACGCGGCGACACCGGCGGCCAGACCGCCACCGCCGATAGGCACGAAGATGGCATGCAGCGGCCCCTGATGCTGGCGCAGCACTTCCATGGCGATGGTGCCCTGGCCGGCAATGACGTCGGGATCGTCGAACGGCGGCACGAAGGTGAGGCCGCGTTCTTCCTGCAATGTCATGGCGTGGGCGTAGGCATCGCTGTACGAGTCCCCGGCGAGCACGACTTCGACGGCGCGTCCGCCGTGGGTTCTGACGGCGTCGATTTTCACCTGTGGCGTGGTGACGGGCATGACGATGACGGCCTTGCAGCCCAGACGTGCCGCCGAATACGCGACGCCTTGCGCGTGGTTGCCGGCCGACGCGGTGAGCACGCCGCGCTCGCGCTCGGCTTCGCTCAGGTTGGCCATCTTGTTGTACGCGCCCCGAATCTTGAAGGAGAACACCGTCTGGTTGTCTTCGCGCTTGAGATAAATTCGATTGTGCAGACGCATGGAAAGCGTGCGTGCCAATTCGAGTTCGCTTTCTTTGGCGACGTCGTAGACTTTTGCGGTCAGGATCTTCTTCAGATAATCGGGAGCTGCGTCGGACATGATTTAAGGCTTCTTCAGGTTAGGCACATCGAGGAACAAAGGGACAATGATAGACCAGCACGTCCGCCGGGGCGGTCGCGCTTGTCTCTCGGGAAAAAACGGGAAAGGGGGAGTGCGCGCCCTAGCGAAGGTCGTCTGGGGTGTCGATGTCGCGCACGATTCCGGTGTCGTCGACATCGACGATCGTAATGTGCTCGCTAATCAGCAGGTCGCGCGCGCCGGCATCGCCATCGAGGGCGGCCAGACGCGAGGTAAAGGCGGAACCGAACGCGACGGGATGACCGCGTTGTCCCTGATAACTCGGCGCGACGACGGCTTCGGGCGACGTGAGCCCGCTGGTGATCGCGCGGATGGTATGAGGCTGGATGTAAGGCATGTCGGCCAGCGCAACGAGCCAGCCGTCGAGATGCTCAAGCCCCGGGGGCGGGGCTTCGTTGACCCCGGACTGGATGCCGGCTGCGAGCGTCGCCCCCATGCCGCGCTTGGTGGCATGGCTCATCACGACTTCGCAACCCGCCTGCAACAGCACGTTCTCCAGCTCGGCCGAATCCGGACGCACCACCGCAATGACGCGCGGCAACACCGCCAGCAGCGCATGGGCGCTGGCGAGGGCAACGGGTCGGTTCAGGGGATCTCCGGGCAGCGGCGCGAGCAGCTTGTTCCGGCGCCCAGCCGCATCGAAGCGGGTACCGAGTCCGCCTGCCAGTAGAATGGCCACGGGCGGCGTCGAGGGTCGGGTCATGGTCACGCATTATGCGCCAGACTTTTTGTTTCTGCCAAACAACGCGTGCTGGCGCGCATGAGGGATAGGCCGACCGTCCGGTCGGTTCTGGGTGGCGGGATTCGCCTTATTTTCGTTTTGTTCTGATTTTCTGCGGAGTTGCATGGAGTCGTTCATCACCTGGCTGCTGGGCGCGCTGGCGCTGCCCGGCATCGGTCTGCCGGCCATTTTTCTGGTGTCGTTTCTGTCCGCCACGTTATTGCCGTTGGGCTCGGAGCCCGCGCTGTTCGGCTACGTGGCCCTCAATCCGCACATGTTCTGGCCCGCCATCGTCGTGGCAAGCATAGGCAATACCGCCGGCGGCATGCTCGACTGGTGGATGGGCTTCGCCGCGCGACGCGGCTTCGTGCGTCTCAAGGCTCGCCGGCGTGCCCATGCGCGTGCCGCTGCGCTGGCCGGTGGCGGGACTGTGACAGTGGTGGGCGAGGGGGGCAGGGGTAAGCGTGCCGATCTTGCCGATCGTGCCGACGGCAAAGCGCCAATGAATGAACGCTATCACCGCTGGATGCGCCGCTTCGGTCCGCCGCTTCTCCTGCTGTCCTGGCTTCCCGTGGTCGGCGATCCGTTCTGCACCCTCGCCGGTTGGCTCCGACTCTCCTGGCGCGCCTGCCTGTTCTATATCGCCGTCGGGAAGACACTTCGGTATATCGCCATCACCTACCTCATGCTGCGCGTGCCCGAGTCGTTCTGGGAAGGCATCTTCGCGCCTTTCAAGCACTTGCTGATCGGGTAGGGGCCTTTCATTCTCCCTGTCTGCCAGCCTCCCGCCCGGAGTTCTGACCGAAGTCCGGGGAGCGGGACCGGGGCCCCTTTCCGCCTCTCAGACATAAACCCAACTCGCTGCAGAAAGGAGCCCCGGTCCCGCTTCTCATCGTGCTTTCTCAGGGCCCCTTTTTCTCTGCTTTGCCGCTCGTTCCCTCTTTATGCCTGCGCGGTTTCGAACGGCAACGCTCTGAGCCGCTTGCCCGTCAACGCAAAGATGGCGTTGGCGTACGCCGGAGCCAACGGCGGCAAGCCCGGCTCACCCATGCCCGTCGGCGCATCGCCCGAACTCACCACATGCACACTGATCGCCGGCATATCCGTCAAGCGCGCCACCGTGTACTGATGGAAGTTGCTCTGCTCCACTTGCCCATCCTTTAACGTGATCGCCGCACCCGGTAACGTCGTGCCCAATCCCATCAACGCCGCACCCTCCACCTGCGCCGCCACCGTCAACGGATTGACCGCGAAATTGCAATGCACCCCCGCCGTCGCACTCACCAGATGCGGCGATCCGTTACGCATCTCCGCCACCACCACGTAGGCCACCACGGAATCGAACGATTCATGCACCGCTACGCCCCACGCCTGGCCTTGCGGCAATTGAGTCTTTCCGTAACCCGAACGCTCAACCGCCAATGCCAACGCCTGCCGATGGCGCGGATGCTTGTCACCCATCAACGCGTACCGATACGCCACCGGATCCTGACCCGCATTCTTCGCCAACTCATCCACCAACGTCTCCATGACGAACGCCGTGTGGGTGTTGCCCACGGAACGCCACCACAAGACCGGAACGTTGACCTGCGGACTGTGTAACGTCAGACGCAACGGCACCGCGTACGGGGTGCCCGATACCCCCTCCACACTCGTGCCGTCGATGCCGTTCTTGACCATCATCTTCTCGAACGGCGTGCCCTGCAAAATCGATTGGCCAACGATGGTGTGATTCCACGCGAGGATGTTGCCCTTGGCATCGAGTCCGATCTCGGCGCGATGGACGTACATCGGACGGTAGTACCCGCCGTGAATGTCGTCCTCCCGGCTCCAGATCACTTTGACCGGCTCACGATGTCCCGCACGACGCCACGCTTTCGCGACCTGCGCCGCCTCGACTCCATAGTCCGACGTCGGCACCGCACGACGGCCAAAGCCGCCACCCGCCATCAACGTGTGCAGCTTGACCTGCTCCGGCTTCAGGTCGAGCGTGCGCGCCATGGCCGCCTGATCGACGGTCTGGAACTGCGTACCCGTCCACACTTCCGCCCCCTTGTCCGTGAGCTGCACGGTGCAGTTCAGCGGCTCCATGGGGGCATGCGCCAGATACGGGAAGCTGTACTCGGCAACCAGCGTTTTGGGCGCGCCCTTGAGTTTGGAGATGTCGCCGTCGATGGCCACTGTGCCCGGTGTCTTCGCCAACTCCTTGAATTTGGCCAACTGCGCTGTCGTGTCGACATGCTCCACGCCAGTGGTGTCCCACGTGGCGTTCAGGGCGTCGCGGCCCGTCTTGGCCTGCCAGTAGCCGTCTGCGATCACGGCCACGGCGGTGCCGCCCCGGTCGTCAGGAATCTCGAGCACGTCGCGCACGCCTTTGATGGCGCGCGCGGCCTTGGCGTCGAAGCTCTTGACCTTCGCGCCAAACACCGGCGGGCGCGCCACGACCGCCACTTTCAGATTCGGCAGCTTGAAGTCCATGCCGTACATCGGCACACCCGTCGACTTGGCGCGCGCATCGAGCCGGCCCGTCGGCTTGCCCAGCAAACGGAACGCCGACGGATCCTTGAGCGCGACATCGGCCGGGACCGGCAACGCCTGCGCCCGTGCCGCAAGGCTGCCGTAGGTCGCGCGCTGGCCGTTCGGCCCCAGCACGACGCCGTTCTCGGTGCGCAACTGCGCCGCCGGCACTTTCCACTGCTGTGCGGCCGCGGCGATGAGCATGGCGCGTGCCGATGCGCCAATACGCCGGTACTGAAGCCACGAGTGAGCGACGGAACCGGACCCGCCCGTCATCTGAATGCCGAACAGCGGGTCTTTGTAGACGTCAGCCGCCGGCGCCAACTCGCTGCGCACCTTTGCCCAGTCGCAATCGAGCTCTTCCGCGACGAGCATCGGCAGCGCGGTCTGGACGCCCTGCCCGAAATCGAGACGGTTGACCTGGATGGTCACGGTGTCGTCCGGCGCGATGTGCACGAACGCCGATGGCACGACCGGTGTGGCCGCCGCGCCCTGCGCGCTGGCCGAGCGCATCGCGCCGGGCAACGACATCTCGAGCATCAGGCCGCCCGCCGCAATCGCCGAGGTCTTGAGAAACGCGCGGCGCGTCAGGCCGGTGAGGTCGCCCACGGCCACGCCGGGACGTTCAGAGAAACGAAGTTCACGCATGGGGTTGTCTCCTCGCCTCAAGCCAGCGACGCCGCAGCGTCCTTGATCGCCGCCCGAATGCGGGCGTAGGTGCCGCAGCGGCAGATGTTGCCCGCCATGGCCGCGTCGATCTGCTCGTCGTTGGGCTGCTTGTTCTCGCGCAGCAACGCGGCGGCAGACATGATCTGGCCGCTTTGGCAGTAGCCGCACTGGGGCACGTCGTGCTTGACCCAGGCGTCCTGTACCGCACGTCCGACGGGGTCTGCGCCAACGTTTTCGATGGTGGTGACTTTCTTGCCCTCGACCGCGGAGATCGGGGTGACGCAGCTTCGCGTGGGCGCGCCATCCAGATGTACGGTGCACGCGCCGCACAGCGCCATGCCACAACCGAACTTGGTGCCGGTCATGTTGAGCGCGTCGCGCAAGGTCCAGAGCAGGGGCGTGGAAGGATCGACGTCGACCTGCACAGGCCGGCCGTTCAGTTGAAACGAAACCATGATGTCACCTCTTGACGGGCGGATGAATGGGGGGATCGGCCAAACATACTCCCATTCCGTAGAAATTTCAGCCCACGAATCTGTTGCAACCCGTTGTATATAAAGGGATACAGCGCTGCCTGGCGGTGGTGCAAATGTCATGGGCGACTCGGGCGACCGACGTTCGTGAATGTGTCCTCAATGCGGCGATGAACCGGCCCGGGCGCGAAGGTGGAGGGCAATCGCGCGCCATAAGGGGGAATTCGGGGAATTCGGCGCGGTGCCGACGTGTTGCGGTGCAATGAAGTACAATTCGGCCTACATTCCCCTACCAACACTTTCCCAAGCCGGAAGAAAGATCTGGGCATGCGCAACAACTGCCTCACCCCTCTGTGCTTCTGCTCGATGAACCAACACGATTCGTCATCGACGTCTTCGCACGGCAGTCGTCGATCTCGCTGACCGCAGATCGTCTGTTGCCGGCGCACGCGCACCCGTCGCGTCTGCCGCCGGCATCTCTAGCGCATACCTGATTTTGACTTTCGGCGCGTCCCGCGAGACGAACGCCGACGGCGGATGCACCGCCGCATTGACGAGCCCGACAAGATGAACGCACCCTTGCCCGCCTTCGAGCCGCACGACGCGAAGCATGCCGTAGCCGCAACCCCCCCGCGACTGCGCGAGATTCCCTATAACTACACGTCGTTTTCGGATCGCGAAATCGTCATGCGTCTGCTGGGCGCCGACGCCTGGGACATTCTCGACGAACTCCGCGCAGAGCGCCGCACCGGCCGCTCGGCCCGCATGCTGTATGAAGTGCTCGGCGATATCTGGGTGGTTCGCCGCAACCCCTACCTCCAAGACGACCTGCTCGACAATCCGAAGCGTCGCAAGCTGTTGATCGACGCCCTCGAGCACCGTCTGAACGAGATCGACAAGCGTCGTCGCGCCGATGTGGCCGAACACGCTGACGCGAATGGCCGCGATCGCGCCAGCCGCGTCGAGCAACTGGAAGTGGCCGCTCGCCGCGCCGTGGCAGACTTCGCCGCCGAGTTCGGCAAGATGGCCGAGCTGCGCCGCCGCGCGAAGAAGGTGCTCGGGCGCACCACCGCCCACGACAACATCAAGTTCGACGGCCTGTCGCGCGTCTCGCACGTGACGGACGCCACCGACTGGCGCGTGGAATACCCGTTCGTGGTGCTCACGCCGGATACCGAAGCCGAAATGGCGTCGCTGGTGAAGGGCTGCTTCGAACTGGGGCTCACGGTCATTCCGCGCGGAGGCGGCACCGGCTACACGGGCGGCGCCATTCCGCTCACGCCGTTCTCGGCCGTCATCAATACGGAAAAGCTGGAGCAGCTCGACGAGGTCGAATACTCGAACCTGCCGGGCGTCGACACGCCCGTGCCGACGATTTTCTCGGGCGCCGGCGTGGTGACGCGCCGTGTGGCGGAAGCCGCCGAGCGCGCCGGTCTGGTGTTCGCGGTCGATCCGACGTCGATCGACGCCTCGTGCATCGGCGGCAACGTGGCAATGAACGCCGGCGGCAAGAAGGCCGTGCTGTGGGGCACCGCGCTCGATAACCTGGCGTGGTGGCGCATGGTCGACCCGCAAGGCAACTGGCTCGAAGTCACCCGCCACGATCACAACCTCGGCAAGATTCACGACATTCCCGTCGCACGCTTCGAACTGAAATGGTTCGACGGCAATCATGCGCCGGGCGCCGTGCTGCTCAAGACGGAAATGCTGGAGATCGAGGGCAAGCGCTTTCGCAAGGAAGGGCTTGGCAAGGACGTCACGGACAAGTTCCTCGCGGGGCTTCCCGGCATCCAGAAGGAAGGCTGCGACGGGCTGATTACCAGCGCGCGCTGGATTCTGCACAAGATGCCTGCGCATACGCGTACGGTCTGTCTGGAATTCTTCGGCCAGGCGAAGGAAGCGATTCCGAGCATCGTCGAGATCAAGGACTACATGTTCGCGCAGACGGCCGCGGGCGGCGCGATTCTCGCCGGCCTCGAGCATCTGGACGAGCGCTATCTGCGCGCCGTGGGCTACGCCACGAAGTCGAAGCGCAACGCGTTTCCGAAGATGGTGCTGATTGGCGATATCGTCGGCGACGACGACAACGCGGTCGCACAGGCGACCTCGGAAGTCATCCGCATGGCCAACGGCAAGAGCGGCGAAGGCTTCGTCGCCGTGTCGGCCGAGGCCCGCAAGAAGTTCTGGCTCGACCGCTCGCGTACCGCCGCCATCGCGCGCCACACCAACGCCTTCAAGATCAACGAAGACGTGGTGATTCCGCTGCCGCGCATGGGCGAGTACACGGATCACATCGAACGTATCAACATCGAGCTCTCGCTCAAGAACAAGCTGCAACTGGTCGACGCGCTCGAAACGTTCTTCGAAGCCGGCAATCTGCCGCTGGGCAAGACCGACGACGCCAACGAAATTCCCTCGGCCGAACTGCTCGAAGACCGCGTGCAGACGGCACTCACGCTGCTGCGCGACGTGCGCGCGCGCTGGGTGTTCCTGCGCGATCACTTCGAACTGCCGCTGGCCGAAGCGATTCCGCTGCTCAATCGTCACGGCATTCGCGACATGAACGTGGCGCTCAACGAGCGCCTGAAAACGCAGCCGCAAACGCGTCTGATCGATCTCCTCCAGGATCGTACGGTACGTGTGTCGTGGAAGCAGGAGATTCGCGCCGAACTGCGTCAGATCTTCACGGGCGGCGAGTTCAAGCAGATCCTCGACGAAGCGCAGGCGATTCACAAGCGCGTGCTGCACGGGCGCGTGTTCGTCGCGCTGCACATGCACGCCGGCGACGGCAACGTGCATACGAACATCCCGGTGAACTCGGATAACTACGAGATGCTCCAGGATGCGCACAAGGCTGTCGCCCGCATCATGGCGATTGCCCGCTCGCTCGACGGCGTGATCTCGGGCGAGCACGGCATCGGCATCACCAAGCTGGAGTTCCTGACGGAAGCCGAAATCGGCGAATTCCGCGCGTACAAGCAACGCGTGGACCCGGAAGGGCGCTTCAACAAGGGCAAGCTGCTCGACATGCCGGAACTGCCCGCCGATCTGCGCAACGCCTATACGCCAAGCTTCGGGCTGATGGGCTACGAGTCGCTCATCATGCAGCAGTCGGACATCGGTGCGATCGCCGACAGCGTGAAGGACTGCCTGCGCTGCGGCAAGTGCAAGCCGGTATGCGCCACGCACGTGCCGCGCGCGAACCTGCTGTACAGCCCGCGCAACAAGATTCTCGCGACCTCGCTGCTCATCGAGGCGTTCCTGTACGAAGAGCAGACGCGTCGCGGCGTGTCGATCAAGCACTGGGACGAGTTCAACGACGTGGCCGATCACTGCACGGTCTGCCACAAGTGCGTGACGCCTTGCCCGGTGAAGATCGACTTCGGCGACGTGACGATGAACATGCGCAACCTGCTGCGCAAGATGGGCAAGAAGAAGTTCAACCCGGGCGCCGCCGCGGGCATGTTCTTCCTGAACGCCACCAACCCCGAGACGATCAACATCACCCGCAAGGTGATGATCGACTGGGGTTACAAGGCGCAGCGTTTCGGTGCGGACGTCTTCAAGAAAATCGCGAAGAAGCAGACGGCACGCCCGCCTGCCACGGTGGGCAAGCCGCCGCTGCGCGAGGAAGTGATTCACTTCGTCAACAAGAAGATGCCGGGCAACCTGCCGAAGAAGACCGCGCGCGCACTGCTCGACATCGAAGACAACAAGGTCGTGCCGATCATCCGCAATCCGAAGGCCACCACGGTGGATTCGGAAGCGGTGTTCTACTTCCCGGGCTGCGGCTCGGAGCGCCTGTTCTCGCAGGTCGGACTGGCCACGCAGGCCATGCTCTGGCACGTGGGCGTGCAGACGGTGCTGCCGCCGGGCTATCTGTGCTGCGGTTATCCGCAGCGCGGCTCGGGACAGGGCGAGAAAGCCGAGAAGATCGTGACGGACAACCGCGTGTTGTTCCACCGCATGGCGAACACGCTGAACTATCTCGACATCAAGACCGTGGTCGTGTCGTGCGGCACTTGCTACGACCAGCTCGCAGGCTATGAATTCGAGAAGATCTTCCCGGGCTGCCGCATCGTCGACATCCACGAATATCTGCTCGAGAAGAACGTGACGCTCGATGGTGTGAGCGGTACGCGCTACATGTATCACGACCCGTGCCACACGCCGATCAAGACGATGGATCCGGTCAAGCTCGTGAACCAGTTGATGGGCAGCGAGAACGACGGCTACAAGATCGAGAAAAATGATCGCTGCTGCGGCGAATCGGGTACGCTGGCGGTCACGCGCCCCGACATCTCGACGCAGATCCGCTTCCGCAAGGAAGAGGAAATGCGCAAGGGCGCCGCGAAGTTGCGTGCAGACGGCAAGGTCGACGACGTCAAGATTCTGACGAGCTGCCCGTCGTGCCTGCAAGGTCTGTCGCGCTACAACGAAGACGCGAATGTCACGGCTGACTACATCGTTGTCGAGATCGCCAAGCACGTGCTGGGCGACGACTGGCTGGTGGACTACGTCAAGGACGCGAACAACGGCGGCATCGAGCGCGTGCTGGTCTGATGCACCTCGCAGGGACGCGGCCGATGCCTGACCGACGGACCATGGAGGTGGCATGGAGGTAGTCTACACAGCGCTCATCCTGCTGTTCGTGGTGGCGCTGACCGGCGTGCTGGTCAGCTACCTCCGGTTCCTGCCGGTGCCGCTCGTGCAGATCGCTGTGGGCGCCGCGCTCGCTTATCCGGGCGCGGGGCTGCACATCGATCTCGATCCCGAGATTTTCTTCCTGCTGTTCATCCCGCCACTGCTCTTCGCCGACGGCTGGCGCATGCCCAAACGCGAGTTCTGGCATCTGCGCGTGCCGATCATCGCAATGGCGCTCGGCCTCGTGATCTTCACGGTGCTCGGCGTGGGCTATTTCATCCACTGGATGATTCCGTCGATTCCGCTCGCCGTGGCGTTCGCGCTCGGTGGCGTGCTCTCGCCCACCGATGCCGTGGCCGTCTCCGCCCTCACCGGACGCATGCGCATGCCCACGCGGCTCATGCACGTGCTGGAGGGCGAGGCGATGATGAACGACGCGTCGGGCCTCGTCGTCTTCAAGTTCGCCATCGTTGCCGCCACCACGGGACTCTTTTCCATTGGTAACGCCACGTTCTCCTTTTTCGTCATCGCGCTGGGCGGCCTGCTCGCCGGCTGGGCCGTGACGTGGCTTTTCACGCAATTCCATCGTCGCGTGATCGACGCGAGCACGGAAGAGCCCGCGACCGTCGTGCTGCTCCTGCTGCTCATGCCGTTCGCCGCCTATCTGCTCGCGGAGCATTTCGGTTTCTCGGGCATTCTCGCCGCGGTCGCCGCCGGTATGACGGTCAGCTCGACCGAACTGCTCAACTCCCGTACGGCCACGCGCATTCTCGGTAACGGCGTGTGGTCGATGCTCGAGTTCGTGTTCAACGGCGCCGTGTTCGTGCTGCTCGGCCTGCAATTGCCCGACATCGTGCGCGCCGCACTGCGCCCGAGCGAGCATCTGTGGGGAACCTTCGTCAATCTCGGCGAGTTGATGTTCTACGTCGGCGCGATTTCGGCGGTGCTCATCGTCTTGCGCTTCTGCTGGGTGTGGGTGGCGTGGCGGGTGATGTATTACCTTGGCATGCGACGCGGTGAGATCACGATGAAGCCGGGCATTCGCTTTACCGGCGTGACGGCCCTCTCGGGTGTGCGCGGCGCGGTCACGCTGGCCGGCGCGCTCTCGGTGCCGCTGGCCTTGCCCGGCGGCGCGCCATTCCCGGGACGCGATCTGCTGATCTTTCTGGCCGCCGGTGTGATCCTGCTGTCGCTCATCGGCGGCAGCCTCGGCTTGCCGGTCCTGCTGCGCGGCGTGCGCTGGCCAACCGAGAACCTGCGCGATCGCGAGATGGGCGAGGCGCGAGTGGCCGCCTCGGAAGCCGCGATTCGCGCCGTCGAATCATTGCAGAAAGTGATTACGAAGTCGGGCGACGAACTCGATACCGCCGTGTGTGCCGAAGCGGCCGCGCGGGTGATGGGACGTTACCGCCGCACGCTCAACGCGGCAACCGCGACGGACGAGACGCGTGAGCGCGCGGTGCGCGAGGTCGAAGTCGAGCGACGCTTGCGGGCGGCGGCGTTGCAGGCCGAACGGGTGGAGCTCTCGCGTCTGCGCATCACCCATCGCATCAACGACGAGACGTTGCGCGAATTGCTCAGCGAGATCGACTTCGCCGAACTCGCGCTCGGACCGGTCGACCCAGCCACCGGCAAACGCACGAAGCACAAGAAGCACTGACGCGAGCCGTTCCGGGTGGAATCGGTGGAATCGGTGGATTCGACGCATGGCAGACAAACGAAGGGAGAACGATCATGGAATGTCCGTTTTGCGCCGGTGATGGCGGCGAAGTCGTGTGGCGCGATCCGGTGCTGCGCGTGGTGCTGGCGAACGAAAACGGGTACCCGGGCTTCGCGCGGGTGATCTGGCATGCCCATGTTGCGGAAATGAGCGATCTGCCCGAGGCCGCGCGCGAGCATGTGATGCGTGTGGTGTTTGGCGTCGAGACGGCGCAGCGCACGGTCATGTCGCCCGACAAGGTGAACGTGGCCAGTCTGGGCAATATGGTGCCGCACGTGCATTGGCACGTCATTCCGCGATATCGGGACGACGTCCATTTCCCCGGCTCGGTCTGGAGTGCGCCGCAACGCGAGGTGCCGCACACCGTACTCGCCGAGCGCGCCGCCTGGATGCCCGCGCTGCGCGAGGCTATCGTGGCAGAATTGGACCGCGTTCCGGCATGGCCGGCATGACCGTTGGGATCTGAGCGGCTATACTGCCGGCCGATGCGTCGCATGCCGGCGCACCGACCGATTTTTCTGGAGCAAGACCATGGCTGGGCTGGAGAAAGACACGCCGATTCCCGTCTCCCTGACGCTGCATCGCGCATCCAAGGTGCTGGAACTTGGTTACGAGGACGGCACACACTACCGCCTGCCGTTTGAATTGCTGCGCGTACTCTCGCCGTCGGCGGAAGTGCGCGGTCACGGGCCGGGGCAGGAGACGCTGCAAACCGGCAAGCGTGACGTCACGCTCAACGGCCTCGAGCCGATCGGCAACTACGCGGTGCGCCCGGTCTTTTCGGACGGACACGACACCGGCATCTATTCGTGGGATTACCTCTACGAGCTGTGCGTGCGTCAGGACGCGCTGTGGCAGGAATACCTGGACAAGCTCGCGGCGGCGGGTGTCGATCGCGACACGCCGATGCCGTCGCCGGCTGCCGGTGGCTGTCACCACCATTGAGGCCCCGGCGGGGCGTGCATCTGAGTGTGCGCCCGCTTACATGATTTGGGAGATTGCAATGGGCCAACAGACCCACTTCGGTTATGAAACCGTCGACGAGAAGGAAAAGGCCGGCAAGGTCGCCGAGGTGTTCCATTCGGTCGCGAGCAAGTACGACATCATGAACGACCTGATGTCGGGTGGCCTGCACCGGATCTGGAAAGCCTTCACGATCGGACGCGCCGCCGTGCGCCCCGGCTTCAAGGTGCTCGACATCGCGGGCGGTACCGGCGACCTGTCGAAGGCGTTCGCCCGTGCGGCGGGCCCGACCGGCGAAGTGTGGCTCACCGACATCAACGAATCGATGCTGCGCGTTGGGCGCGATCGTCTGCTCGACGCAGGCATCGTCACGCCGTCGCTGCTGTGTGACGCCGAGAAGCTGCCGTTCCCGTCGAATTATTTCGACGTGGTGACCGTGGCGTTCGGGCTGCGCAACATGACGCATAAGGACGCCGCCCTCGCGGAAATGCGCCGCGTCATCAAGCCGGGCGGCAAGGTGATGGTGCTGGAGTTCTCGAAAGTCTGGCAGCCGCTCGAAAAGGCGTACGACACCTATTCGTTCAAGGTGCTGCCGTGGCTCGGTTCGCGCATTGCGGGCGACGCAGATAGCTACCGCTATCTGGCCGAGTCGATTCGCATGCACCCGGACCAGGAAACGCTCAAGACGATGATGGAAGAGGTCGGCCTGGAGCGTGTGGAGTACCACAACCTGAGCGCCGGCGTGGTCGCGCTTCACATCGGCCGCAAGTTCTGACGCGTTGGAAAACTAAGCACTTACTTACCTGATTCGCCCCGGCGCCCCGGTTTGCGGAAAAATACCGCGCCGGGGCGTTTCTCTAAGTACAAGCTAATTCTGCTGTGGCAGAATCGGTCGTCGCGTCATCCGGTTTCAGTCAATAAAAAAGCGCTGAACCATTCGGGTTGACGCTTGTCAGTACACAGCAACCTATAAACTCCACGGAGATACCAGAACGATGTTCCAGTTCCTGAAAAACAAGCTGTTGTTGGGCGTGGTGGCCGGCGTATTGGCGGTCGGCATGACGATCGCGGACGCTGATGCCAAGCGCGTTGGCGGCGGCCGGAGCATCGGCAAGCAGTCCAACACCGTGACGCAACGCCAGCAAACGCCGCCGTCGCAAGCCCCGGGCGCTGCGCCGCAACAAGCGGCGCCGGCCGCCGCCGCAGGTGCGGGTGCCGCAGGCGCGGCCGCCGCAGCCAAGCCGGCCAATCGCTGGCTCGGCCCGATCGCCGGTCTGGCCGCGGGTCTCGGTATCGCGGCGCTGCTGTCGCACTTCGGCATGGGCGGTGCTTTCGCCAGCATGATGGCCAACGTCATCATCATTGCGCTGATCGCGTTCGCTGCAATTTGGCTCATCCGACGCTTGCGCGGCAATAAGTCGCAGTCGCAGACGCCGGCCTATGCAGGCGCGGGCAGCGATGCGTCGAACAATGCCCTGCGCCAGTCGTGGGACAACCAGTCGCAACCGTCGTCGCAACCGGCATCGTCCGCTCAGCCGTCGCTGTCGGCTGTACCGGCAGCCGCTGCGGGTGCTGCTACCGCTGCCACTGGTCCGTTCGGTGTGCCGGCCGGCTTCGATGCCGAGGGTTTCCTGCGCAGCGCCAAGGTGTACTTCAACCGTCTGCAAGCCGCATGGGACAAGGGCGATCAAGCCGATATCAACGAGTTCACGACGCCGCAGATGTTCGCGGAAATCAAGATGGACCTCGAAGAGCGCGGCAAGTCGACCAACCGTACGGACGTCGTGCAGCTCGACGCCGAACTGCTCGGCATCGAGCAAACGGCCACCGAGTACATGGCAAGCGTTCGCTTCTCCGGTCTGATCCGCGAAGCCGAAGGCGCGCCGGCCGAGCCGTTCAATGAGGTGTGGAACCTGACCAAGCCGGTGGCCGGCAGCGGTGGTTGGGTACTCGCCGGCATTCAGCAGCTCTAAGCCAACGTTAAGCCTGGCGACGTTTTTGTCGTAACCTGCCTTACAATGAGAGCCCGCGTTTGAAGCGCGGGCTCTTTTGTTTTTGCCGTCCGCAATCCGTTGCCGGGCGGCGTCTTTCGGTGCGACCGGTGTTCAGCGCCGGCCGGCCGCCAAGCTCATGACCGTAGCCGCCAAAGCCTTTGCCGCCACCGTGAACCACTTGCTTGCCCGCGAACCGTGGGCACGTGAGCGTTTGCGCCATCACATCGGTGCGTCTGCCCGGCTCGCGATGTCGCCGATCGACCTGCGCCTGCGCGTCGGCGACGACGGCTACGTCGCCGCGGCCGAAGCCGACCTGCCTTGCGACGTCAGCATCTCGGTGCCGCCTGCGGCGCTCGCCGATTTCGCCAGCGGCGGTCAGGCCGCTGTCATGCGCCACGTCAAGATCGAAGGCGATGCCGAGTTTGCCAACACGGTGTCCTATCTTGCCCAGCACCTGCGCTGGGAGGTGGCCGAAGACCTGAGCAAGGTGATCGGTGACGCCGCAGCCCATCGGGTGACGCAGACCGGCAAGGCCGCCGTTGCCAGTGCGCGCCGCACCGGCGACACGCTGGCACGATCGCTCGCCGATTACCTCGTGGAAGAGAATCCGCTGCTCGTGGCGCGCCCGCGCCTCGATGCCATGCGCACCGATATCGGCACCTTGCGCGACGACCTCGCGCGGCTGGAGAAACGTATCGAGAAGCTGGAACGCCTCAAGGGCGTGAGCGAGGGCACCCCGGCCCCGGCACCCCGCACTCACGGAGGCCGCTGACCGATGCGTCTTCTGCGCCTTATCAAGATCTTTTTCGTCTGCTATCGATACGGGCTCGACGAGCTGGTGCTCTCGAGCATTCCCCATCCCTTTGCGCGCGGGCTGCTGCGCGTGCTGTCGTTCGGACGCAGCGGGCTGAGAGTCCCGCGTGGCGAGCGCCTGCGTCTGGCGCTCGAATCGCTGGGGCCGATCTTCGTGAAGTTCGGGCAAGTGCTTTCGACGCGTCGCGATCTGATGCCGCCCGATATCGCCCAGGAACTGGCCCGTCTGCAAGATCAGGTGCCGCCGTTCGACCCTGAGGTGGCGCGCGCGGCCATCGAGAAGTCGTTGGGGCACCCGCTCGAAGACGTGTTCGTCGAGTTCGAGCGCACGCCGGTGGCGAGCGCGTCGATCGCACAGGTGCACTTCGCCCGCATTCGCCATGGGGAACACGCGGGCAAGGAAGTTGCGGTCAAGGTGCTGCGCCCGAACATGCTCAGCGTGATCGACAGCGATCTGGCGCTCATGCGCGATCTGGCCGGCTGGGTGGAGCGGCTGTGGCCGGACGGCAAGCGGCTGAAGCCGCGCGAAGTGGTCGCCGAATTCGACAAGTATCTGCACGACGAACTCGATCTGATGCGCGAAGCCGCCAATGCGGCGCAGCTTCGCCGCAACTTCATCGACTCGGGCATGCTCATGGTGCCCGAGATCTACTGGGAATTCAGTTCCAGCTTCGTTCTGGTGATGGAGCGTATGCACGGCGTGCCGATCAGCCAGATCGAAGTGCTGCGCGAGGCGGGCGTCGACCTCAAGAAGCTGGCGCGCGAGGGCGTCGAGATCTTCTTCACGCAGTTCCTGCGCGATGGCTTCTTCCACGCCGACATGCATCCGGGCAACATTCTGGTCAGCCTCGACCCCGCAACGTTCGGCCGGTATATCGCGCTCGACTGCGGCATCGTCGGTGCGCTGTCCGAATTCGACAAGAACTATCTGGCGCAGAACTTCCTCGCTTTCTTCCGTCGCGATTACCACCGGGTGGCGTCGCTGCACCTGGAGTCGGGGTGGGTGCCGCCGGATACGCGCGTCGAAGAACTGGAAGGCGCGATTCGTGCGGTCTGCGAGCCGTACTTCGACCGGCCGCTCAAGGAAATCTCGCTGGGGCTGGTGCTCATGCGTCTGTTCCAGACGTCGCGCCGCTTCAACGTCGAGATTCAGCCGCAACTCGTGCTGCTGCAAAAGACGCTGCTCAATATCGAAGGGCTCGGTCGTCAGCTCGATCCGGATCTGGATCTGTGGAAGACGGCCAAGCCGTTCCTCGAGCGCTGGATGTCCGAACAGATTGGCCCGCGCGGCTGGCTGGAGCGCCTGAAGGCCGAAGTGCCGCAGTGGAGCAAGACCATGCCGCAACTGCCGCGTCTCATCCATCAGGCGCTCGCGGCCCATGCGCGTACGCCGGACGAGACGCTGCTGCGCGCATTGCTGCACGAGCAACGTCGCACCAACCGGCTGCTCACTGGCGCGTTCTGTCTGGTGGGCGGGGTTGCCATCGGCGTGCTGACAGCGTTCTTCTGGCTTTATCGCTGATTCTCGACCAGGAGCCGACTGTGCCCGCCGCCCGGAAGATTCACGTCACCTATGCCGCCCCTCAGGGGGACGACCGCCCGCAGACGGGCGGCGCACCCTCGGCGCCGTCGTCGGCCCCCTCATTTGCCCATCGCGATCCGTCGCGTGCGGAATTCTGGGACGAGCGCTTCGCAAACGCCTTCATGCCGTGGGACGCCGCCGGGGTGCCTCAGGCGCTGCGCGACTTCGTGGCGGCCGAGGGCGCGCCGCGCGCCACGCTGATTCCCGGCTGCGGCGCGGCGTACGAAGCCGCCTGGTTCGACGCGCAAGGCTGGCCGGTGCGGGCGATCGACTTTGCGCCGGTCGCCGTCGCGTCGGCGCAGGCCCAACTGGGACCGCGCGCGTCGCTCGTCGAACAGGCGGATTTCTTCACCTACACGCCGCCCTTTACGGTCGACGTGGTCTACGAGCGGGCGTTTCTCTGCGCCTTGCCCCGTGCGCTCTGGCAGGACTACGCCCGCCGGATGGCGCAACTGCTGCCGCAAGGGGCACGTCTGGCCGGATTCTTCTTCCTGAAGGAAACGCCGAAGGGCCCCCCGTTCGGCATCGCGCCGGACGCACTCGACGCGTTGCTGGCCAGGGACTTCGTCTGCGAGACGGATCGTCTGGTCGACGACTCGGTGCCGGTCTTTGCCGGGGCGGAGCACTGGATGGTGTGGCGCCGTCGCTGATTCGCAACCTGCCGTTGCGGTGGACCGAGCGCCACGAAACGCTGACGGCAACTACCGGTAAGTCGTTCCAGACGTTAGGTATTTCCCGATATTTGCCACGATCCGCACGGGGAATTGTGATTTTTTCCCCGCGCGTCTCTCACGCCGCTATAATCGGCCGAAAATTTTTTCGCCAGGTGGCAAAAACGGGCGCCCCCGAGCGCTGAATCGCATCAGCCCCGTCATGCACGACCTGATTTTCTGTTGCCCGGAAGGCTGCGGCCCAAGGTTCGGTATCGTTAGCTCGCGCGGCGGCTTCATGCGGCCGGAACACGCCCGCCGCTAACCACCTTGCCATGACCGTCGCCCTGGGGCTTGGCTGGGGCCGCGTTATGCTGATCTGGTTTGTCATTCTGTATTGGGTCATTTCGGTGGCCATCGGGCTGTTGGCCGCCCTCAAGGTCCGCAATACCAAAGATTTCACCGTCGCCGGCCGCCGTTTGCCCTATGGCATGGTCGTGGCCGTCGTGTTCGCGACGTGGTTCGGCTCGGAAGCGGTGCTCGGCATTCCGGCCACCTTCATCGGCGAAGGGTTGCGCGGCGTGGTCGCCGATCCGTTCGGCTCGTCGATGTGTCTGGTTCTCGTGGGCCTGTTCTTTGCCCGCAAGCTGTATCGCATGAACCTCATGACGATCGGCGACTTCTACAAGCTCAAGTACAACCGCACGGTCGAAGTGGTCACGAGTATTGCCATCGTGATCTCGTACCTCGGCTGGGTCGGCGCGCAGATCAAGGCGCTCGGTCTGGTGTTCCATACGGTATCGGGCGGGGCGATGTCGGAGCCGATGGGCATGATCGTCGGCGCGGTTTCGGTGCTGGCCTACACGCTGCTCGGCGGCATGATTTCGGTGGCCGTGACCGATTTCATCCAGATGATCATCATCGTCGTGGGTCTGGTGTACATCGCCGTGGTCGTCTCGGGCATGGTGCCGGGCGGGGCGAGCGCCGTGATCGCACATGCGTCGGAGGCCGGCAAGTTCGTGTTCCTGCCCGAGATGAATCCTGCGGATGTCCTCGCGTTCATCGCCGCGGGCGTCACCATGATGTTCGGGTCGATTCCGCAGCAGGACGTGTTCCAGCGCGTGATGTCGTCCAAATCCGAGAACATCGCGGTGTCCGGTTCGGTGACGGGCGGTGTGCTGTACTTCATCTTCACGTTCATCCCGATCTTCCTTGCCTACTCCGCGTTGCTGATTGCGCCGTCGATGGTGCAGAAGTACATCGGCACCGATCCGCAACAGATTCTGCCGCAGTTGGTGCTCACTAGCGTGCCGATCGTTGCGCAGGTGATGTTCTTCGGCGCACTGCTCTCGGCGATCAAGAGCTGCGCGTCGGCCACGCTGCTGGCCCCGTCGGTGACGTTTGCCGAGAACATCATTCGCCCGATGCTCAAGTCGCGCATCGACGACAAACACCTGCTGCGACTCATGCGCCTCGTGGTGCTGTGCTTCACAGCCCTCGTGCTCGTGTATGCGCTGAATTCGAAGGCGTCGATCTTCCAGATGGTCGAGAGCGCGTACAAGGTCACGCTCGTGTGCTGCTTCGTGCCGCTGGCGTTCGGCCTGTACTGGAAGCGTTCGAGCTCGCTGGGCGGCACGCTGGCCGTGTTCTTCGGGCTGGTCGTGTGGATCGCTTGCGAAGCGCTGATGCCCGACGCGCTGGTGCCGCCGCAACTGGCCGGTCTGCTGGCGTCGATCACCGGCATGGTGGTCGGCTCGCTCCTGCAACCTGCGTCGGAGCGCGGCCAGCCGCCGGAGCAGCAGGTTTCGACGATCTGAGCGCGGCAGGCGAGAACAGGACACGTGCCCGCGACGCCAAGTGCGGGCACGTCCTGTCTTGATCTTGCGCGGCCGCGGCCCCATATATCTCCGACAAATCCCGAAAGCCTTGTGAAGCGGTTATAATTCAAGGCTTTGCGCACCTTTTTTCCGTCGGAAGAATCATGCCTATCTACGCTTATCGTTGCGAAACATGCGGTTTCGCCAAGGATGTGCTGCAAAAAATGAGCGATGAACCGCTCACCCAATGCCCGGAATGCGGCAAGGACTCGTTTCGCAAGCAGGTGACTGCGGCCGGGTTCCAGCTCAAGGGATCGGGATGGTATGTCACTGATTTCCGAGGCGGTTCTGGCGGCAAGAGCGCACCGGCTGCGGACGTAGCGCCGGGCGCATCGGCGTCGGCCGCTTCTTCGTCCGCTTCTTCGGGCGAGAGCTCGTCGTCGGCATCGTCGTCCGGTGGCGAGTCGTCGAGCACCCCGGCGGCAAGCTGTGGCGGCGGTTGCGCCTGCCACTGAAAGAGAACAAGACAGTGCGCGTCGAGCCTGGCGGCCTGGCGTGCGATAGTACCGACGCAGCACCGGGCGACGAGCGCCCGGCGCTGTTAAGCCCCCGCTGACCCCCGTAGCCGCCAATATTCGCGAGTCCTGCCATGAGCGTTAAGAAACCCGCGCTGAAGACGATTTTCCTCACCGGCCTGCTGGTGCTGGTGCCTCTCGCCATCACGCTGTGGGTACTGGGTCTGATCATCGGCACGATGGATCAGACCCTGCTGCTGCTGCCGGACGGGTGGCAGCCGTCGCATCTCATCGGCATGCGCGTGCCGGGCTTCGGCGTGGTGGTCACGCTGGCGTTCGTTTTCGTCGTCGGTCTTCTGGCGCATAATTTCATCGGCCAGAAGCTGGTCGGCTGGTGGGAAGCCGTGCTGACGCGCATTCCCATCGTTGGACCGTTGTACGGTAGCGTCAAGCAGGTATCCGACACATTGCTCTCGAGCAGCGGCAACGCGTTTCGCAAGGCGTTGCTTGTGCGTTATCCGCACGCGGATTCCTGGACCATCGCCTTCCTGACCGGCGCGCCGGGCGGCGATGTGGTCAATCACTTGCAGGGCGAGTACGTGAGCGTTTATGTCCCGACGACGCCGAACCCGACCTCAGGCTTTTTCCTGATGATGCGGTCGAGCGACGTCGTTGAACTCGACATGTCGGTCGACGCCGCTCTCAAGTACATCGTATCGATGGGCGTGGTGGCGCCCGCCCACAACCCGCGCCAGCAGCGTCCCGGCCCGCTCCTTTGAGCCACCGGGAATCGCCGGCGCCAATTTTTGAAAATCGGAACAGCAAAATGTCCATGCGTACCTCCTACTGCGGTCTGGTGACCGAGCAACAACTGGGCCAAACGGTCAAGCTTTGTGGCTGGGTCAATCGCCGCCGTGATCACGGCGGGGTCATCTTCATCGACCTGCGCGATCGCGAGGGTCTGGTGCAGGTCGTGTGCGATCCGGACCGCGCGGAGATGTTCAAGGCCGCCGAAGGCCTGCGCAATGAATTCTGCGTGCAGATTACGGGCCTCGTGCGCAGCCGTCCGGCCGGCACCGAGAACGCCAACCTGACGAGCGGCAAGATCGAAGTGCTGTGCCACGAGCTCGAAGTGCTCAACCCGTCGGTCACGCCCCCGTTCCAACTCGACGACGAAAACCTGTCGGAAACCACGCGCCTCACGCATCGCGTGCTGGATCTGCGTCGTCCGCAGATGCAATACAACCTGCGCCTGCGCTACAAGGTGGCGATGGAAGTGCGCAAGTATCTGGACGCACACGGCTTCATCGACATCGAAACCCCGATGCTCACGAAGAGCACCCCGGAAGGCGCGCGCGACTATCTGGTGCCCTCGCGTGTGAACGCCGGCATGTTCTTCGCGCTGCCGCAGTCGCCGCAGCTCTTCAAGCAGTTGCTGATGGTGGCCGGCTTCGATCGTTACTACCAGATCACCAAGTGCTTCCGCGACGAAGACCTGCGCGCCGACCGTCAGCCGGAATTCACGCAGATCGACTGCGAAACCTCGTTCCTCTCGGAGCAGGAAATCCGCGATCTGTTCGAGAACATGATCCGTCACGTCTTCAAGGAAGCGATCGGCGTGGAGCTGGACGCCAAGGTGCCGGTCATGGAGTACGCGGAAGCGATGCGTCGCTTCGGCTCGGACAAGCCCGATCTGCGCGTGAAGCTCGAGTTCACCGAACTGACCGACGTGATGGGCGACGTGGACTTCAAGGTGTTCTCGGTGCCGGCCACGACCGAAGGCGGCCGTGTGGTCGCGCTGCGCGTGCCGGGCGGTGCAGAGATCTCGCGTAGCGAAATCGACGCCTACACCGAGTTCGTGAAGATCTACGGCGCGAAGGGTCTGGCGTGGATCAAGGTCAACGAAGTGGCCAAGGGCCGCGACGGTCTGCAAAGCCCGATCGTCAAAAACCTGCACGACGCTGCGGTGGCCTCGATTCTCGAGCGCACCGGTGCGCAAGACGGCGACATCATCTTCTTCGGTGCCGATAAGGCCAAGGTCGTCAACGACGGCATCGGCGCGCTGCGTCTGAAGATCGGTCATTCGGAATTCGGCAAGAGCCACGGCCTGTTCGAAGCCGGCTGGCGTCCGCTGTGGGTCGTCGACTTCCCGATGTTCGAGTACGACGAGGAAGACGCCCGCTGGGTCGCTTGCCATCACCCGTTCACGAGCCCGAAGGACGAGCACATCGACTACCTCGAGACCGATCCGGGCAAGTGCCTGGCGAAGGCCTACGACATGGTGCTCAACGGCTGGGAAATCGGCGGCGGTTCGGTCCGTATCTTCCAGGAAGACGTGCAGAGCAAGGTGTTCCGCGCGCTCAAGCTGGGTGAGGAAGAAGCCCGCGCGAAGTTCGGCTTCCTGCTCGACGCGCTCCAGTACGGCGCGCCGCCGCACGGCGGTATCGCCTTCGGTCTCGACCGCATCATCACGATGATGGCCGGCGCCGATTCGATCCGTGACGTGATCGCGTTCCCGAAGACCCAACGTGCGCAGGATCTGCTCACGCAGGCGCCGTCGCCGGTCGACGAGCGTCAACTGCGCGAACTGCACATCCGTCTGCGTCAATCGGAAGCGCCGAAGGTCTGACGGCAAACACGGTGCAGCACCGGCCTTTGCCGGTCTGCCGATCTCGAACCCCCTGCGCCGCAAGGCGAGGGGGTTTTTGTTTTTTGGGCAGGACGATGATCGTCGGCGCTCAAGCCGGCGTGCCGTGAGATCGCGCAGTGTCGTTCGCCTGCAAGGCTCGCGATGACTGGGATGGCCGGACGATCGGCCAGTCGTCGCGCAAGCGTCGGTCGACCACGCCGTGCGTCGAGGCGTTGCAGTCGGATGGGCGGCTGGGCGGATAGGTGGGATTTCAGCCACGATACAGCGCAATTGCCCATTACAATGAGCCGTTGTCGCCGGTTTTCAGTCGTTTTCCTGTCGAATTCAAGCCATCGCCGCCTGCATGAAGCCCTTCAAAATTCCCGAATCCGTGCTTGTCGTGATCTATACGCCGGCGCTCGACGTGCTGCTCATCAAGCGCGCCGATGCCGAGAACTTCTGGCAATCGGTCACCGGCAGCAAGGATCGGCTCGACGAGCCGCTTATCGAGACGGCCGCGCGCGAGGTGTTCGAGGAGACCGGCATCCGCGTGGCGGACGGGACTGCGATACCTGCCTCCGCCCTGACCGACTGGCAGCACGAGATTCAGTACGACATCTATGCGCGATGGGCGCATCGCTATGCCCCCGGGGTCACGCGCAACACGGAGCACTGGTTCGGTCTGTGTGTGCCCGAGAACACCACGGTGACGCTCTCCCCGCGCGAGCATGTCGCCTATGCCTGGCTGCCGTGGGAAGCGGCTGCGGCGCGTTGTTTCTCCCCGTCGAACGGCGATGCCATCCGGCAACTGCCGATGCGCGTGCGCTAGCCGCTGCACCGCGCGCGGATGGGCAAGTACCTGCCGTTTTCCCACAATAACGATCTGACGCTGCTCTATCAGGGGCAGCACTACTTCACTGCGCTCATCGCGGCGATCGACAGCGCCACACGCGAAGTGGCGCTCGAGACGTACATCTTCGAAGACGACGAGGCCGGGCGTAATGTGTCGGCCGCGCTGCAACGCGCGGCGCAACGCGGGGTCGCGGTGCGTGTCATCACCGACGGTCTCGGCACGAGCCGTCGCCTGCCTTGCTTTGCCGACTGGCGAGAGGCCGGGGTGATGCATCGCATCTACAATCCGCATCTGTTCGGCAAGTTCGGTTTCTCGCGCACGCACCGCAAGCTCGCCATCATCGATCACGAGGTGGCGTTCGTCGGCGGCATCAACATCATCGATGACTTCAACGGCGGAGGCGGCACGCGCATGAGCGATGCGCGCTGGGACTTTGCCGTGCAATGCCGTGGCCCCATCGTCGCCGACATCGCCATCGCGTTTCACATTCAATGGCTGCGTCTCGCGCCGGGGTATCTGGGCACGCCATTCCGTCTTCGGCGTCGCGGACAGCGCGGACGTTTGCGCGCCCCTTACGCCGGTCAGGCCGCGTTCGTGGCACGCGACAATCTGCACAATCGCCGCGCCGTGGAGAAGGCCTATCTGAGGGCGCTGGGTCGCGCGCGTCAGGAGGTGTGGCTCGCGAATCCCTACTTCGTGCCCGGCCGACGACTGCGGCGCGCTCTGACGCAGGCGGCCCGGCGCGGCGTATCGGTGCATCTGCTGATCGGTCGCAAGGAATTCCGTCTGCTCGACACGGCGGTGCCCTGGCTGTACGCCAAGCTGCTCGACGCCGGTGTACGCATCGCCGAGTACGACATGCGTCAACTGCATGGCAAGGTGGCCGTGGTCGATGATGTCTGGGCGACGGTCGGCTCGTCCAATCTCGACGCCTTGTCCCTGTTCCTGAATCACGAGGCCAATGTCGTCGTGCTCGACGACCCGCTGGTCATCCAGTTGCGCGACCACATCCGCAAGGCGTTTGCCGAGGCGCGTCTCATCGACCCCGACCGGTACGGCGCACGCTCGCGCTGGCGGCGCTTTCGCCAGTGGATGGCCTACCGGCTCTATCGCTTCGTGATGCAACTGCTTACGCGTGGCAAGTACGACTGATGCCGGGCCCCATGCGGGCGAATTCCCCTGCACCCCCGATCTCGGCCGGGCCCTTTACCGACGCCGCCGAAGCCCCTCCCGCCCACGATACCGATTAGGTATTCCGATCTAATAAATTCCTTGTTCGCCCATGGGCGTCCCCCAATAATAGGACGGCCGTTCGATTTTTTGGTTAGCATCGAGGAACGGATAACGATAGCGATGCCAATACACATGCGAAAGGGTGAACAGACACGTGCCGCAATCCTGAATGTCGCGCTGGAACTGGCGGGGCGGGATGGACTCGAGGGGCTGACGATCGGCTTGCTGGCCGATCGTATGCAAATGAGCAAAAGCGGCGTCTTCGCGCACTTCGGTTCGCGCGAAGACTTGCAGATCGAAGTGCTGCGCGAATATCACCGGCGCTTCGAGCAAGAGGTGTTCGCTCCCAGCATGGAAGTGCCGCGCGGCCTGCCGCGACTCAGAGCCCTGGTGGATCGCTGGATGGACAAGCGCATTCGCGAGGTGACGACGGGTTGCATTTACATCAGCGGTGCCGTCGAGTATGACGATCGCGCGGCCAGCCCGGTGCGCGAAGCCTTGGTGAAGAGCGTGCGGTTGTGGCGATCCGCCCTGCTGCGCGCCATCACGCAAGCGAAGGAGGAGGGACATCTGCGTGTGGACACCGATCCGCGCCTGATGCTCTTTGAAATGTACAGCCTGACACTCGGCCTGCATCACGACGCGCGCTTCCTTCGGGAGCCTGGCGCCGTCGACATGACCCGGGTGGCACTGGAAAAACTGATTTCGTCTTATCAGCGCGGGTGAGGCGCGAGCCGTCCGCGATTCGATTCGATTTGTTCGGAGGAGTAGGTCATGGGACAGTACAACGCGCCGCTGCGCGACATGCAATTCGTGATGCACGAGCTGCTGGGCGTGGAAAACGAATTGAAGGCATTGCCGAAACACGCGGACATCGATGCCGACACCATCAATCAGGTGCTCGAAGAAGCCGGCAAGTTCTGTAGCGAAGTGGTCTTCCCGCTCAATCAGGTGGGCGATCGCGAGGGCTGCAAGTACGAAGGCGATGGCGTTGTCACCACGCCCACCGGTTTCAAGCAAGCCTATGCCCAGTACGTCGAGGCCGGCTGGCCCGCACTGGCGTGCGATCCCGAGTTCGGCGGTCAAGGTCTGCCGCAGGTCATCAACAATGCCCTGTACGAAATGCTGAATTCGGCCAATCAGGCATGGACGATGTATCCCGGCCTGTCGCACGGCGCTTACGAGTGCCTGCACGCCCATGGCACCCCCGAGCAACAAGCCACCTATCTGCCGAAGATCGTCTCGGGCGAGTGGACCGGCACGATGTGCCTGACCGAGCCGCACTGCGGCACTGACCTCGGCATGCTGCGCACGAAGGCCGAGCCGAACGGCGACGGTTCGTACGCCATCTCCGGCACGAAGATCTTCATCTCCGCTGGCGAGCACGACATGGCCGCCAACATCATTCACCTCGTGCTGGCACGTCTGCCGGATGCGCCCCCGGGAACCAAGGGCATCTCGCTGTTCGTCGTGCCGAAGTTCATTCCCGACGCGAACGGCGCACCGGGCGAGCGCAACGGTATCAAGTGCGGCTCGATCGAACACAAGATGGGCATTCACGGCAATGCCACCTGCGTGATGAACCTCGACGGCGCCAAAGGCTGGCTCGTCGGTGAACCGAACAAAGGCCTGAACGCCATGTTCGTGATGATGAACGCCGCGCGTCAGGGCGTTGGCATGCAGGGTCTGGGCCTGACGGAAGTCGCTTATCAGAACTCGCTGGCGTACGCGAAGGAACGCATTCAGATGCGCTCGCTCACCGGCCCGAAGGCACCGGACAAGCCGGCCGATCCGATCATCGTGCATCCGGACGTGCGCCGCATGCTGCTCACGCAAAAGGCCTATGTGGAAGGTGGCCGCGCGTTCTCGTACTGGACGGCGTTGCAGATCGACAAGGAACTGGCGCATGGCGACGAAGCCGAGCGCCGCGAAGCCGCCGATCTGGTCGCGCTGCTCACGCCGATCATCAAGGCTTTCCTGACCGACAACGCGTTCGAGTGCACGAACCACGCGTTGCAGATCTACGGTGGTCACGGCTATATCGCCGAGTGGGGCATGGAGCAATACGTGCGTGATGCGCGTATCAACATGATCTACGAGGGCACCAACTCGATTCAGGCACTCGACCTGCTGGGCCGCAAGGTGCTCGGCGACATGGGCGCGAAGCTCAAGAAGTTCGGCAAACTCGTGCAGGACTTCGTGGAAGCCGAAGGCGTGAAGGAGGAAATGCAGGAGTTCGTCAATCCGCTCGCGGACATCGGCGACAAGGTCCAGAAGCTGACGATGGAAATCGGCATGAAGGCGATGGCCAACCCGGACGAAGTCGGTGCGGCTGCCGTGCCGTATCAGCGTGTGGTCGGGCATCTCGTGTTCGCCTACTTCTGGGCTCGCATGGCACGTATCGCGCTCGACAAGCAAGGCAGCGGCGACAAGTTCTACGAGTCGAAGCTTGCCACCGCGCGGTTCTACTTCGCCAAGCTGCTGCCGGAGACCGCGTATCACATCCGCGTAGCTCGCGCTGGCGCGAAGACGCAAATGGAAGTCGACGTCGACCTGTTCTGAGAGCGGAGGAGATCACTGTGAGCCAAACCAATAAACCCCTGGTCGTACGCAAGGTCGCCGTGCTCGGCGCCGGCGTGATGGGTGCGCAGATCGCTGCCCACCTCGTCAACGCGAAAGTGCCCGTCGTGCTGTTCGATCTGCCGGCCAAGGAAGGCCCGAAGAACGGCATCGTCACGCGTGCCATCGACGGCCTGAAGAAGCTGAGCCCCGCGCCGTTCGCCGACAAGGCCGACGCGCAATACATCGAGACGGCGAACTACGAAGACGATATCGAGAAGCTCGCCGGCTGCGACCTGGTGATCGAAGCGATCGCCGAGCGCATGGACTGGAAGCACGACCTGTACAAGAAGGTCTCGCCGCATCTGGCCAAGCACGCGATCTTCGCTTCGAACACGTCGGGTCTGTCGATCACCGAACTCTCGGAAGGCTTCGACGCCGACCTGAAGTCGCGCTTCTGCGGCGTGCACTTCTTCAACCCGCCGCGCTACATGCATCTGGTCGAGCTGATTCCGACCGCGACCACCGATCCGGCGATTCTCGACCAGCTCGAAACGTTCCTCACGTCCACGCTCGGCAAGGGTGTGGTACGAGCGAAGGACACGCCGAACTTCATCGCCAACCGCGTCGGGGTGTTCTCGATTCTGGCGGTGTTCGCCGAAGCGCAGAAGTACGGCATTCCGTTCGATGTCGTCGACGACCTGACCGGCAGCAAGCTCGGCCGCGCCAAGTCGGCCACGTTCCGCACGGCCGACGTGGTCGGTCTGGACACGATGGCGCACGTCATCAAGACGATGCAGGACAACCTCAAGGACGACCCGTTCGCACCGGCCTACGCCACTCCGGCGGTGCTCAAGGCGCTGGTCGAGAAGGGCGCACTGGGTCAGAAGACCGGCGCCGGTTTCTACAAGAAGGAAGGCAAGGTCATCAAGGTGCTCGACCCGCAATCGGGCGAGTACGTCGAGTCGGGCAAGAAGGCCGACGAGATGGTCGTGCGCATTCTGAAGAAGGCCCCGGCCGAGCGTCTGCGTCTGTTGCGCGAATCGACCAACCCGCAAGCCCAGTTCCTGTGGGCCGTGTTCCGCGACGTGTTCCACTACATCGGCGTGTATCTCGAGCAGATCGCCGACAACGCGCGTGAAGTGGACTTCGCGATCCGTTGGGGCTTCGGCTGGAGCACCGGTCCGTTCGAGGACTGGCAGGCCGCTGGCTGGAAGGACATCGCCCAATGGGTGCAGGAAGACATCGACGCGGGCAAGGCACTGTCGAGCGCACCGCTGCCCAAGTGGGTGACGAGCGGCAAGGTCGCCGAGGCAGGCGGTGTGCACACGGCTGAGGGCTCGTATGCCCCGGCCAGGGACGCCTTCGTGCCGCGCAGCACGCTGCCGGTGTACCAGCGTCAGGTGTTCCCGGCGGCGCTCGTGGGTGGCGCCGGCGCCGACCCGCGCAAGTTCGGCAAGACCATCGAAGAGAACGACGCCGTGCGCGTGTGGGTCGATGACACCCCGGGCCAGGACGACGTGCTCATCGTCTCGTTCAAGTCGAAGATGAATACGATCGGGCCGGATGTCATCGACGGTCTGACCCGCGCCATCGATCTGGCCGAGCAGCAGTATCGCGCCGTGGTCGTGTGGCAGCCGACGTCGCTGCAACTCGGCGCACCGGGCGGTCCGTTCTCGGCCGGTGCCGATCTGGCCGCCGCCATGCCGGCGTTCATGATGGGCGGGGCAAAGGGCATCGAGCCGTTCATCAAGAAATTCCAGGACGGCATGATGCGCGTGAAGTACGCGCAGGTACCGGTCGTCTCGGCGGTCTCCGGCATTGCGCTGGGCGGGGGATGCGAGCTGCTGCTGCATAGCGCCAAGCGTGTGGCGGCGCTCGAGAGCTACATCGGTCTCGTGGAAGTCGGCGTGGGTCTGGTGCCGGCCGGTGGCGGTCTGAAGGAAGCCGCGATTCGCGCGGCCGACGCCGCGAATGCGGCAGGCAGCGTGCAGTACCTCCAGTTCGTGACCAAGTCGTTCACCAACGCGGCCATGGCGAAGGTCTCGGCCTCGGCGCTCGACGCCCGCGACATGGGCTACCTGAAGCCGACGGACACCATCGTCTACAACGTGCACGAATTGCTGTCGGTCGCCCGCAACGAAGCGCGCGCACTGGCCGTGGCCGGGTATCGTCCGCCGCTCAAGCCGGCCGGCATTCCGGTCGCAGGGCGCTCAGGCGTCTCGACGATCAAGGCGCAGCTTGTGAACATGCGTGACGGCAATTTCATTTCGGCGCACGACTTCCTGATCGCCTCGCGTATTGCCGAAGCCGTGTGCGGCGGCGACGTGGAAGCCGGCAGCCTCGTGAACGAAGAGTGGCTGCTGGCGCTCGAGCGTCGCGCCTTCATCGACCTGCTGGGCACGTCGAAGACCCAGGAACGCATCATGGGCATGCTGCAAACCGGCAAGCCGGTGCGCAACTAAGCCGATCGGAGACAGAGATGAGCAAACAACTGCAAGACGCCTATATCGTTGCCGCCACGCGTGCGCCGATCGGCAAGGCACCCAAGGGCAGCTACAAGAACACCCGTCCGGACGACCTGCTCGCGACCATCCTCAAGAGCACGCTCGCGCAGGTGCCGGATCTCGATCCGAAGGTGATCGAAGACGCGATCATCGGCTGCGCCATTCCCGAAGCGCAGCAGGGCCTGAACGTGGCGCGTATCAGCGCGCTGCTCTCGGGCCTGCCGAACACGGTGGGCGGCGTGACCGTCAACCGCTTCTGCGCCTCGGGCCTCACGGCGCTCGCCATGGCGGCCGACCGCATTCGTGTGGGCGAAGCCGACGCGATGTTCGCCGGCGGCGTGGAGAGCATGAGCATGGTGCCGATGATGGGCAACACGCCGTCGCTCTCGCCGTCGATCTTCGAGCGCGACGAGAACGTGGGCATCGCTTACGGCATGGGGCTGACGGCCGAGAAGGTCGCGCAGCAGTGGGGCGTGACGCGCGAGGCGCAGGACGCCTTCGCGCTGGCGTCGCACCAGAAGGCGATCAAGGCGCAGCAGAGCGGCGAGTTCACCAACGAGATCACGCCGATCGAGATCGTCGAACGATTCCCGAATCTGGCGACGGGCGAAGTGTCGATCAAGACGCGCACGCTCTCGCTCGACGAAGGCCCGCGTCCCGATACGTCGATCGAAGGGCTGGCCAAGCTGCGCCCGGTGTTCGCGAACAAGGGATCGGTCACGGCCGGCAATAGCTCGCAGACCTCGGATGGCGCCGGTGCGCTGCTCGTCGTGAGCGAGAAGATCCTCAAGCAGTTCAACCTCACGCCGCTCGCGCGTTTCGTGTCGTTCGCCGTGCGCGGTGTGCCGCCGGAGATCATGGGCATCGGTCCGAAGGAAGCCATTCCGGCCGCGCTGCGCGCCGCCGGGCTGACGCAGGATCAGATGGACTGGATCGAACTGAACGAAGCGTTCGCGGCGCAAGCGCTGGCCGTCATCAAGGATCTGGATCTCGACACCAGCAAGGTCAACCCGATGGGCGGCGCGATTGCCCTGGGCCACCCGCTGGGCGCGACCGGTGCGGTGCGGGCGGCGACGGTGGTGCACGCGCTGCGTCGTCACAACCTGAAGTACGGCATGGTGACGATGTGCGTGGGGACCGGCATGGGCGCTGCGGGGATTCTCGAGCGTATGTAAGCGGGGCGTCGTCGGCGGCCGTCAGGCGTGGCGCAGGCATCCGCAAGACAGGCAGCAGACGACGGCTCAGGGCGCCGGGGTGCGGTTTCGCGAATGCGTGGCCGCCCCCGGCCTTGTCATATATCGCGGGCGACGATCCGGCGAAGCCAGCATTACGCAAGCACGGCATCACGGTGTCATGGCGTGATGGATTGCCGGCAATCCCGAGGAGACACAAGAGATGGAAGAGGTATTGGTGCAGCGTCAGGGCGCCGTGCAGGTGCTGACTTTGAACCGCGGGCATAAGAAGAATGCGATTACCGCGGCGATGTATCAGGCCGTCGCAGACGGCATTGCCGAAGCCGAGGCCGATCCGTCGCTGCGCGTGATCCTGATTCAGGGGCAGCCGGAGGCTTTCTCGGCAGGCAACGATCTCGAGGATTTCCTGAAAAACCCGCCGAAGGACGAGAACGCACCCGTGTTCCAGTTCCTGCGCGCGATCAGTCAGGCGACCAAGCCGATCGTCGCGGCCGTGGCGGGCAATGCGGTCGGCGTCGGTACCACGCTGCTGCTGCATTGCGACGTGGTGTACGCGGCCGATACGGCGCGTTTCTCGCTGCCGTTCTCGCAACTGGCGCTGTGTCCGGAGGCGGCGTCGAGCTGGCTGCTGCCGCGCGTGGCGGGCTATCAGCGTGCCGCCGAGAAGCTGCTTTTCGGTGAGCCGTTCGACGTGAACGAGGCGGTGGCGATGGGTTTCGTCAACCGCATCGTGCCGGCGGCCGAACTGGCGGAATACGCCGCGAAGCGCGCCGCGCAACTGGCCGCCATGCCAGCGGGATCGCTGCGCGTGACCAAGCAACTGATGAAGGGCGACAGCGCACACGACGTGCAGGAGCGCATTCGCGACGAGGCGCTGGAGTTCGGCAAACGGCTCGTTTCACCGGAAGCGCGCGAAGCCTTCACCGCGTTCTTCGAGAAGCGCAAGCCGGATTTCAGCCAGTTCTCGTCATAAAACGCCACTGCCGGGAAGATCGTTGGATCGCTGGGCAGGCAGATGCATGAACGCCGCACGCCTCGTATTGCGAGGCGGCGGCGTTTGTCGTTGCAGTCGACTCAGCCGAGCGTTTCGAGCTTGGGCAGCGGACGCGGACGGCGGTCCTCGTCGGTCGCCACGTAGGTCACCATCGCCTCGGTGACTTTGACGATCTCGTGCGACAGACGCATGCGCTGCGCATACGCCTCGACATAGACCGTGATCGACGTATTGCCCGTCTTCACGATCGTGGCGTAGAAGCTCAGCAGGTCGCCGACGAATACCGGTTCCTTGAACAGGAACGAGTTGACGGCAATGGTCGCCACGCGACCGTTGGCGCGCTGCGCGGCGGGGATCGAGCCGGCGATGTCGACCTGCGACATGATCCAGCCGCCGAACACGTCGCCATGGGCATTGGCGTCGGCGGGCATCGGCAGCACGCGCAGCGCCAGTTCTTTTTCTTCGGGCAGGGCCGTGAGGGCGGGGGTCGAGGTACTCATGAGATTCCTTGCGTGAGCCGGAAAAGCCGGAAACAGCGGGGAAGACCTGGCATCGGCACGCGGCACCGGTCGTTCCGAGGGCCTCCAAAGGCGGGAGGGCCGCCCGGCGTCGGCTCAGCATGAGACGCCGGGTTCTGCGAAAATACGCCATCGACGATTTTAGCGGAAAGCCCTCTCGCGAGCCGGACGCCGCCCCAACCCCATCATGAGACGTTTCACTGCGGCCGAGCCTGCGCCGGCCGCCGCCGGCGCCCCCAGGCCTGCGCGCGGCGACTGGCAAGTCATCAAGTCGCTGTTTCCCTACCTGCTCGAATTCCGCGGACGCGTTGCGCTGGCGCTGTCCTGCCTGATCCTCGCCAAGGTGGCCAACCTCGGCGTGCCCATCATCATGAAGCACATCGTCGACGGGCTTGGCCCCGTGGCGTCGCTCTCGGCCTCGGCCCGCGCGTCGGGCGACCCGAGCCTGCTCGTCGTGGGCAGCCTCGGCCTGCTGGTCATCGCGTACGGGATCGTGCGTCTGTCCACGTCGCTCTTCACCGAGTTGCGGGAAATTCTGTTTTCCAAGGTGACGGAGAGCGCCGTGCGGCAAATCGCGCTCAAGGTGTTTCATCACCTGCATGCGTTGTCGTTGCGCTTTCACCTGGAGCGCCAGACGGGCGGCATGAGCCGCGATATCGAGCGAGGCACGCGCGGCATCCAGTCGATGATCTCGTATTCGCTCTACAGCATTCTGCCGACGCTCATCGAAGTGGCGCTCGTGCTCGGCTTCTTCGTCGTGCGTTACGACGCCTTCTACGCCATCGTCACACTCATCGCGCTCGCGTTCTACATCGTGTTCACGGTGAAGGTCACGGAGTGGCGCACGCACTTTCGCCGCACGATGAACGAGCTCGACTCGAAGGCCAATGCCCGCGCCATCGATTCGCTCATCAACTACGAGACGGTGAAGTATTTCGGCAACGAGGCGTTCGAGACGCAGCGTTACGACGAGAACCTCAAGCGCTACCGCGCCGCCGCGATTCGCTCGCAGAACTCGCTCTCGGTGCTGAATTTCGGGCAGCAGGTCATCATTGCGAGCGGGCTGATTCTGATTCTCTGGCACGCCACGCAGGGCGTGATGAGCGGACGCATGACGCTCGGCGATCTGGTACTCGTCAACACGTTCATGCTGCAACTCTACATCCCGCTGAACTTCCTCGGTGTCATCTACCGCGAGCTCAAGCAGGCGATGACCGACATGGATCGCATGTTCACGCTGCTCGATGTCAATCGCGAAGTCGCCGATCCGCCGGGCGCGCCGCCGCTGGTGTGCCGCGGCAGCACCGTGCGCTTCGAGCACGTGAACTTCGGCTATGAGGCGTCGCGCCAGATTCTGCATGATGTCGATTTCACCGTCGCGGCGGGCACCACCACGGCCGTGGTCGGACACAGCGGCTCGGGCAAATCGACACTCTCGCGTCTGTTGTTCCGCTTCTACGACGTGGGCTTCCCCGGCGTGCCCGCAGGGCGCATCACGATCGATGGTCAGGACATTCGCGACGTGACGCAGGACTCACTGCGCGCGGCCATCGGCATCGTGCCGCAGGACACGGTGCTGTTCAACGACACGATCTACTACAACATTGCCTACGGCAATCCGTCGGCATCGCGCGAGCAGGTCATTGCGGCGGCCCGTGCGGCACACATCCACGACTTCATCGAGAGCCTGCCCGCCGGCTACGAGTCGATGGTCGGCGAGCGCGGTCTCAAGCTCTCCGGGGGCGAGAAGCAGCGTGTGGCGATCGCCCGCACCATCCTGAAGAATCCGCACATCCTGATTTTCGACGAGGCGACCTCGGCGCTGGATTCGCGCTCCGAGCAGGCGATCCAGTCGGAGTTGCGCAACATCGCCCGCGAGCGCACCACGCTGGTCATCGCACACCGCCTCTCGACGGTCGTGCACGCAGCGCAGATCATCGTGCTCGACAAGGGTCGCATCGTAGAGCGCGGCACCCACGACGAGCTACTGCGTGCCGAAGGGCTCTACGCGCAGATGTGGGCGTTGCAGCAGCAGCGTCGCGGCGGGGAAGGGGATGCCGAGGCGTCGCACTTCGCGACGGTCGTCTCCTGAGTCCTGCCGGGGCGCAGGCGTACGGTACAACAGCGTCGCTGGCGACGGATGACGGGCGCAGGCCTGTCATCCGGGCGGGCGATTGAGTAGACTAGCGCGCTGACATCGCCGACGCGGGAGTACCGCATGGAAATCAAGTGGCTCGAGGACTTCGTGTCGCTCGCCAAGACGAACAGTTTCAGCCGTTCGGCCGAGTTGCGCCATGTGACGCAGCCCGCGTTCTCGCGCCGTATCCAGTCGCTCGAGGCGTGGCTCGGCAGCGAACTCATCGACCGTTCCAGCTATCCGACACGCCTGACCCCGGCCGGTGAGGTGTTCTACGAGCAGGCGCTCGCCTTGCTCTCTCAGGCGCAGGAAGCGCGCGCCTTGCTACGCGAACAGCGCTCTGCCGATCATTCGGTGCTCGACTTCGCCGTACCGCACACGCTGTCGATGACGTTCTTCCCGCGCTGGCTCAAGACGCTGGAAAAGCGTCTGGGCCTGTTGCGCAGCCGTTTGCGCGCGCTTAACGTGCACGACGCCGCCATGTCGCTGACCGACGGCGGTTGCGATCTGCTGATGTGCTACTACCACCCCAGCCAGCCGCTGCAACTCGACGCAGCACGCTACGAGATGATCGTGCTCGGCAGCGAGCGTTTCAGCCCCTACAGCGCCCCGACGCCGCAAAAGCGCGCCCGGTTCAGGCTGCCCGGCACGTCGGACGCCCCGGTGCCTTATCTGGCCTACACGTCGAACGCCTACCTGGGGCGCATGGCCGATCTGCTCGCTGGCGATGCGTCGAGCCCGCCGTATCTGGACAAGGTCTATGAGACGGACATGGCCGAGGCGCTCAAGTCGATGGTGCTGGCCGGGCACGGTGTAGCCTTCCTGCCGGAGAGTGCGGTGATCGATTCGGTCGCGCGGGGCGAACTGATCGATCTCGCGCCCCCGGGCAAGGCGTCCGCCCCGTGGCACCTGGATATGGAAATCCGCCTCTACCGCGACCGTCTCGCCTATACCGACGCCAGCAACCGGCGCGAGCGCGCCAAGCGCGATGTCGTCGAAGCGTTCTGGCAGGCGGTGCGCGATCAGGTCAAAGGCTGACGCGGCTTCGACACACGGTGTCCCGCGCTGGGGCATCTCCCATCCTTACCGGGAAAGACCGGGCCCGCAGCAGGGTTTCGCCGGGCTTCGGGATTTCTCGGGCGTACGCCGTCATTGGCCGGGCATAAGGGGGAAATAGCCGTCGACTTGAAACTATGCATGAAATGCATAGATGCATGTTTATTCGGCATTGGATTGTTCTCGACGGTTTTTTGTAAAGTGCCAGCCATTCGTGTCGCAAGCACGGTATGTGCGTGCGGCGCAGATTGAAGCCGGAGAATCCAACGATGTCACAAACGTCACATGCCTTGCCTTCTTACCTCGACGCCGAGCACCTCGGTCCGTGGGGTAACTACCTCCAACAGGTTGACCGTGTCACGCCCTATCTGGGCTCGCTCTCGCGCTGGGTCGAAACCCTCAAGCGCCCGAAGCGTATCCTGATCGTCGACTGCCCGATCGAACTCGATAACGGCACCATTGCCCATTTCGAGGGCTATCGTGTCCAGCACAACACCTCGCGCGGCCCCGGCAAGGGCGGTGTGCGCTTCCACCAGGACGTTACGCTGTCCGAGGTCATGGCCCTGTCGGCCTGGATGTCGGTCAAGAACGCGGCCGTGAACGTGCCGTACGGCGGCGCCAAGGGCGGTATCCGCGTCGACCCGCGCAAGCTCTCGCGCGGCGAGCTCGAGCGCCTGACGCGTCGTTACACCAGCGAAATCAACATCATCATCGGGCCGACGAAGGACATTCCGGCACCGGACGTCAACACCAATGAGCAAATCATGGCGTGGATGATGGACACCTACTCGATGAACGAGGGTTCCACCGCCACGGGTGTGGTGACGGGCAAGCCGATCTCGCTGGGTGGCTCGCTGGGCCGTCGCGAAGCGACCGGCCGCGGCGTGTTCGTGGTGAGCTGCGAAGCGGCCCGCCGTCTGGGCATGGACGTGCGCGGTGCGCGCGTGATCGTGCAGGGCTTCGGCAACGTGGGCGGTATCGCTGCCCGCCTGTTCCATGAAGCGGGCGCCCATGTCATCGGCGTGCAAGATCACACTGGCACCATCTACAAGTCGGACGGCCTCGATGTGGCCAATCTGCTCAAGCACGTGGCCGAGACCGGCGGTGTGGGCGGCTTCCCGGCGGCCGAGACCATCAAGGATGACGAATTCTGGTCGCTCGACTGCGAATTCCTGATCCCGGCGGCGCTGGAGAACCAGATCACCGAGAAAAACGCCGACAAGATCCGCGCGAAAGTCGTGGTTGAGGGCGCCAACGGCCCGACGACGACGGCCGCCGACGATATCCTGCGCAGCAAGAACATCCTTGTGGTGCCGGACGTGGTCGCCAATGCGGGGGGCGTGACGGTCTCGTACTTCGAGTGGGTGCAGGACTTCTCGAGCTTCTTCTGGACCGAGGAAGAGATCAATCACCGTCTGGAGCGCATCATGCGCGAGGCGTTCGATGGCGTGTGGAGCGTGGCGCAGGAACACAAGGTTTCGCTGCGTACAGCCGCATTCATCGTTGCGTGTACCCGTATTCTGCAAGCCCGTGAGATGCGCGGCCTGTACCCCTGATCGGGCGGTGCTGTCGAGCTAAGTAGTAATACGCATTAATGCGTAAAAACAGAATGTTCGGGGCGATTTACGTCAAAAAAGACGTACGTTCCGGACATTCGATAATAAAAAAATGGGCAAATGCAGTGCTAAAATGCATTCGTTTTGTGCCAAGGAGACCAAGGAATGACCCTCTCAAAAATTGCGTTGGCGATGTGCTGTGTGGGCCTGATGGCAGGTGCTGCTCAGGCGCAGGAAAGCGGTACCCTCAAGAAAATCAAGGACACGGGCGTCATCTCGCTGGGAAACCGCGAGTCGTCGATCCCCTTCTCGTTCTATGACAACAACCACAATGTCGTCGGCTATGCCAACGACGTGGCCATGGCAATCGTTGCCGAAGTAAAGAAAGAACTGAAGCTGACGAAGCTGGACGTCAAGCAGACCCCGATCACGTCGCAGAACCGCATTCCGCTGGTTCAGAACGGCACGATCGACATCGAGTGCGGTTCGACCACGAACAACGCCGATCGTCAGAAGCAGGCAGCGTTCTCGAACACGTTCTTCATCATCGGCACGCGTTTGCTGACGAAGAACAGCTCGGGCATCAAGGATTTCGCCGACCTCAAGGGCAAGAACGTCGTGACCACGGCGGGTACGACCTCCGAGCGTCTGCTGCGCGAGATGGACCAGAAAGAGAAGCTGGGCCTGAGCATCATCAGCGCGAAGGACCACGGCGAAGCAGCAATCACGCTGCACTCGGGCCGTGCCGTTGCGTTCATGATGGATGACGCCCTGCTCGCCGGTGAGCGTGCCAAGTTCAAGGACGCCAAGGACTACAGCATTGTCGGCAAGCCGCAATCGTACGAAGCCTACGGCTGCATGATGCGCAAGGACGATCCGGCCTTCAAGAAGCTGGTCGACAAGGCCGTTGCGGACTACCAGAAGTCGGGTCAGGCACAAAAGGACTACGCCAAGTGGTTCCAACAACCGATTCCGGCACTGGGTGGCGTGAACATGGACTTCCCGCCGTCGGCTGAAATGGCCGCCCTGTGGAAGTCGCCGAACGACAACGCTGACGTTCAGGGTGCCAAGTAAGCCTTGCGGCTTGATGGATCGCTGAGCACTGTCAGTGCGTAATGCCGAAGCGGAAGGAGTCAATCCTTCCGCTTCTTTTTAAGCAAGACAAGTAGAAAAGGGGAGATCATGGCTCTCGGTCTCGATTTCAGTTTTTTCTTCCAGCCGGTGGCGACCGGTGAGGATACGACCTACTTCGGTTGGTTGCTCTCAGGCTTCAAGCTCACGCTTGAGGTCGGCCTCGGTGGCTGGATCATTGCGCTCATCGTGGGCTCCTTGCTCGGTGTGATGCGTACCGTACCCAACAAATGGATTTCCGGCTTCGCGACAGGTTACGTGGAGCTATTCCGGAATATCCCGCTGCTCGTGCAGTTGTTCTTCTGGTATTACGTGGCGCCCGACTTCCTGCCGGAATCTGTCCGCCTGTGGCTGTTCTCGCTCAATCCGGCCAACGTCTCGCTGATCACCGGTGTAGTCGGCCTGGGGCTCTTTACGGCAGCCCGGGTGTGTGAACAGGTGCGTTCCGGTATCAATTCGCTGCCCAAGGGCCAGAAGAATGCCGGTCTGGCCATGGGCCTGACGCTGCCGCAAACGTACCGTTTCGTGCTGCTGCCGGTGGCTTTCCGTGTGGTGATCCCGCCTATCACGTCGGAATTCGTCAACATTTTCAAGAACTCGGCCGTGATCTCGACGGTGAACCTGCTCGAACTCACGGGGCAGGGCAAGCAGCTCATCGATTACACGGCGCATAGCTACGAGTCGTTCATCGCAGTGACGATCGCGTACATGATCATCAACATCGTCGTGCTCACGTTCATGCGTTGGCTCGAATCGAAGACCCGCCTGCCGGGCTACATCGGGGGCAAATAATGGGTGAAATCTTCGCTTGGGGCGGCGCCATCGACGCGATGCCGCTGCTCGTCAAGGGCATGATCACCACGCTGCAAGTCACGGCGCTCGCCGTGGTCGTGGGCATCGTCTGGGGCACACTGCTCGCGATGATGCGCCTGTCCGGCGTGACGGTGCTGAAGTGGTTCGCGGATCTGTACGTGAACGTGTTCCGCTCGATCCCGCTGCTCATGGTGCTGCTGTGGTTCTTCCTGATCGTGCCGCAGGTGCTGCGCTCGTTGCTCGACGTGCCGCCGACGTGGGACATCCGGATGGTCTCGGCGCTCGTGGCTTTCTCGCTGTTTGAAGCGGCGTATTATTCGGAAATTATCCGCGCGGGTATCCAGAGCGTGTCGCGCGGGCAGATGTCCGCCGCTTTCGCGCTGGGCATGTCGTACTGGCAGGCAATGGCGCTCGTGGTGTTGCCGCAGGCGTTCCGCAACATGGTGCCGTTGCTGCTCACGCAGGGCATCATTCTGTTCCAGGATACTTCGCTCGTGTACGCGATCGCCTTGTCCGATTTCTTCGGTATGGCGTATCAGGTGGGCCAGCGTGACGGCACGCTGCCTGCGATGATTGTGTTTGCCGGAACGGTCTACTTCGTGATCTGCTTCTCGGTTTCGATGTTGGTTAAACGTCTTCAAAAGAGGTTGGCGAAATGATTACCCTTAAAAACGTCTCCAAGTGGTACGGCCAGTTCCAGGTGCTCACGGACTGTTCCACTGAAGTCAAGAAGGGTGAAGTCGTGGTGGTGTGCGGCCCGTCGGGTTCGGGCAAGTCCACGCTCATCAAGACCGTCAACGGTCTGGAGCCGATCCAGCAGGGCGAGATCATCGTGGACGGCACGTCGGTCGCCGACCCGAAGACGAACCTGGCCAAGCTGCGCGCACGCGTGGGCATGGTGTTCCAGCACTTCGAGCTGTTCCCGCACCTGTCGATCACCGAAAACCTGACGCTCGCACAGATCAAGGTCCTCGGCCGCAGCAAGGAAGCCGCGCGTGACAAGGGGCTCAAGCTGCTCGAGCGCGTGGGCCTGAAGGCGCATGCTCACAAGTTCCCGGGCCAGCTCTCGGGCGGTCAGCAGCAGCGCGTAGCCATCGCCCGTGCCCTGTGCATGGACCCGATCGCCATGCTGTTCGACGAGCCGACTTCGGCGCTCGACCCGGAAATGATCAACGAAGTGCTCGACGTGATGGTCGAACTGGCTCAGGAAGGCATGACCATGATGGTGGTCACGCACGAAATGGGCTTCGCCAAGAAGGTCGCGAACCGTGTGATCTTCATGGATCAGGGCATCATCGTGGAAGACGTCAAGAAGGACGAGTTCTTCGCGAATCCGAAGTCGGACCGCGCCAAGGACTTCCTGGCCAAGATCCTGCACTGATTCTCGTTGATGCCGGAATGAAAAAGCGTGCCTTCGGGCACGCTTTTTTTATGGGCATCGCGTCAGACGGGTAAATGGGCAGACGCATGCCTGCCCCGCGCGGCCAGCCTTACTGGCAGGCCGTGTTCTGTGCGTTGCGCAGGCGTACGGCTTCCGGAATCGGCACCACCGTGCGCAGCGACGGCGCGCCCTTCTCGAACAGGATCAACTCACCGGGCTCGAAGGTCGTCCAGACTTCGTTGTCCGTGAGCGGCGCGGTGGCGATCACGGCGACACGATCGGCCGGCGTGGTGAACTTGGAGAAATCGATCTCCCAGTCGGCGTCGATCAGATGCGCCTTCGCGAACGGCCACTGGCGAGCGATGAAGTGCAGTCGCGTCGAGCAGTGCGCGACCAGCGCCTGGCCGTTCGAGAGCACGAAATTAAAGACGCCATGACGCGTGATCGTGCGCGTAATGTCCTCAATGGCGTGGAACAGCTCGTCGAGCGGCGGCTGTGAGCCCGGGAAGCGCTTGCGCAGGCCCTGCATGATGTCGCAGAAGGCGCGCTCGCTGTCGGTCGTCCCCACGGGCTGGTAGACGCCCGAGAGGAAAGGGTCATAGTCGTGCAGATCGCCGTTGTGCGCGAAGATCCAGTGGCGTCCCCAGAGCTCGCGCTGGAACGGATGGCAGTTCTCCAGCTCAACGACGCCTTGCGTCGCTTTGCGGATATGCGCGATGACGTTTTTGGACTTGATCGGGTATTTCTTCACCAATTCGGCGATGGGCGAGTTCGCCGCCGCCTGATGATCGATGAAAAGACGGCAGGCCTTGTCCTCGAAAAAGGCAATACCCCAGCCGTCAGCATGGTGATCCGTGCCCCCTCCACGCGCCGCGAAACCGGTAAATGAGAACGTGATATCGGTCGGTTCCGCGCAATTCATTGCGAGCAGTTGGCACATGGACGGGTAAATCGAAGATTGGCTGCGCACGTCGTGTCTGAGCGCCGCTGCCGTTACAATATGGGGTTGCACAAGCATAGCACCGGCCTCTGTGCACGTACATTCCCGCCCAAGAAGTCCGTCGCGCCGACGCGTCACTCAGTCACCACGCCGCCGCGGTTTCATGGGCCAGCAGCCTCCCCAAGCCCCCGGAAAACGCCCATGATCACCGAACTGACTATCACCCGCCCAGATGACTGGCACCTGCACGTGCGCGATGGCGACGTGCTCAAGAGCGTGCTGCCCGACACCGCCCGCCAGTTCGGCCGCGCGATCATCATGCCGAACCTCAAGCCGCCAGTCACCACGACCGAGCACGCGGCGGCGTATCGCGAGCGCATTCTCGCGGCACGTCCGGCGGGCAACACGTTCGAGCCGCTGATGACCCTGTACCTGACCGACAACACGCCCGCTGACGAGATCCGTCGCGCGAAGGCGTCGGGCTTCGTGCATGGCGTGAAGCTGTATCCGGCCGGTGCGACGACGAACTCGGACGCCGGCGTGACCGACCTGGCCAAGTGCCGCGGCGCGCTCGAGGCGATGCAGGACGTAGGGATGCCGCTGCTCGTGCACGGTGAAGTGACGAGCTCCGACATCGACATCTTCGACCGTGAAAAGGTCTTCATCGACAAGGTCATGTCGCCGCTGCGCCGCGATTTCCCGGGCCTCAAGGTCGTGTTCGAGCACATCACGACGAAGGACGCCGCCGAGTACGTCGCACAGGCCGACGGCCCCATCGCCGCGACGATCACCGCGCATCACCTGCTCTACAACCGCAACGCGATCTTCACGGGCGGGATTCGTCCGCATTACTACTGCCTGCCGGTGCTCAAGCGCGAGACGCATCGCGAAGCCCTCGTGAAGGCGGCAACGTCGGGGAGCGCCCGCTTCTTCCTGGGCACCGACAGCGCCCCGCACGCGCGGGGTGTGAAGGAAGCCGCCTGCGGCTGCGCGGGCTGCTACACGGCACTGCATGCGGTGGAGTTGTACGTCGAGGCGTTCGACAAGGCCAACGCGCTGGACAAGCTCGAAGGGTTCGCCAGCTTCCACGGCCCGGATTTCTACGAACTGCCGCGCAATACCGACAAGATCACGCTGGTGCGCGAAGATTGGGAACTGCCGGCCGAACTGCCGATGGGGGATGCGACCGTGGTGCCGTTGCGCGCGGGTGAAGTCATCGGCTGGAAGCTCAAGGGTTGAGGGTGGACGGCGCCCTCGCGCCTTCGGTGCCCGGGATGTGCGAGGGGTCCGGCCTGCCGGAGATCGATTGGCGGGCACCGTGGTTCGAGGCCGTCGCGCAACGAGGGCAGGACGCATTGGCGCACGGCGACTGGCGCGAGGCGCTGTCGGCACACGCCAATGCGGCCGGGTTGGTGAGCGGGCAGGGACGAGCGCTTCGCTTCGTCGCGCAGGAGGATCTGCCTGCCGCCACGGCTTACGAGGCGTTCATTGCGGCCACGGGCGGCGTTCCCACACGCCGGAACCTGCACGACTTCTTCAACGCGCTGATCTGGTTGACCTATCCGCGAGCCAAGGCGGCGCTCAACGCGCGTCAGGCGGCGGCCATCGCGGCGCAAGGCGTGCAGGCCACACGCGGTGCCACGCGCGACGCGGCGACCGTGTTCGATGAGAACGCCGTCCTCTTCGCCTGTAGCGACGCCGCGCCTGGCGAAGCGCTGCGGGCCTTCGACTGGCAAACCCTCTTCGTGACGCGCCGCGCCGACTGGGGCCGCATCTGCGAAGTCCAGCCTTTCGGACATGCCTTGCTGGAAAAGCTTGTCGCACCGTACAAATCGGTGACGGCGCACGCCTGGATCGTGGACGTTCCCCCGGCGTATTTCGGTTGGACGCCGCCCGAGCGTCGCGCCTGGCTCGACGGCCAGATCGCGCCGATGCTTGCCAGCGGGTCGTGGACCACGCGTGATTTCGCGCCTTTGCCGGTGCTGGGGATTCCCGGCTGGTGCCCGGCCAACGACGATCCTTCGTACTATCTTGACCGGTCGGTCTTTCGACCGGGGCGGCGGCAAAAGGCTTGATAACGCGGTCCGGGCGTGGCTCGGGCGTGATTCGGGCGTGATTCGGTCACGCCGGCGTACGGGCAACGACGGTGGTCCGCGTGATACACTTCGGCCCGCAGAGTCGGCCAGACAATCGCCGCCTCCCATCGGGAGGGGGAGGAAAGTCCGGACTCCATAGGGCAGGGTGATGGCTAACGGCCATCCGTCGTGAGACGCGGAACAGGGCAACAGAGAACAGACCGCCGATGGCCCCTGGCGCAAGCCAGGCGGATCAGGTAAGGGTGAAACGGTGCGGTAAGAGCGCACCGCGGCGTGCGGCAACGCACACGGCACGGTAACCTCCACCCGGAGCAATTCCAAATAGGCAGGTGAGCGGCATTCGCCTTGTGCGGGTGCCGGCAACGGGGCCCCCGGGAGCCTGCGGGTAGGAAGCTTGAGCGGCGTAGTGATGCGCCGCCTAGAGGAATGATTGTCAGGCGCGGCGCGAGTCGCGTTCACAGAATCCGGCTTATCGGCTGGCTCTGCATCCCAATAAAACGCAAAAGGCTCCCACCGGGAGCCTTTTGTGCTTCAACCCTCAGACGCGACGAATCTCAGCCTTCGACGATCTCGACGCTATGCGTGAGCTCTGCCGTCTTGGCGAGCATGATCGACGCCGAGCAATACTTGTCGTGCGAGAGCGTCACGGCGCGCTCCACCGTGGCCGGGTTCAGGTTGCGGCCCGTGACGGTGAAGTGGAAGTGAATCTTGGTGAAGACCTTCGGGTCTTCGCTCGCGCGCTCGGCCTTGAGCGTGACGCTGCAATCCTTCACTTCGGCGCGGCTCTTCTTGAGGATCAGCACTACGTCGTATGCGGTGCAGCCGCCGGTGCCGACCAGCAGCATCTCCATCGGACGCGGTGCCTGATTGTGTCCGCCGCCTTCCGGCGCGCCATCCATCGCGACGATGTGGCCGCTACCCGTCTGTGCGACGAAGGCCATGCCATCCTGGCCCATCCAACTCACCTTGCATTCCATATTTTGAAACCCCGATATCCCGTTCAAGCAAAAATTGTAGCGGCTTCCGCAAACCTGCGTACGATGCCGCCTGCAAACCCTGGAAGCCATCTCGATTGGCCCCGGTTGCTGCGTCGCAATATTGGCGCTTTTTTGATCGGGCTCTCAGAGGGATAAACCCTAAATTTAGATGTTGGGCTCTACTCGCGCGGGTAATGCAGGCGTCTTTTCGTCTGTAAGTGATTGATTTTTATTGAAACACTGCCAGATTGCTCATTTGTTAATCATTTCATATCGTGGTGTTGTATTTCGCACTATAAATTTTCTTGCATCGCACCATCTCGTTTGCTAGACTTCAGTCATTGGTTGTTGTGCTTCACAGCAACGCTGCAAGTGTCTCCTCCACCCTCCTCCTTTGGTGGATTTAACCCGGACCCATGAGGTTCGGGTTTTTTTTTGTGCCGCCGAAAAAGCGGTTTGCCGGCAACGGTTTACCGGTGGGTGGTTTTTTCTGTATAATCAACGGCTTTTCCGGAAATGCCCGCGGAAAAAGCATCAGGGAGAGCCTGCAAGCACAGGACTGCGCCATGCGACACCAAAATCGCAAGGACGCGGCCGGCAGACAAGCAGGAAGTTGGTGTTAATGGGGCAAATGCATTTTATTTGGATCGATCATGAAAACGTTTTCCGCTAAGCCGGCAGAGGTGACGCGCGAATGGTTTGTGATTGACGCGACGGACAAAGTCCTCGGCCGTGTCGCCAGCGAAGTGGCACGCCGTCTGCGCGGCAAACACAAACCGGAATTCACGCCGCACGTTGACACGGGTGATTACATCATCATCGTCAATGCTGCCAAGCTGAAAGTTACGGGCGCAAAGCAAACCGACAAGAAGTACTACCGTCACACGGGTTACCCGGGCGGTATCTACGAAACCACGTTTGGCAAGATGCAAGAGCGTTTCCCGGGCCGTGCGCTCGAGAAAGCCGTGAAGGGCATGCTGCCGAAGGGTCCGCTGGGCTACGCGATGATCAAGAAGCTGAAGGTTTACGCCGACGGTAACCATCCGCACGAAGCACAGCAACCGAAGTCGCTCGAGATCTAAGGGCCAGCCATGTTCAAAAACGATTGGAATTACGGCACCGGCCGTCGCAAGAGCGCTGTGGCTCGTGTGTTCATCAAGGCTGGCAAGGGCGACATCGTCGTCAATGGCAAGCCGATCAAAGAGTACTTTGCTCGTGAAACGTCGCTGATGATCGTTCGTCAGCCGCTCGAGCTGACCAACCACGCTGAAACGTTCGACATCAAGGTCAACGTTTCGGGCGGCGGTGAAACGGGTCAGGCTGGTGCGGTTCGTCACGGTATCACCCGCGCACTGATCGACTACGACGCGACGCTCAAGCCGACGCTGTCGACCGCAGGCTTCGTGACTCGCGATGCCCGTGAAGTCGAACGTAAGAAGGTTGGTCTGCACAAGGCCCGCCGTCGCAAGCAATTCTCGAAGCGTTAATCGCCCGAGTGCTTGTGGGCACCTGCCTCTGGCAGGTGCAGAGAAAGGCCGCCTCGCGCGGCCTTTTTTCTTTTTTTCGCCCGTTTTGCCTGCGCGAAGCGGGAATGCGGTCGGTGCGTCACTGTCTCACGCGCGTCGTGGAAGCTTGATAGAATCGCGGTTCCGATTGAAAGGGGTAGGACATGGTCAAGGTAGGTATCGTAGGCGGCACCGGCTATACCGGTGTGGAGCTGCTCCGTTTGCTGGCGCAGCACCCGGAGGTGCAGTTGACGGCGATTACCTCGCGAAAGGAATCGGGTACGCCGGTCGCCGATATGTATCCGAACCTGCGAGGTCGTGTCGACCTGGCGTTTTGCTCGCCCGATGATGCCCGTCTGACCGATTGCGACGTGGTGTTCTTCGCCACCCCGCACGGCGTTGCCATGGCCCAGGCGCGCGAGCTGCTCGCCGCCGGCGTGCGCGTGATCGACCTGGCGGCGGACTTCCGCCTGAAGGACACCGCAACGTTCGAGAAGTGGTACGGCATGCCTCACGCCTGCCCGGACATTCTCGAGGAAGCCGTGTACGGCCTGCCCGAGATCAATCGCGAGCAGATCAAGAGCGCCCGCGTGATCGGTCTGCCGGGGTGCTACCCGACGTCCGTGCAACTGGGCTACGCGCCGCTGTTTGCCGGTGGCCGCAAGCTGGTCGATCCGAAGCACCTGATTGCAGACGCCAAGTCGGGCGCGAGCGGCGCCGGCCGCAAGGGTGAGACGTCGCTGATCCTCGCGGAGACCGCCGACAACTTCAAGGCTTACGGCGTGAAGGGGCATCGCCACCATCCGGAAATCAAGCAGGGTCTCGAGGCGATTGCGGGCTACGAGGTCGGTCTGACGTTCGTGCCGCATCTGCTGCCGACGATCCGTGGCATTCACTCGACGCTTTACGCGACGATCTTGCCTGAAGCCCGCGACACCGATTTCCAGGCGCTGTTCGAAACGTATTACGCTGGCGAGCCGTTCGTGGACGTGCTGCCGGCCGGTTCGATGCCGGAAACGCGCTGGGTGCGCGCATCGAATTATGTCCGCATGGCGGTGCATCGCCCGGGCAATGAAGACACGCTGGTGATCCTCGTGGTCGAGGACAATCTGGTCAAGGGCGCGTCCGGTCAGGGCGTGCAGTGTATGAACCTGATGTTCGGCTTGCCGGAGAACATGGGCCTGACCCATATTCCTGTACTGCCGTAACGGTATTTATCGCCCCTAAACCCTTGATTTTTCGATCATCGGTGCAATTTCAGAATAGGGGATACAATGATACCGAAGCAAATTTTGGAGTCTTATGATGAACGCACCGCTTGAGGCTGCAGTCACGGAAATGCCCGCATTCCTGGTCTTTACTGACAGCGCTGCGGACAAGGTCAAGCAACTGATCGACGAAGAAGGCAACCCTGAGCTGAAACTGCGCGTTTTCGTGCAGGGCGGCGGTTGCTCCGGCTTTCAGTATGGTTTCACCTTCGACGAAGATGTCAACGAAGACGATACCGTGCTCGACAAGAACGGCGTGTCGCTGCTGATCGACTCGATGAGCTATCAATACCTCGTCGGCGCCGAGATTGACTATAAAGAAGACATCAACGGCGCGCAGTTCGTGATCAAGAACCCGAACGCATCCACGACCTGTGGCTGCGGTTCTTCGTTCTCGGTCTGAGCCGCAGACAGCCGTATTCGAACGTAGTAAGAGAAAGGGCCCGCAAGGGCCCTTTTCTCTTTTCTCGTTGACTCGTTAGTGTCGCGTTGGTGTTGCGCTATTGCCGCGCTTTGGGCGCGTTGCTTGCGTCGCTCAATGCGGGTAGATCGCGCCAAGAATGCGCAGACCCTTTGCGCCGGTGACGGACGGCAGGTTCCCCGGTCTCCGGGCCAGACATTGCTCGGCGAGCCATGCGAACGCGCGGGCTTCGACCTGATGTGGGGGCACGCCGAGGGCGTCGGTCGTCGCCACGGTCACACCCGGCAAGCGGGTGGCGATGGCTTGCATGAGCGCATGGTTGCGTGTGCCGCCACCGCACGCGTAAAAGCCCCGACAGTCGGGTGCATAGCGCAACACGTCGTCGGCGACGCACTGCGCGGTCAGGGCGACGAGTGTCGCTTGCACATCCACCGGCGACACGCCCGGGAAGGCGGCCAGATGCGTGTCCAGCCACTTGGCGTGGAACAGGTCGCGGCCAGTGCTTTTCGGAGGCGTTTGGCGGAAGTAGGGTTCGCTGAGCAGGGCGGCGAGCAGGGCGTCGTTGACATGCCCGCTGGCCCCCCAGGCGCCGCCATCGTCGTAGGGCTTGCCGAGATGGCGTGCCGCCCAGCCGTCGAGCAGCGCATTGCCCGGACCGCAGTCGAAGCCCGAAACCGGTCGGCCGGACGCCGCCGAAGGCAGGATCGTCACATTGCTGATGCCGCCAAGATTGCAGACCACGCGCGTTTGCCCCGCCTCCGAAAATACGGCTTGGTGATAAGCGGGCACGAGCGGTGCGCCCTGACCACCGGCCGCAACGTCCCGGCTGCGGATGTCGGCAACGACGTCGATGCCGGTCAACTCGGCGAGCAGCGCGGGGGCATTGAGCTGGCGTGTATAGCCCACACCGTCGAATTCTCCCGGACGATGACGGATCGTCTGCCCATGGGCGCCAATGGCTGCAACGGCCGATGCCGGCAACCCGGCGACGCTCAGCAACTCGCGCACGCAGTCCGCATAGACGCGCACCAGCGCGTTTGCCGCCAACGCCTCGCGATGCAACTCGTTTTCCGAAGGCGCTTGCAGCACCATCAGCGTCTCACGCAGGTCGTTCGGGAACGGGAGATAGGCTTGCGCGAGCACCCTGCCATCTGCCGATGCAACGAGCACGCCGTCGACGCCATCGAGGCTGGTGCCGGACATCAGGCCGATGAAATGGGAGGGGGAGCCCGCAGAGGCGTTGTGACGAGCGATGTCGGTCATGTGAGGAGCGCGAGCGCGCGGGGAGCCGAAGAAATCCATTCCTCGCCGGCGGGGCAGACCTGTGGGTCACACATGTTTGCCCCGCGCGGCGCGGTTTCCAGCATACCTCAATCGCGCTCGGCGACTTGCACGGTGCGCATCAGGTCGATGCGCTTGAGCAGGTTCTCGGCGTACATGTCGAACGCCTTCAGGCGCGTGCCCGAGAGCGGTGCGACGGCCGCCACATCCGTCGAGAACGGGTTGCGCGGAACGCCTTTGTAGCGCAGTTCGTAATGCAGATGCGGGCCCGTCGCCCAGCCCGTCTGACCGACGAAACCGATGACTTGGCCCTGCGTGACACGCGTGCCGGCCTTCATGCCCTGACCGAAGCCGGACAAGTGGGCGTAACGCGTCTGATAGTTGCCTGCGTGATCGATCTCGACCAGATTGCCGTAGCCGTTCTGCGTGCCGACGAACTTGACGACGCCATCACCCGCGGCAAACACGCGCGTGCCGACGGGCGCTGCCAGATCCACGCCTTCGTGTTTCTTCCACTTGTGCTGGAACGGATGCTCGCGCCCGCCGAACGCGGACGAAATCCGCGAAAACTCGACGGGCGTGCGCAGGAATGCCTGCTTCAGGTTGCGGCCGTCAAAGCCGTAGTACGCGCCGCCGGGCGCACCCTGCGGATCGGCGTACCAGATGGCCTGATGCGTCTTGCCCTGATTGATGAATTCGATGGCGAGCACGCGGCCGGTGCGAACGGTGCGATCCTGCTGCTTGATCACTTCATACACCATGCGGAAGCGGTCGCCGCGGCGCACGTCGCGCTGGAAGTTGATCACGCCGGAGAAGATGTTCACCATCTGCGCGACGACGGCGTCGGGCACGCCCGCATCGTCCATCGCGGTGAAGAAGTTGCCCGCAATGGCACCGGAGCGCATGGCCCATTCGGTGTCGTTGGCAAGCTGATCCATGCGCGCGCGCAGGCGGCCGGCGTCATTGCGCTCGATCACCAGTTGCTGGGCCGCCGCGCCGCTCGTCGACAGCACCGTGGAGAGCGAAACGAGCTTGCCGTCTTCGTCGGTCTCGGCCTGCACGACCTGCCCCGGGGGCACGCCGATCAGACGCCGGGCGACGGCGTTCTCGCGGATGAAGCGCTCGGCGGCGGGGTCCTGGATCGACAGCCGCGAGAGCATGTCGCCAAGGGTTTCGCCGCGCCGCAGCGCCACTTGGTGGATAAAGGTCTGAGACTGCGCGTCGAGCTGCTGAATCTGTTTGGCCAGATCGGGAAAGGTAAGCGGCAACGTCACGCTCGCCCCGTTGCGCGCCGCTTCGGGCACCATGGGTGCCACGCCGAAAGCGGTCACCATTCCCAACGTCAGGGCCGAACCGACCGTCGCCACGATTTGCACCTTTCTGCGACGGTGCTTCGGCTGCGTGGGGTCGATCAGGGTCAGCAGTTCACGCGCAAAAAAATCACGGAGTTTTGGCCACATCACGTAAAATTCTGCGCAACTTACGAAAAAAGCCCGGGCGGAGCGACACGCTTCGAGATTGCCTGCCGGAATTTGCGGGGCAACCCGGCGTCGCTTCGGCCCGAGCCGAGAATTGAGCCGCGATTATAGCAGACCCACCGTGGCCTCCGCCTTTACTGACTGTTTAAGGGAAACCCTGAGCCAGTCTGGACAATGATGTTATGACAAGTGAACACACACTCACCTCGGAAAAGAAGTACCCCGTGACCGACGCCACGCGGGCCGCTCTGGCGATCGCCAAGCGCGGTTGCGATGAGCTTCTCGTGGAAGAGGAGTTCCTGCAGAAGCTGGCACGCAGCGAAGCGACCGGCAAGCCGCTGCGCATCAAGCTGGGCCTGGATCCGACGGCCCCCGACATCCACATCGGCCACACCGTGGTGCTCAACAAGATGCGCCAGTTGCAGGATCTGGGGCATACGGTCATTTTCCTGATCGGCGATTTCACGTCGCTCATTGGCGACCCGTCGGGCCGTAACAGCACGCGCCCGCCGCTCACCCGCGAGCAGATCGAGTCGAATGCCAAGACTTATTTCGAGCAGGCCGCCCTCGTGCTCGATCGCAACAAGACCGAGATCCGCTACAACAGCGAATGGTCGATGAAGCTGGGCGCCGACGGCATGATCAAGCTCGCGTCGCGCTACACCATGGCGCGCATGCTCGAGCGGGAAGACTTCACGAAGCGTTTCCAGGGCGGTGTGCCCATCGCCATCCACGAATTCCTCTACCCGCTCATGCAGGGCTACGACTCGGTGGCGCTGGAGTCGGATCTGGAGCTCGGGGGCACGGACCAGAAGTTCAACCTGCTGGTGGGCCGCGAATTGCAGAAGCAGTACGGCCAGGAGCCGCAGTGCATTCTGACGATGCCGCTGCTCGAAGGGCTGGACGGCGTTGAGAAGATGTCGAAGTCCAAGGGCAACTACGTGGGCATCAGCGAGAAGCCGAGCGAAATGTTCGGCAAGCTCATGAGCATCTCCGACGATCTGATGTGGCGCTACTACGAGCTGCTCTCGTTCCGTTCGCTCGAAGAGATCGCCCAACTGCGCAAGGACGTCGAAGGCGGACGCAATCCGCGCGACGTGAAGGTGCTGCTCGCGCAGGAGATCGTGGCGCGTTTCCACTCGCAGGCCGACGCCGAGCGCGCGCTCGAGGACTTCAATGCCCGCGCCAGGGGCGGCGTGCCGGACGATATTCCGGAAGTCTCGCTCGACGGCGCACCGCTGGGCATCGCCCAACTGCTCAAGCAGGCGGGTCTGGTGCCGTCGACGTCGGAAGCCAACCGCAACATCGAGCAGGGCGGTGTGCGTATCGATGGCGAGACGGTGTCCGACAAGGGCGCGAAGATCGAAGCCGGTACCTACGTCGTGCAAGTCGGCAAGCGCCGCTTCGCCCGCGTGACGCTCGCCTGAGCGTCGTCGGCCCGGTGTCCTCGCTGCCGTATCCCACGCCATGATCGCGCTCATCCAACGTGTGCTCGAAGCCGCGGTGACGGTCGATGGCCGCACCGTCGGCGCTATCGGCCCGGGCCTGCTCGCGCTGGTGTGCGCCGAGCGCGGCGATACCGAGGCGAGCGCGGACAAGTTGCTCGCGAAGCTGCTCGGCTATCGCGTGTTTTCGGACGAAGCGGGCAAGATGAACCGCAGCGTGTCGAGCCTCGACGGTAACGGCGCAGCGGGCGGTTTGCTGCTCGTCTCGCAGTTCACACTGGCGGCCGACACCAACAGCGGTACCCGTCCGAGTTTCACGCCGGCGGCGAGTCCGGCCGATGGCAAGCGACTCTTCGATCATTTCGTGACGCAGGCGCGCGCGCGCCACCCGATCGTGCAGACGGGCGAGTTCGGCGCACATATGCGCGTCTCGCTCGTGAACGACGGGCCGGTCACGTTCTGGCTTCAGACGCGTCCCGACGCCGTCTGATCCGTCTTGGGGGGGGGCGGCGCTTGCGCCGCTCGCCACTCGTCCTATCCCGAAAATCGCTCGGAATCGTCCTGATGTGCGTGCCCTATTGCACGCGATTCGCATCGGTGTGATAACGTCGTCGGGTTCCGAAATGACAATGCTTGGGAGAATCTGATGAAAGTCTGGAGTGACTCGTTTGCCGCCAATGGGGCGATAGATGCACAGTTCGCCTTCGGCAAACCGGACGCGCAGTCGCACGTCGCGCTGTCGCAGAACAAGAATCCCCATCTGGCGTGGTCCGATGTGCCCGCCGGTACCCGTTCGTTTGTCGTGATCTGCACCGACAGCGACGTGCCGAGCCAGGGCGACGACGTCAACAAGGAAGGCCGCGAAGTGCCGGCGGACCTGCCGCGCGTCGATTTCTATCACTGGGTGCTCGTTGACGTGCCGGCATCGGTCTCCGAGATCCCGGCGGCCAGCCACAGCAATCACGTCACGCCGCGCGGCAAGTTCGGCCCGGACGCACTCGATGGCATGCGTCACGGTGTGAACGACTACACCGCATGGTTTGCTGGCGACGAGACGATGAAGGGCGATTACTACGGCTACGATGGCCCGTGCCCGCCGTGGAACGACACGATCGTGCACCACTACCATTTCACCGTGTATGCGCTCGACGTCGCGCGCGTGCCGCTCGAAGGCCGCTTCGGGGGCGATGACGTTCTCGCCGCGATCAAGCCGCATGTGCTTGGCAGCGCGAGCGTGACCGGCACCTACACGCTCAATCCGAAGGCCGTCTGAGGGCGACGCCGCCTGCTTCTCGCTTCCCCTCTGGACTCACGCATCACGGCTAACGCCAAACGCATATTGCATTCGCATCGATGACCGGCACGACGACGACCCTCACTTTGATTCGCCACGGCGAGACCGACTGGAACCGCATCAAGCGGATTCAGGGGCATACGGACATTCCGCTCTCGAGCGAGGGTGAGCGTCAGGCGGTTTTGCTGGGGGAGCGCATCGCGCGCGAGGTCGCGGCGCAGGGACGCGTGTTCGACCATGTGCTCACGAGCGATCTGCGGCGTGCGGTGCAAACGGCGGCGCCCGTCGCGCACGCATGCGGCTTGCCGCTCGTGCGCACGGCGAGTCTGCGAGAGCGGCACTACGGGATTTTCGAAACCCGCGTGCCCGACGAGATTCAGGCGGAATTTCCGCAGGACTACGCGCGTTGGCAGAGTCGCGATCCTGATTTTGTGATTCCCGGTGGCGAGTCGACGCGAGGTTTCTACACGCGCATCACGGATTTCGTCGCCCAACTCCTGCGCGACCACACGGGGCAGCATCTCGCGCTCGTGGCGCACGGTGGCGTGCTCGACTGCTGCTATCGGCTGGCAACGGGACTCGCGCTGTCCGAGCCGCGCGCCTATCCGTTGCTCAACGCCAGCGTGAACCGTCTGGCATACGACGGCGAGCGTTGGCACGTGCTGAGTTGGGGAGACGTTACGCATCTGGACGACGCCGTGCGCGACGAAAGCAACGACAAGCCGGTGGATGTTGCTGTCTCGGCGACGGATCGCGTCGATCCGCGGGTGGTGTAACGCGCTTCATTTGCGCCCCTGCATCTGTGGCGGGCGGGGCTGGCGTGGGAGGGCGATGGTGCCGGCGGTGCTGGCAATGTCATCGCGATCCGATGCGCGCTCAGCGCTCCAGCGATGGCTGCACGACGGAGACCTCGGGGGTGGCCAACGCGCGGCGTCGCGCCCGATGGGCCACGCTGTTGCGCATCGACCAGCGGGCGACCTGCGCCATGTGACGCACGGCAGGCCGCACCGTGAGGCGGCGCACCATCGACGTCTGACCGAAACCGAGCATCGTCTGTGACCAGTCCGGCAGCAGATCGATACCTGCCCGGAACAACAATCCACTGAACACGCGCGCGCCCGCGAACGGCGCAGGCAGATTGCGCAACACGCGCACGACTTCTTCGGTGCGATCGCTCGCGCACAAGGCCGGGCGCATCGAGGCGAGGTAGTCGTCGATCTGCGACACGCTCATCGGCACATCGCGGGCGCCAAGGGCCACCGCAATGCGTGAAACTTCCGCGTAGTAACGATCCTGCTCGCTGCGTGCGAACGCGGGGTTCTTGTAGACGAGATAGCTGCGCAGGAAGCTCGACGTCTCTGCCACATGGACCCACGTCAGAAGATCGGGATCGTAAGCGGCATAAGGACGGCCGTCGGGGGCGGTGCCCTTGACCTGCAAGTGGATGCGTCGCACGCGCTCGAGCAGCGCTTCGGCGTCGGCCGTGTTGCCGAATGTCGTGCCGCCGATGAAGGTCGCGGTGCGGCGCAGACGGCCGATCACGTCCTGGCGGAACGTCGAGTGATCCCAGACACCGGCCATCGCGAGCGGATGCAGCGACTGAAGCAGCAATGCGCTGATCCCGCCGATCATCATCGAGGTGAAGTCGCCGTGAACATGCCAGCAAGCGGCGTCGGGGCCGAACAGCCCGGGATCGCCGTCGGGCGTGTCGTAGTTCAGACGCGGTGCGCCGGGGCCGGATGTCAGGCTCACCAGCCGCATGGCGATCGCGTGCCGCAGGTGTCCCGACACACCGGTCACCGGTCCGGCGGGCCGCAGGGGCGCTGCCGGAGGGGGTGTCGGGAGGTCGTCGTGCGAGGACATGCGTCGTTCAGCGTAACGTGATGGCGGGCGTCACTTGCCGGTGGCGTCCGGCGACCAGAGCGAGCCGCTCTCCGGCGCGCTGCCGGGGGCGGTCAGTCCGAAGTGACGGAACGCTGCGAGGGTCGCGACGCGTCCGCGCGGCGTACGTTGCAGGAAGCCCTGCTGAATCAGATACGGCTCGATCACGTCTTCGATGGTGTCGCGCTCTTCGCCGATGGCGGCGGCGAGGTTGTCCACGCCTACCGGGCCGCCGTCGAACTTGTGGAGCACGGCTTCGAGCAGTTTGCGGTCCATCACGTCGAAGCCGACCGGATCGACGTCGAGCATGCGCAGGGCGGCGTCGGCAACGGCGGCGGTGATGCGGCCGTCGGCCTTCACTTCGGCGTAGTCGCGCACGCGCCGCAGCAAGCGGTTGGCAATACGCGGCGTGCCACGTGCACGGCGGGCGATCTCAAAGGCGCCGTCGTCGGCAATGACCGCACCGAGCAAGCCCGCAGAGCGGCGCACGATGCCCGACAGTTCCTCGGCCGAGTAGAACTCCAGACGTGCCACGATGCCGAAGCGGTCGCGCAGCGGATTGGTCAGCATGCCGGCGCGCGTGGTGGCGCCGACGAGCGTGAACGGTTGCAGATCGAGTTTGACGCTGCGGGCCGCGGGGCCCTCGCCGATCATGATGTCGATCTGATAGTCCTCGAGCGCCGGATACAGAATTTCCTCGACGACCGGCGACAGCCGGTGAATTTCGTCGATGAACAGCACGTCGTTGGGTTCGAGATTGGTCAGCAGTGCGGCGAGGTCGCCCGGACGCTCGAGTACGGGGCCCGACGTCTGGCGCAGATGCACGCCCATTTCGCGGGCGATGATGTGGGCGAGCGTGGTCTTGCCCAGCCCCGGCGGGCCGAAGAGCAGCACGTGGTCGAGCGGTTCCGAACGCTTGCGGGCCGCCTCGATGAAGATTTCCAACTGCTCGCGCACCTTGCGCTGACCGACGTATTCGTCGAGCAGCTTGGGGCGCAGCGCGCGCTCGAAGGCTTCTTCGTTGGGCGAGGCCGGGGTGGGCGCGATGATGCGCTCGGCGGCGAGTTTGTCGGTTTCGATCATGGCTGCATTGTAGCGCTTCGGACGTCGCTTGCCGGGGCGGGGCGACGGGATTTCCGGCAGCGCATCATGCGATGGCGGCGGCGCCTGGCCGCTCAGCCGATCGGTCCCTTAGCCGATCAGGCGCCCGCGTCGCACGCGCAGGCCCTTGGCCGCGAGGGCGGGGGAGACCTCGGCCAGCGCCGCGTACGTCTCGCCGCTGTGCGCGTGACAGATGGCCACGCCCAGCGCATCGGACGCGTCCTTGCCCGGCGTGCCGGTGAGCGTGAGCAGGCGCGTGACCATCTCCTGCACCTGTTCCTTTCGGGCGCGTCCGTAGCCGACCACCGCCTGCTTGAGCTGCATCGGGGTGTACTCGAAGACCTCCAGCCCGCCGACCGACAGCGCGGTAATCGCCGCGCCACGCGCCTGTCCGAGCAGCAGCGTGGATTGCGGGTTGACGTTGACGAACACTTTTTCGATCGCGGCCTGATCGGGCCGATAGGTGTCGACCAGTTCCGCCACGCTCTCGAAGATGATGCGCAGCCGCGCGGGCAGCGTGCCTTCGCCGGTCCGGATCACGCCGCTGGTCACATATTGCAGGCGGCTGCCGTGCTTTTCGAGCACGCCAAAACCAGTGACACGCAGCCCGGGGTCGATGCCAAGAATTCTCATGCGGGAGCCAATGATCGGCGGATAGACCGATGCGGGCAAAGAAGCCAATATGGCCCGTATTCTGGCACAGCCGGGCAGGGCCGTCGCCGAAGTCGTGTTTCACCGGGTGAGACGCGTCGGTGCCGTGCCCGCATGCGTCTTACCGCGACGCGGCATGTTCGTGCGCGCCCGGTCGCGTCGATTTGCCGCAGGCCCCTTGCCCTAAGGGACGCGGCGTCGCGCATCGCGATACGGCAGATTGTTGTACATTGCTTGCTGTTCAAAATATTCGACGGCCTGCGTGCGGGCTGCTGTCCCCGATGCTCTGGATCAAAGCGCTTCATATCGTTTTCGTCGCCTCGTGGTTCGCCGGTCTGTTCTATCTGCCGCGCATTTACGTCAATCTTGCGATGGAGAGCGATCCCGCTGCCACGCAACGTTTGCTGCTCATGGCGCGCAAGCTGTACCGCTTCATGACGATTCTGGCGGTGCCTGCGCTCGCTTTCGGACTGATCCTCTGGCTCTACTACGGCATCGGACGCTACGGCGGCTGGCTGCACGCCAAGCTGCTGATCGTGGTGCTGCTGCTGGGTTACCACCATGCGTGCGGGCGTCTGCTGCGCAAGTTCGAGACCGGGCGCAACACGCATTCGCATCGCTGGTATCGCTACTTCAATGAATTCCCGGTGCTGGGACTGTTGGGCGCGGTGATCCTCGCGGTCGTCAAGCCGTTCTGACGCGCGACGTTGTCCATCCCACAGATGCCGCACACACATTCCACACACGTCATCAAGCAATACAAGCGCTACCCATAAGCGCCAACCATCGATAGCGAGAGGAGTCTGCCGTGAGTCTGACCTGCGATTATTTTGTGGCGCCACAGTCGCCCTATGTCTACCTGGGGCATGCACGCTTTGTCGAACTGGCGCGTCGCTACGACGTGAAGATCCAGTTCAAGCCGATGGATCTCGGTCGCATCTTCGCGGGGTCGGGCGGACTGCCGCTGGCCAAGCGCACGCCGCAACGACAGGCGTATCGCCTCGTCGAACTGGCGCGCTGGTCGAAGCACCTCGGCGTGCCGCTCAATCTGCAACCGAAGTTCTTCCCGGTAGCGGGCGATCCGGCTGCGCGCCTGATCATCGCCACGCAACTCGCCCACGGCACGGACACGGCGCTCGACCTGTCGGCGGCGATCTCCACGGCGCTGTGGACCGAGGAGCGCAACATCGCCGACGACGCCACGTTGCAGGCGATTGCCGAAGGTCTGTCGCTCGACGCCAAGTCGCTGCTTGTCGCCTCGAACGGTGCGAGCGTACAGGCGACGTACGACGCCAATACCGACGAAGCGGCGAGCGCCGGCGTGTTCGGCGCGCCGTGGTTCGTATTCGAGGGTCAGCCCTATTGGGGGCAGGACCGACTCGACTTTCTCGAACGGGCGTTTGCCGAAGCCCACGACGCGAAGCGCTGAGCCGGCACCCCGATCATTGCCATCATTTCGTCCGCTGCCCGCGGGGGCTGGCGGCAACCCACAGGAGTGAACAGGATGAGTCGTCCGGAAGTGGTGTTGTACAAGGGCGTGCCGCCAGACGTGCGCGCGCGGTTGGCCGAGGCATTCACGCTCACGGAATTCAACGGTGTGAACGACGGCAATCGCGCGGACTTCATGGCGGCGCTCGGCCGTGCCGACGGCGCGATCGGTGTGGGCGTGAACGTGACGCCCGCACTGCTCGATGCGGCGCCGAAGCTCAAGGCGTGGGCCACCATTTCGGTAGGCTACGACCAGTTCGACGTGGCCGATCTCACGCGTCGCGGCATCGTGCTGATGAATACGCCGGATGTGCTGACGGAGACGACGGCGGATACCGTCTTCTCGCTGATTCTGTCGAGTGCCCGGCGCGTAGTCGAGCTTGCCGAACTGGTGAAGGCCGGTGGCTGGAAGTCGAGCCTTGGTGAAGAATATTTCGGCACCGACGTTCAGGGCAAGACGCTGGGCATCGTCGGCATGGGCCGCATTGGCGGGGCCGTTGCGCGCCGTGCGGCGCTCGGTTTCGGCATGAAGGTGCTCTACAGCAACCGTTCGCGTAACGAAGCGGCGGAACAGGCGTACGGCGCCGAGTACCGGACGTTGCCGGAGTTGCTCGCACAAGCCGACTTCGTCGTGACCTTGGTGCCGCTCTCGCCGGCCACCGAACGGTTGATCGGTGCCCGCGAATTCGCGCAGATGAAGCAAGGCGCGATCTTCATCAATGCGGCGCGCGGCAAGGTGATCGACGAAGCGGCGCTGATCGATGCCCTGGCATCGGGGCATTTGCGTGCCGCCGGTCTCGACGTGTTCGAGCGCGAGCCGGTGCCGGTCGATTCGCCGTTGCTGAAGATGAAGAACGTGGTCGCGCTGCCGCATATCGGCTCCGCAACGCACGAGACGCGTCACGCGATGGCGGCGTGCGCAGCGGACAACCTGATCGCCGCGCTCACCGGCAAGCCGCTGCAAAACGCCGTGAATCCGCAGGCGCAGCAGCGCTGACGAAGCACCGGCGCAGGGGGATGAGACGCAGAGGATGAGACGCTGAAAGCCGGGGCGGCGCAGAAGTCCGCCGCCGTGGCTATCGTCCTTCGTTCGTCGTCCTGCGACGATTGATGACTTCCTTCGCGCGGGCGAGTTGTGCGGGCAGGCGGTCGCCCAGACGCAGCGCCATGCCCACGGCGAGCACGTCGCCGATGGCCAGATGCGTGATGCGAGAGGTCAGCGGCGAGTAGACGTCGGTGTCTTCGTCGACATCGGCAAAGAGTGCGACACTCGCCAGACGCGACAGCGGTGAGTTGCTATGCGTGATCGCAATCACGCTCGCGCCTGCCGTGCGCGCCAGTTGTGCGGCTTCGAGCAGATCCTGCGTGCGCCCGGTGTTCGAGATCGCCACCACCACATCCCCCTCGCGCAGCAATGCGGCGGACATCCCATAGACGTGCGGATCGTTGTACGCCACGGCCGGCACACCGAGCCGGAAGAACTTGTGCTGCATGTCCTGTGCGGCAATCCCCGACGCCCCCGCCCCGTAGAACTCGATGCGTCGCGCCCCGGCAAGCAGGTCGATGGCTTGTCCGATGCTGTCGGGCGAGAGGGTGTTGCGAACCTGCATGAGGCTGCCGATGGTGCGGTCGAGCACTTTGCTGGCGATGCCGGGAACCGGCTCGTCGGGCCGCACGTCGCGGTGCACGAACGGCACCCCTTGCGCGATGCCCTGTGCCAGCCGGATCTTGAATTCACGATAGCCGCTGCATCCGACGGCCTGACAGAACCGGGCGATGGTGGGTTGGCTGACGTTGGCACGCTCCGCGAGTTCGTTCATCGACAAATCGACGATTTCGCGCGGGGCGTCCAGCACATAGGTCGCGAGCTTGCGCTCGGACGGACGCAATTGAGTCAGCGTGGCTTCGATTCGGTTCAGCATGGCAGGCAGGCACCAACAAAAGCAGCGGCGCGTAGCGGACATCGCCACGCGCCATTCCCCTATTCCCCAAAAAGCCGCGATCGCGCCCGCCCGGTCGTGCGGGCTGGCTCCGGACCCGGCGGGTCAGGCGCCCACTATAGCACCCGCAAGCCGTGGCCATTCGGCGCGGAAGCTGACCTTCGGACACGCTGACCACGGTGGGAATGTACAAAAACTACAAAAATACAAGATTTCATATTGTGGATTGATGTTTCTTAATACGGCAAGATATCGCGTAACTCTTGGAAATTAATCAGTAAAACCCCGGATGCCCATGGCTTTTGATTGATGGGATGTAGAATTTCTACTAAACTCCGCTCCCAATCGCACCTACCCTGGGTGCGTCGCAATCCAGTTCCCCGGCATGACGTCAGAGCAAACGAAGCCCCTGCACCCGACCCTAATGGCAGTGACTGCGCGCATTGCCGCGCGCAGCCGCGACACGCGTGCAGCGTATCTGGCCCGCATCGATGCGAGCGCTGGCCGCTTCCCGCAGCGTGGTGCGCTGTCCTGTGCCAATCTGGCGCACGGCTTCGCCGCCATGCCGGCCAACGACAAGCTCATTCTGCGCGAGCAGCGTCGTCCGAACGTGGGCATCGTCACGGCTTACAACGACATGCTCTCGGCGCATCAGCCGTATGAGCAGTATCCGGCGCGTCTGCGCGAAGCCGCCCGCAAGCTCGGCGCCACGGCGCAGGTCGCAGGCGGCGTGCCGGCGATGTGCGACGGCGTTACGCAAGGCAACGCGGGCATGGAACTGTCGTTGTTCTCGCGCGAAATCATCGCGATGAGTACGGCCATTGCGCTCTCGCACAACATGTTCGACGCTGCGCTGATGCTCGGCGTATGCGACAAGATCGTGCCGGGCCTCGTGATCGGTGCGTTGCAGTTCGGCCATCTGCCGACGATCTTCGTGCCGGCCGGCCCGATGGCGAGCGGCCTGTCGAACGACGAAAAGGCCAAGGTTCGCCAGTTGTACGCGACCGGTAAAGTCGGCCGCGACGCGCTGCTCGAGTCGGAATCGCAGGCTTATCACAGCGCGGGCACTTGCACGTTTTACGGCACGGCCAACAGCAACCAGCTCCTGATGGAAATCATGGGCCTGCACCTGCCGGGCGCCGCCTTCGTGCATCCGCAGATGCCGCTGCGCGACGCACTGACCGACGCCGCCCTGGGCCGCGTGCTGGCCATCGGCGCAGATACCGCGCAATACACTCCCATCGGCCATGTGGTCGACGAACGCGCCGTCGTCAACGGCATCGTCGGCCTGCTGGCCACGGGCGGCTCGACCAATCACACGCTGCACCTCGTGGCGATGGCTCGCGCGGCGGGCGTCATCATCGATTGGGACGACTTCGACGCCTTGTCAGCCATCGTGCCGCTCATGGCGCGCGTCTATCCGAACGGCAAAGCCGACGTGAATCACTTCCACGCGGCCGGTGGCATGGCCTTTTTGATCGGCGAATTGCTCGACGCGGGCCTGCTGCACGACGACGTGAAGACCGTGGCTGGCCCGGGCCTTTCGCGCTACCGCGAGGAGCCGTGGCTCTCGCCCGAGGGGCTGGCGTGGCGGGCGGCGAGCGCCTACAGTGGTGATCGTGACGTCTTGCGCGGCCATGCCGAGCCGTTCGCCCCCGATGGCGGACTGCGGCTCATGCACGGCAATCTCGGGCGCGGCGTCATCAAGGTGTCGGCGGTCAAGCCGGAACATCGGCGCGTGGCCGCAACGGCCCGCGTATTTACTTCACAGGAAGCGGTTCAGGCCGCGTTCGATGCGGGCGAGCTGCATCGTGACGTGGTCGTGGTGCTGCGTGGTCAGGGCCCGCGCGCCAATGGCATGCCCGAGCTGCATCGCCTCACCCCGCTGCTCGGTGTCTTGCAGGACGAAGGGTTCGCCGTGGCGCTCGTGACCGACGGCCGGATGTCCGGGGCATCGGGCAAGGTGCCCGCCGTGATTCACGTGTCGCCCGAAGCGGCCGGCGGCGGCCCGATCGCCCGCGTGCGCGATGGCGATCTGATCGTGCTCGACGCGAACGCCGGCATGTTGCACGCCGAGGTGGCCCCGCAGGAATGGGCGGCTCGCGAGATCGCGCAGGTCCCCGTCTCGGGCGACGACACCGGGCGGGTGCTCTTCGGCCACATGCGCGCGGCAGTGGGCGCGGCGGAAGCCGGCGCTTCTGTGTTCTTCGGTACTGAGTGACGTGCAGTTCACGTCACGGCATTCAAGGAAAACGTAATGGACATCAATGACATCGTTCGTGCCGGCCCCGTGGTTCCGGTGCTCCAGTTCGACAACATCGAGCAGGGCGAGCAAGTCTCGCGTGCACTGCTCGCGGGCGGCGTACGGGTGCTCGAAATCACGCTGCGCACGCCGGCGGCGATGGACGTCATTCGTCATGTGGCGGGCCTGTCCGACGAACTGATCGTTGGCGTGGGCACGCTCACGCGTCCGGAGGAAATGGCGCAGGCCGTGGCCGCCGGTGCGCGCTTCGGTGTCTCGCCGGGCTACACGCCCGCGCTGGGGGCGGCGGCCAAGGCGGCGGGCCTGCCGTTGCTGCCGGGCGTGGTCACGCCGTCCGACATTCTCGCGGCGCTCGCCGACGGCTACGAGACAGTCAAGTTCTTCCCGGCCGAGCCGTCGGGCGGCGTGCCGATGCTCAAGGCACTGTACGGCCCGTTCCGTCAGGTGCGTTTCTGCCCGACGGGTGGCATCAGCGCCGAGTCGGCACCGTCGTATCTCGCGCAACCGAACGTGGTGTGTGTGGGCGGCTCGTGGCTGACCCCCAAGGCACTCGTCGACGCCTGCGACTGGGACGGCATTACGCGTCTGGCGCGCGCGGCGACGGCACTGCCGCGCGGCTGAGCGGCAAGACAGTCATACGAAAGTGTGGCAGGGCAACGTCGGTTTTACCCAATAACAGGATTTCAATAATCGGGCGCAAGCCCATCGGGCATTCGCCCAACTAGCCAAACGAGGAGACCCCCCATGGTCGCGGTGCAAGGCAACTTGCTGCTGGTGTACGCGCTTATCGCGGTAATTGCGCTGATCGTGCTGATCGCGCGCTTCAAACTGAATCCGTTCATCACGCTGATCGTCGTCTCGCTCGTGCTCGGGCTGGCGGTGGGCATGCCGATGGGCGGCATCGTCAAGGCGTTCGAGACGGGCGTGGGCAACACGCTGGGGCACATCGCGCTCGTGGTGGGGCTGGGCACGATGCTCGGCAAGATGATGGCCGAGTCCGGGGGCGCCGAGCGCATTGCGCGCACGCTCATCGGCCTGTTCGGCGAGAAGAACGTGCACTGGGCGATGGTCGTGATCGCGTTCATCGTCGGTCTGCCGGTGTTCTTTGAAGTCGGCTTCGTGCTGCTGATTCCGATCGCATTCAACGTGGCCAAGCGTACCGGTACGTCGATGGTGCTCGTCGGCATTCCGATGGTGGCGGGGCTCTCCGTCGTGCACGGCCTGATTCCGCCGCACCCGGCCGCGTTGCTCGCCGTGACGGCCTACAACGCAGACATCGGTCACACCATCATGTATGCGCTGATCGTCGGCATTCCGACGGCGGCGATTGCCGGTCCGCTCTTCGCGAAGCTGATGTCGCGTTACGTGGTGCCGAATCCGGACAATCCGCTGCTCGCGCAGTTCGTCGAGGAAGACCGTGAAATGAGCCAGTTGCCGGGCTTCGGCATTACGCTGTTCACGATTCTGCTGCCGGTGATTCTGATGCTCATCGGGAGCTGGGCCGACGCGTTCTTCGCGCCGAAGACCTTTGCCAACGATTTCCTGCGTTTCATCGGCAATTCGGTGATGGCGTTGCTGATCGCCACGCTCGTGAGCTTCTTCACGTTCGGCAAGCAGCGGGGTTTCAACCGCGACCAGATCCTGAAGTTCACCAACGAGTGTCTGGCGCCGATTGCCACGATCACGCTGGTGGTGGGCGCGGGCGGCGGTTTCGGGCGTATTCTGATGGACAGCGGCGTGTCGAAGGCGATCGTCGACGTGGCCACGCACGCGAACCTCTCGCCGCTGCTGCTGGGCTGGCTGGTGGCGGTGCTGATCCGCATCGCGACGGGGTCTGCCACGGTGGCGATGACCACGGCGTGCGGCATCGTCGCACCGATCGCGGCGGCCGCAGGCGCCACGGTGAAGCCTGAGCTGATGGTGCTCGCCACGGGCGCGGGGTCGCTGATCCTGTCGCACGTGAACGACGGCGGCTTCTGGCTCGTCAAGGAATATTTCAACATGACCGTGCCGCAGACCTTCAAGACCTGGACGGTTTGCGAGACGATCATTTCGGTAGTGGCGTTGCTGTTGACGCTCGGCCTCGCCACGGTGGTTTGAGGCGCGATGCAGGGAATGCAACGCCGGCAATACGCTGGCCGCTGACGCAGGTCGGCAGGTTGGCAAGTGATAAGGAGGCGAGCCATGATCGTCGTGGTGATGGGCGTATCGGGCAGCGGCAAGAGCACGGTCGGGCAGCAACTGGCCGACCGTCTGGGCTGCGGGTTTTCCGACGCGGATATGTTTCATAGTGCCGCGAACATTGAGAAGATGCGTCGCGGCGAGGCGCTTAACGATAACGACCGCGCACCGTGGCTTGCCGCGATTCGTGAGGCCATCGTCGCGCGCCGTGTGGCGGGGCGTCATCACGTGTTCGCCTGTTCGGCGTTGCGCTCGCGCTATCGCGATGTGCTGGGCGAGCACGACGGCGATGTCGTGTTCGTCTATCTCAAGGGCGCCCCCGAGGTGATCGGCGAGCGGCTGGCGTCGCGCACCGGGCATTTCTTCGATCCGGCGCTGCTGCAAAGTCAGTTCGACACGCTCGAAGAGCCGCGCGACGCGCTGGTGATCGATATCCGCGAGTCGCCCGAAGCCATTGTCGAGACCCTGCTGCACAAGCTTGCTGCATGCCCCGGTGGCGTGTCGCTGACGTCCGCCGGGTCGGCGCGCGTACAATAGCGCTTTATTCCCTCCGCCGGCACGTCGCGTGCCGGTCGTACGCATCGAAATGGCTTCCTTCGAATTCTTCGCACCCTGTCCTCGTGGACTGGAAGAGGCGCTTGCCGCCGAACTGGCTGAGCTGGGGCGTCTGGCGCCCGTGTCGGTCGGCAAACAGGTGCCCGGTGGCGTGCATTTCGCCGGTCCGTGGGCGGCCGGCATGGCTGCCAACCTGCATTCGCGCATTGCGAGCCGTGTGCTGTTGCGCATCGCCCAGCAGGGGTACCGCACCGAGCAGGACATCTACGACTTTGCGCTCTCGCAGCGCTGGGAAGAATGGTTCTCCCATCAGCAGACCTTGCGCGTGGATGTCACCGGTATCAAGGCACCGGTGCGCAGCCTCGAGTTCGTTACGCTGCGCATCAAAGACGCCGTGTGCGACCGCCTGCGCGAGAAGACCGGCTCGCGGCCGAACATCGATACGTCGGAGCCTGACGTTCGCGTGTTCGCCTTCCTGACGGCCACCGACGCCACGCTCTATCTCGACACTTCCGGTGAAGCGCTTTTCAAGCGCGGCTGGCGTCTGGACAAGGGCGCGGCGCCGCTGCGCGAGAATCTGGCTGCCGGCATCCTGCGATTGGCCGGCTGGCGCAGCGATACCGCCGCCGACATGGTGCTGTACGACCCGATGTGCGGCAGCGGCACGTTCCTCGCGGAAGCCGCCCAGATCGCACTGGGTGTGCCTGCCGGTGCCGGACGCCGTTTCGGCTTCGAGAAGCTGAAGGGCTACGACATTACGGCATGGCAAGCGCTGAAGGTACAGGCGGCGGAGGCGCAGCGCGACGCACGCGTGCGCGGTGTGCCGTCGACGATTTTCGGCAGCGATATTTCGGGCGACATGCTGGTCAAGTCGCGCGCCAATCTGGAGCGTGCGGGCGTGGGCGACATCGGCCTTAAGCAGGTGGATGCTCGCGATATGTCGCCGCCGGTGGATCGTCCCGGCATCATCATCGCGAACCCGCCGTACGGCGAGCGAATCGAGGTGCGCGGACGCCGTGGTTCGCGCGATGCCGATGACGGCGGCTATTCGCCCGATGTGCAGGGCAATCGCGGTGGTCAGTTCCAGCGCAATCAGCCCGACGGTGTCGACGCGGAGTTCTTCAAAGCCTTCGGCGACGCGCTCAAGCAACGCTTTACCGGCTGGAGTGCGTATCTGCTCACGGCCGACATGAGCCTGCCGGGTCAGATGCGTCTGCGCGAATCGCGTCGCACGCCGTTGTACAACGGTGCGCTGGAATGCCGCTTGTTCCGTTTCGATCTGATCGCTGGTTCGGTGCGCAAGCGCGGCGATGGGGACGGTGGTGCATCCCAGAGCTGAATCGCGCAGTGAACGCGCTGCGTGAGAAAGTGAGACAAGAAAAACCGGCCGTCAGCGGCCGGTTTTTTTGTGCGCGAGGCGAGCGCCGGGTCAAGGTTTACGGTTGGGTTTCGTCAGCATTTCTTGCGCCGCCGGCAGGACGAACGCGCGTCCTTTCGAGACGTCCGGCGGGTGTGATGTCCTTGAGCCATGATTCCGTTTCATAGTCGACGTAGCATTCTGCCGCAATGTTAAGCGCGAAGAACGTCGCATTCGGGTTGGGATGCGGCTTCCACATGTCGCCGGCGCCATGCCAATGGGGCCAGAGGCGATCGTTACCCAGATCGACGTGGGCCCGCACGATTGCCTCATAGGCGTTGCGGCATATCGGTCTGGATGGCTCGCCCTGGTAATCGCTGTCGATGGCGATTTCTAGCATCTTCGCCAGATTCGGCATCTCGTTGGGGCCGCTGGCATGAAAGTGCACCTGGCCATCGTCAACATCTTGTGTGAACGGCACGGCAACATCGTGAGCGAACGTCTGCAGAATGCGCAGCGTGAGCACATCGTCCTCGATGTCATGCGCCTGGTTCCTGTCGAGCACCGTTTTGGCCCAACGATCGAGATCAGGTGCTTGCGCGAGCCGTTCGAAGATCGTGAAATCGGACGCTCGGGTCGCCAGTCGCGCGATGAGATCTGTCGCGATGATCGCGGGCAGCCCGGTGTCTCTGAGCAGATCGAGCGTGACTTCGGGGTTGGTGCAGATGGCCAATGTCCGTAATGCCGCCAATTGTCTGTCGTCACGCGTCGGAAAGATCTCGGGATACTGTCCGACGCACGCGTGTATCTGGCGGGCACACTGACTGGTCGGATCCGCTGCGGCTTGTAGCGCCCCCAATTTCAAGTCCGCCATCTCGGCAGGAAGTTGCCTGAGGGTGATGACGTCTCTCCAGTGAAGCGCCCGATAATTCGGTAGCGGCGTTTCCGAAGCACCGGCTGCCGCGCGGTAAGGGTCTGCGCATTGGCTGACTGGGTACATTGAGAGCCTCCGGGGGCATCAAAAAAATGGGCTGACGTGGGAGAAGCGATGACCGATATCGGCTTACCAAAATCTGTCGATATTTCGGAATGTTGATTAATTTCAACGAGAACCGATGGGATCTATCCGTCTTATCCATTGCGCGGTCTCATCGTCGATGATGGCGTCGAGATAGAAGTCGCTGCGGGGGCCGTCGGCGTTGGCTAATCCGTTTGTCCAGCAAAAGCCGGTGCACCGTTTCCATTGCGGCCACAGTCGGTCGTCGCCTGTGCCATGGTGTGTGACGCAGATCGCCTCATAGGCATTTCGGCAGACTTCGCGCTGCCGGTGACTCGCGGTGTCGATCGCGACGGCGAGATCGATCAAGGATCTGACGGGCTGGTCGCCTTCCGAGCACAGGCTGAAGCGTACGTGCTTCGATCCTTCGACGAATACGCAGGGAATGGCAACGTCCTGAGCGAACGCTTGCAGAATTCTCAGTGTCAGCACGTCGGACGTGACTGTCACGGGCTGCGTGCGCGCCAGAACCGAAAGTGCCCAGCGGTCCAGCGTCGGCGTTTGGTGCATCGTCGTGCCGATCTCGAATCCCGGACCTTCGGCCGCGAGGCGTCGAATCAGGTCTTCAGCGATCGCCAGCGGCAAACCGGTATCCCTGAGCAGATCCAGGGTGACTTCGTCGTTCGACGAGACGGCCAATTTGCACTGCGCGGCCAACTGGCGGGCGCTAGGGGCGTTCCACGTGGAGGAGGCGTGTCGCACAATGCTGCCGATTTCGCGGTACAGCGCGCCTTCCGGGTTCAATGCCGACTGGATGGCCAGATCGCGCAACTGCACGCAGTGCGGTGCGCTCATGCGAGCGCCAACAACGTCGCGCAATGTCGATTGAGGGGTGATCAAGCCAGTATTTTCTGCTGGCATATGAAGCAAAGCCGCCTCTCCGGGAGCATATTCGCTGATTCTCATGAGGACATCGCTCATCGTCGTGAGTGGGAGGGCATTCTCGTTGGCAACGCGCGGCACGGCTTTGCAAAGGAACGGTCACGTTGTCGGAAAGATGGAGATGTCCCTCGCAATACCGGCGTGCGGCGAGGCTATCGGTCGCCGTCTGGCGAGCGCGGCGCTGAGGGTGGCGCCGGCGGGCGCGAGCGGTCCCGTGCGTCGCGGCGGCATCGATGCCGCGCGGCGGTCCCGCAATTCGCTTGGTCTGAGAGGCGCTCGCTGCGGATCGCACGTCAGGTTGTCCGGGTCGGAGAGGTCGCTATCGTAGTCGGGGCCGGTGCGCGGCGAGTGTCCCGGCACGTCGACAAAGCCAACAAGCGTGACGTTCCTGAGCCACCGCTCCGTCTCGCATGTAATGGCATTGTGGGACACGATGTCGTCGCGAAAAAACGTCGCGCCACGCGGGTCCGGATACATCTCCCAGATGTCGTTTCGCACCTCCCAATGCGGCCAGACTTGCCCGCCCGCGCCGTAATGCGTGTGGGCCAGCGCCTGATAGGCCTTGCGGCAAGCGTCGCGCGTACATTCATCGCCGGGCCGATCCTGCGTCGCGAGATCGAGCAGTTGCCTGAGACTGCCGGGGTCTCTCGTTGTCGCGCTGTAGAAGTACACCCACTTATTGGTCACGTCGAACGACCAGGGCACGGCGACGTCGTGACCGAAGGCTTGCAGGATGCGCAGTGTCAGCACGTCGTCGGCAACGTGCACGGGTTCCATCCTCTCCAGCACCGATGCCGCCCAGGCGTTGAGGTTCGGCGTTGTCACGAGCCGCTCGAAGACCGTCCAGCCCGTGGGGCGCGCGATCAGTCGTTGCAGGAGATCGACGGCGAGGGCATCCGGCAAGCCGGTGTCTCTGAGCAGATCCATCGTCATTTCATGGTCCTCCATCACCGAGAGATGACGCAGCGCGAGACGCTGTTGCTCGTTGCGAGCAGGCTCGCCGATGGTCGTCTTGCCGACGTAAGACTCGATTTCTCGTCCGAACACACTGTCCGGATGCCTGGCAGCGAGCGTCACCGCCTCTTTCGTGGGGTTGCATTTGGGATTGAGGGCTCGGATCTCGACGACGTCACTCCAGCCGAGCGATCGATAGATCGTCGCCAGTTCCGGCGCACTCCGATGTGCCGCCGCGCTTGGCCCGCCATGAGGGGTTTCAACGTTCATTGACCGTTTCCTTCCGACAAGGTGAAAAGGCGCATTGTCGGGAAGGCGGCCGGTGCGTGATGTCGAGATCGCTCCCCCGAATTATCCAAACGGGGAGGGCGGACGGTGAATCCGCCACTTTCGGCACGGTATTTCGTGATTCGGACGGCGATGCGCCGCCCTGTTGACTACGCGCGTCCTGCCGTGAGGAAGCGGCGAAGGATGCCGTGCGAGTAGTGGCTGGCCACACCGCTCAGAAAGCGTGGGAAGTCGACATGGGCGTCGTCGTCGGCCGCGTCGGAGAGCGTGCGCATCACGGCGAACGGGATGCCGTACTCATGGCACACCTGTGCCACGGCAGCGCCTTCCATTTCCACGGCGAGGGCTTGCGGCAACGCATTGCGCAGACGGTCGACTTCTTGCGCGCTGGAGACGAACCGATCGCCACTCGCGATCTGTCCGACGTGCACGCGCGGCGTGGTCATGCGCAATTCGGTGCGCAGCGTGTCGGGAACCTGCGAGGCCATCTCGTCGGCGAGCCAGTCGCGCGCGGCTCGAGCGAGTGCGTCGCGCAGTACCGGTGATGTGTCGAAGGTGGCGCGTCCGAGCAGCGGGATTTCAAAGCGAGGAAAGAGGGGGCTGGCGTCCATGTCGTGCTGCACGAACGTGTCGGCCACCACGACGTCGCCGACCGACAGGCCGTGGGCGAGCCCGCCCGCCAAACCGGTGAAGACGATCTCGTCGACCTTGAACCGGTGAATCAGTGCGGTGGTGGTGGCTGCCGCCGCGACCTTGCCGATGCGTGCGAGCACAATGACGCAGTTGTGCCCATGCAGTTTGCCCACGTGGTAGTCGCGCATGCCAATGTGCTCGACGTGCGCCCCGGGGGCCATTTCGGCGAGCAGATCGGAGATTTCTTCATGCAGTGCGGCGACGATACCGAGGGTCATGACGCGGTTTCAGCAGGCGAGAGGAAGCATAGGAAGCGAGCATTGTAGCGCGGGGCTGCGCCATGCTGTGTCCTGCCGCCCCGCGCGACTGACGACGCCATCTCGTCGCCGTATTCGCCCTGTTCCTCTTATTCCCTCTACTCGACCGCCTTGACCATTTCTTCGACGACCTTCTTCGCATCGCCGAAGACCATCATGGTCTTGTCGAGATAGAACAACTCGTTGTCCAGCCCGGCGTAACCGGCCGCCATCGAACGCTTGTTGACGATGATCGTCTTGGCCTTGTAAGCCTCGAGTATCGGCATGCCGGCAATCGGCGATTGCGGATCGTTCTTGGCGGCGGGGTTCACCACGTCGTTCGCGCCGAGCACGAGCACCACGTCCGTCTGACCGAATTCGCCGTTGATCTCGTCCATCTCCAGCACCTGGTCGTACGGCACTTCGGCTTCGGCCAGCAGCACGTTCATGTGACCCGGCATGCGGCCTGCAACCGGGTGGATCGCATAGCGCACGTTCACGCCTTTCTCCGTGAGCTTGTCGGTCAGTTCCTTGAGCGCGTGCTGCGCACGGGCGACGGCCAGACCGTAACCGGGCACGATCACCAGCGACTCGGCATTGCTCATGAGGAACGCGGCGTCATCGGGCGAGCCCGACTTGACCGGACGTTGCGGCTGCTCACCGCCCGCCGCGCTGGCCCCGGGGGTTGCCCCGAAGCCGCCGAGAATCACGTTGAAGAACGAGCGATTCATGGCTTTGCACATGATGTACGACAGGATCGCGCCCGATGAGCCGACCAGCGAGCCCGCGATGATGAGCATCGGGTTGTTCAGCGAGAAGCCGATGCCTGCCGCGGCCCAGCCGGAGTAAGAGTTCAGCATCGACACGACGACCGGCATGTCTGCCCCGCCGATCGGGATGATGATGAGCACGCCGAGCACGAAGGCGATGGCCGTCATCAGAATGAACGGCAGCCAGCTTTGCGACAGGAAGAAGATCACGCCGAAACCGAGCATCGCGATGGCGAGCAGCAGGTTGATCGTGTGTTGTCCCGTGAACTGGACCGGCGCGCCCTGGAACAAGCGGAACTTGTACTTGCCCGAGAGTTTGCCGAAGGCGATGACGGAGCCCGAGAACGTGATCGCGCCGACGAACGTGCCGATGAACAATTCGATGCGGTTGCCCGGCGGCAGCACCGTTTCCCCGGCAGGCACGATGCCGAACGCGGCCGGTTCGGCGACCGCCGCCACCGCGATGCACACGGCGGCCAGACCGATCAGCGAGTGCATAGCCGCGACCAGTTCGGGCATCTTCGTCATCTCGACCTTGCGTGCGACGTACGCACCGATGCCACCACCGATCACGAGCCCCGCGAGGATCAGGCCGAGGCCCGAGTAACCGCCCCCCATCAGACGGCGCAGCTCGTAAATCAGCGCAAGCGTGGTGAATGCCGCAATGGCCATCCCGATCATGCCGAAGGCGTTGCCGCGCCGCGCCATTTTCGGGTTCGACAAGCCCTTGAGCGCCTGAATGAAACAGACTGACGCAACCAGATACAGCAGCGTGACGAGATTCATGCTCATTGCTTGTCCCCTTCCGCCTTTGCCGGCTTGTCTTTCTTCTTGAACATTTCGAGCATGCGCTGTGTGACGAGGAAGCCCCCGAACACATTCACCGCCGCGAGCGCGACAGCGATCACCCCCATCGTCTTGCCGAGGTTGCCTTCGGTGAGACCCGCCGCGAGCATCGCGCCCACGATCACGATCGCCGAGATGGCGTTCGTTACCGCCATGAGCGGCGTGTGCAGCGCGGGCGTGACGTTCCACACCACGTGATAGCCGACGTACACCGCCAGCACGAAGATGATCAGATTGATCACCGTGTGATTGATCATTTCCATGGTCGTGACTCCCCCTTATGCCGCACGCAGAACCTGGCCGTCGCGGCACATCAGGCACGCGGCGACGATGTCGTCGTTGGTATCGATGACGAGCTTGCCTTCCTTGTCGATCACCAGCTTGAGGAAGTCGAGCACGTTGCGTGCGTAAAGCGCGGAGGCGTCTGCCGCGACCATGCCCGCGAGGTTGGTGTAGCCGGCAATCGTCACGCCATGGACCTTGACGACCTCGTCGGCCACCGACAGCGGGCAGTTGCCGCCGCCGTTCGCACCGCGTCCGGCCGCCAGATCGATGATGACCGAGCCGGGCTTCATCGCCTTGACGGTGTCTTCGGCGATGAGCGTCGGCGCGGCGCGGCCCGGAATCAGCGCGGTGGAGATGACGATGTCCGCCTGCGTGAGACGCGTGTGCACCAGTTGCGCCTGACGCGCGAGCCAGGCGGCGGGCATCGGACGCGCATAGCCGCCCACGCCCTTGGCGATCTCGCGCTCTTCGTCGGTTTCGAAGGGAACGTCGATGAACTTGGCGCCGAGCGATTCGATCTGCTCGCGCACGGCCGGACGCACGTCCGACGCTTCGATCACCGCCCCGAGACGCTTGGCCGTGGCAATCGCCTGCAAGCCTGCCACGCCCGCGCCCAGCACGACCAGACGCGCGGCCTTGACCGTGCCGGCGGCCGTCATGAGCATCGGCATGAAGCGTTGGTAGAGATTGGCGGCGAGCATCACGGCCTTGTAGCCGGCGATGTTGGCCTGCGAGGACAGCACGTCCATGCTTTGCGCGCGCGTGGTGCGCGGCGCGGCTTCGAGCGCAAACGCGGTGATGCCGGCGGCGGCCATGCGCGCGTTGTTCTCGGCGTCGAACGGGTTGAGCATGCCGACGACCACGCTGCCGCGGGGGATTTGCGCCAGTTCGTCCGGCGAGGGGGCGCGCACCTTGAGCACGAGTTCTGCGCCCAGCGCGTCGGTGGCGTTGCCAAGCGTCGCGCCAGCGGCTTCGAAGGCGGTGTCGGGAACGCTGGCGGCGTCTCCTGCGCCGCGCCCGATCACGACCTGATGTCCCGACGCGACCAGCTTTTTCACCGTCTCGGGCGTGGCCGCGACACGGGATTCACCGGCAAACGTCTCGGCGGGGATGCCGATTCTCATTGCGTCTCTCCTTGGGTTTGTGAACTGATCTCATCAGAGGCCATGAACCGTGGGCCAAGGAGCCGCAACCGATGCGCTGCCGGGCAGACGCATGACCTGTTTCGCCGCTGATGACATTAGTCCTGCACAAACCACTGCATACGAACTACTGCAAAAACCGGTGATGCGGTACTGCTACTGCCTGCTACGTGTTGCACATTGCTGGTGCTCGTCGAAGCTTACCCGAAGATTACAAACCCGCCTATTGCACTAAACGACATACAGATATGCGAATGTGAATGCACGATAGCCGCGTAAGCCGACCGACCGGTCGGTTGCCCGGGGGGCTCTTCTTCTGCGCCAAACACCGTCAGACGGTAAAATGGCGGTTTTATCGGGGTAACGTCCTGGTGCGCCCATGTGCGCCGGGCCCTGCGTCCCGCGTTTCACTAGGATGTGCCATGAATGCACGCTGGAAGCCCAACGTGACGGTTGCAGCGGTCGTCGAACGAGACGGCCGTTTTCTGTTTGTCGAGGAGCAAAAGCGTGCGGGCCTGCTGATCAATCAACCGGCCGGTCATCTGGAACCGGGCGAGTCGATCCTCGACGCGGTGCGCCGTGAGGTGCTCGAAGAGACGGCGCATCCGTTCGAGCCGCAGCATCTGCTGGGCATCTATCTCGCCCCCGGCCCGGACGACATCGCCTACCTGCGTTTCGCCTTCACCGGCACGCTGGGGGCGTTCGATGCGTCGCGCACGCTCGACGAAGGCATCGTCGGCACACTCTGGCTCACGCCGGACGACGTGCGCGCCCAGCGCGCGCGGCACCGCTCCCCCATTCTCGAGCAGTGCATGGACGATTACCTGCGGGGGGTACGTTACGACCTCGCGATACTTCAGACCCATCCGGCCCTCGCCGGCGGGCAAGGCAATACATGAGTCAAAAACGCGTAGTGGTGGGCATGTCGGGCGGCGTGGATTCGTCGGTCACGGCATGGCTGCTCAAACAACAGGGCTACGACGTCGTCGGTCTGTTCATGAAGAACTGGGAAGACGATGACGACAGCGAATACTGTTCGACCCGGCAGGACTGGATCGACGTGGTGTCGGTCGCCGATCTGATCGGCATCGACGTTGAAGCCGTGAACTTCGCCGCCGAATACAAGGACCGTGTGTTCGCGGAGTTCCTGCGCGAGTATTCGGCCGGGCGCACCCCCAATCCCGACGTGCTGTGCAACGCCGAGATCAAGTTCAAAGCCTTTCTCGACCACGCGGTGGCGCTCGGCGGTGAAACCATCGCAACCGGCCATTACGCGCGCGTGCGCGAGCGCGAAGGGCGCTTCGAGTTGCTCAAGGCGTTCGATCACACCAAGGATCAGAGCTACTTCCTGCATCGCCTGAACCAGCAGCAACTCTCGCGCACGATGTTCCCGCTCGGCGAAATGCCGAAGACGAAGGTGCGCGAGATCGCCGCGCAGATCGGCCTGCCGAACGCGAAGAAGAAGGACTCGACGGGGATTTGCTTCATCGGCGAGCGTCCGTTTCGCGACTTCCTCAACCGTTATCTGCCGACCCAGCCGGGACCGATGAAGACGCCGGATGGCGCGATCGTGGGCGAGCACGTGGGCCTGGCGTTCTACACGCTGGGCCAGCGCAAGGGCATCGGCCTGGGCGGTAGCCGCGACGGCTCCGGCGAGCCGTGGTTCGTCGCGCGCAAGGACATGGCGAGCAACACGCTGTACGTGGTTCAGGGACACGACCATCCGTGGCTGCTATCGGGCACGCTCGACGCCGAGGACCTGTCGTGGGTCGCGGGCGAGGCGCCCGCCGAGGGCACACGCTGCGGCGCGAAGACGCGTTATCGTCAGGCCGACGCGGCCTGCGAAGTGGTGCGCGCCGAGGCAGGTGCGCTCACGCTGTCGTTCTCCGAGTCGCAGTGGGCCGTCACGCCGGGCCAGTCGGCCGTGCTGTATGACGGCGAGGTCTGTCTGGGCGGCGGCATCATCGCGGCTACGACACCGGCATCACAGGCGGCACCGACAGCAGCGGCAGCACCGGGCCACGCTGATACACGGGCCGCGGCACTGTCCAAACACACCATCCTCAATACGCATTGAAGCCGCCGGCGCTCGCCGGGGACACACCCGGCAGCGTGACCGGCGAGTGTCCCCCAACAGCAAGGAGGTTTCATGTTTTCGCGCCGATTTCTGGCTCTCTGGCTCGTCGTGGCGTTGCTCGTAGCAACGCTCGCTCTGGTGCTCTTCGACGGCTGGCATCCGCTCTGGCCGCTGCCGTTTGCGGCGCTGGTCGTCCTCGGGGTCTGGGACGTCCTGCAACAGCGCCACGCCGTGTTGCGCAACTACCCGCTGTGGGGACACTTCCGGTTCCTGTTTGAATTCATCCGCCCGGAGATTCGCCAGTACTTCGTGGAAGACGACACGTCCGAGACGCCGTTCTCGCGTGCCCAGCGCAGCATCGTCTACCAGCGCGCCAAGGGGGATGTCGACAGCCGGCCGTTCGGCACCGAGATCGACGTCAAGGCGACCGGCTACGAATGGATCGCCCATTCGCTCGCGCCGACCGTGCTCAAGGATCACGACTTTCGCATCACCATCGGCGCAGATCGCGCGCAGCCGTACTCGGCGTCGATCTTCAATATCTCGGCGATGAGTTTCGGCGCGCTGTCGGCCAACGCGATTCGCGCACTCAATCGCGGCGCGAAGCTCGGTAACTTCATTCACGACACCGGCGAGGGCTCGATCTCGCCGCATCACCGCGAGCAGGGCGGCGACCTGATCTGGGAAGTGGCTTCGGGCTACTTCGGCTGCCGCAACGACGACGGCACGTTCAGCGCCGAGAAGTTTGCCGCGCAGGCCAC
>NZ_JAELTP010001119.1 GCF_016428915.1 Pandoraea sp. ASV26
CCACACCCTGCGCCACGATTCGATCTGCCCGTAATGTGTCGATGCGATACGCGTCAAGCAAGATGCTGCCCGCGTCGAGGCTCTCGAAGCCGGTGATCGTATTCAGGAGCGTGCTCTTGCCCGAACCTGTCTCTTATACACATCTCCGAGCCCACGAGACGATATTGTGTATCGCGTATGCCGTCTTCTGCTTGAAAAGGGGGGGGGGGGGGGGGGGGGGGGGGGGGGGGGGGGGGGGGGGGGGGGGGGGG
>NZ_JAELTP010000140.1 GCF_016428915.1 Pandoraea sp. ASV26
GGTGTCGTGCTCGCACCGATGCGCAACGCACCGGTTTCCAACCCGCGCAGGCTGTCGCGCAGCGCGAGCGCCTGGCGATAGTCCTGCCGCAGCTTGTTGGCGTACACAGCGACTTGCTCGCCAACGGCCGTCAACCGGATGCCACGTCCGTCTCGCCGGTACAGCGGCTCGCCAAACGACTCCTGCAACAAGCGCAATTGTCCCGAGACGGCCGGCTGCGAGAGGTGCAGCGCCTGGGCCGCGTGGCTGATGTTGCCCAGTTCGGCGACCGTCGCGAAGGTCAGCAATTGGTCCGGCGTCATGTCGAATTCATCGGCTAGGGTGATGATTGTCTCTCATCATAGCCATTATTCGGATGGTTGACTCGGCGTTTCAACGCGAAGGTTGCGAGGCGATAAGGGCCTCGACCGCCTGCCAGTGCGGCGCGTGGGCGCCCGTGCGGGTGCACGCGAGGGCTGCGGCGGCAGCCGCGCGTCGCAGGTGAGCGGCAAGCGGCGCTGCCGGCTCGCGCGACAGGCTGGCAAGCCAGCCGCCGATGGCCGCATCGCCCGCGCCGACCGTGTCTGCCACGTCGACGCGGTAGGCCGGCTGGACGAGCGCCGTGCCGTCGGGCAGCAGCAGTCGCATGCCGTGCTCACCGTCTGTGAGCAGGACCGACGCTCGCGGCGCGATACGGCGCACTTCTGCGAGCGCATCGTCGTCGCGACGTCCGGGATAGAGTCCGCGCAGGTCTTCCACCGAGAGCTTCAGCCAGGTCGCGAGCTTCGCCATCTGTGTGAAGGTGGCGAGGTAAGCGGGGCCCATCAGATTGCGCAGATTCGGATCGAAGCTGATGGCGACGCCCCGCGCATGCAACTGCGCCGCCAACGACAGCAGAGTGCCCGCCAACGGTTCCCGCACGAGGCTGATGCAGCCGAAATGGGCGACGCGAGCGGCCGCTTGCCAGCCGGACGGCAACGCGTCGGGATCGAAGGCGAGATCGGCGGCCCCCTCACCGAGAAAGAAGTACGCGGGGGGATCGTGGCGATGCACGACCGCTACGAGCGGCGGGGCATCGACCGGCTGCCAATAGCGCTCGTCGAGACCGGCTTGGCGGGAGAGCGCAAGCAGTTCGGTGCCGAACGGCGCATGCGTACTGATCGCGCCGCCGTAGCCCGTTGCGACCCCCATCGCCGCACTCACGCGCGCGACGTTCCAGCACGCACCGCCCGCGCGACTCACCCACTGTCGGCCATCGCCGCCGGGTTGGCGAATCAGATCGGTGAGGGCTTCGCCGAAGACGAGCAGGGCGGGCAGGGACATGAGGTGGCAGCCATGAGTGGGGTGACTAGGCCGTCAGCATACCTGCTACCCGGGCGCTTCGGACACCCGGCGTGTCGTGTGTCGGCGTTACCGGCTGCGCAGCAGCAGCGCGATGCCCGCTGCCAGCACCACGAGATTCACCACCTTCACAAACTGCTGCCGTGAGAGTCGCAGGGTGATGTGCTTGCCCAGCCACATGCCGACGACCATCGCCGGCACCAGCGACGCCGCCGTCACGAGCATCGACAGGTTGGCGTAGACCCCGGCGAACAGGAACAGCATGGTGCGCGCCAGGGTGCTGAAACCGATGAGCGTCGCCTGCGTCACCCGCATGGCTTCCACGCGCTCTAGGCGACTCGTCAGGTAGATCGCGAAGATGAAACCGCCGCTGCCGAACATCGCCCCGAACATGCCGCCCAAGGCCCCTAACGGAATCGCCCACGCCTGTGACAGACGTGATTTTGCACGCGGCCCGATCAGCGAAAACACGGCATAGCCGCAGATGAACCAGGCGAGTGCGCGCAACAGGACGTCGGGTTGCAACCTCAGCAAGAGCAAGGCGCCCGCGAGACTGCCGACGACGATGGCCGGCACCAGACGACGCAGCTCGCCGAGATCGGCGGCGCGGGCGTTGCGCACGACATTGCCCGAGGCCGCGCCGAAGTCGAGCAGCGCCAGCATCGGCACGATCTGGGCGACGGGAATGGCGTAGGCGAGCACGGGACTCGCAACGAGGGCCGTGCCGAAGCCCGCAATGCCGAAGATGACATAGGCGACGACGAGCGCAGCGCTCATCAGCAACCATTGGCCCGGGGCAGGCAGGGCGGCGACAAGCGTGTCGAGCAAGGGCAGAGACAGCGTTGAGAGCATGGCGGCAGGCGGAGCGTGAGGAGAGTGAGGCGAAAGTGAAACGGGCCAGGCGCATCAGAGCGCTGGCGCAGCGCACAGGCGGTGCGCAGGTTTTCCGTCAGCATAGGGCCGCGTGCCGGGGCCGCGCCAATATAGAATGTGGCGACATTCGATCTCGAAACGGCATGGTCATGGTGTCGCTGCGGCAGTTGCGGTATTTCCTGGAAGTGGTCGACGCCGGTGGTTTCAGTGCGGCGGCCGAACGTTTGTTCGTCGCGCAGTCGGCGCTGAGCCGCCAGATCTCGGAACTCGAGCGCGAATTGCAGGCGGTGTTGCTCGAGCGCTCGTCCAAAGGGGTGACGCTCACGCCCGCCGGCCGCACGTTCGTGAACGAGGCGCGACGCGTGCTCACCGAACTCGAAGGCTCGGTGGCGCTCACGCGCAGTGTGGCGCGTGGCGAGCAGGGCACCGTGCGGCTCGCGCACTCCAGTTCGGTGCCGTTCGCCGGCGCCTTGCCCGCCGCGTTGTACGCGCATCTTCAGGCCAATCCCGGGGTGAGCGTCGATGTCTCGACACTGTCCTCCGAACAGCAGCAGGACGAAATCGAGGCTGGCCGAATCGATTTGGGACTGGTGCGGCTGCCGGTGCTGCGTCCGGCCCCTTCACTCGTTTGTGAAACGATTGCGCTGGAGCGGCTGCTGCTGCTCGTGCCGCAGGGCCATGCGCTGGCCGGGCAGGCGTCGGTGAGTGTGGCGGCGCTGGCCGCCGAGCCGTTTGTCTCGTTGCCGCACCGTGAGCGCGGCGGCCTGAGCTATCGCGTTGCGCAGTTGTGCCAACAGCATGGCTTCTTTCCGAAGGCGGCCGTCGCTACGTCGCGCAAGGCGACGCTCGTCAATCTGGTGGCGGCGGGATTCGGTGTGGCGATCGTGCCGCAAAGCCTCGCGGCGCTGGCCGGGCCGGAGGTGCACCGCGTAGCGCTCGAAGACGCGAACGCCGACAGCGAAATCGCATTGCTGCACCGCCGCGACGCGAGCGGGCTGGCCATCGCCGTAGGTGACGCGCTGCGCGCTGCCATTGGCGCGTCGGCGTCTGCCAGCCGGGGGCAGTAAGTCCCCCGTAAGCCGTGCGTGAGAGGGTGTCCCCATAAGGTCGTGAAGTCGCGATGACGGGCGGGGCCGAAGGGGTTGCGGCAAGTGAAGAAACCCTCAAGTCAGCCGTTTTTTCTCCCGTTATACTTTTCGACACATCAGCGTGCGGCGCGAACGTCTTCCCGGCGTTGTTGGCAGTTCCGGCGGATGTCGCGCCCTCGTCATAACAAGCAGATCAGAAATGCGAGGAGACTGACGATGGGGCTATTCACGCGCTCAAGGGGAGCAGCGCAGAGCGTCACTATCATGAACGAGGTGGCCGCCAATGCCGGCACCCTCGGCATTGAATTGTGCGATATCGCCGGTAACGTCGACGAGATCGCGGTTCGAATCAAGCGCCAGGCCGAAGTGTTTCAGGCGCTTCGCCGCACGGCCACCGACACCAGTGAAGGCAATCAGCGCATCGCCAGCGCCGCGCGTGAGGCGCGTGATGTGGCGGATCGTGCGAGCGCCGAAATTTCCGCGTCGCGCAGTACCGCAGACGCGTCGCTTGCCTCTATCCACAGTCTGGTGGAAGGCGTATCCGGCATGGCCGGCGAAATCGCCGGGCTGCGCGACGCGCTCGATCATGTCGGGAAAGTCGCCGAAGGCATTTCGGTCATTGCCCGTCAAACGAATCTGCTGGCGCTCAACGCGGCGATCGAAGCCGCACGCGCGGGCCTGGCCGGACGCAGCTTCGCCGTGGTGGCCACCGAGGTGAAGTCGCTCGCCAGCAAGACGGCGGAGGCGACGCAGCAGATCGAGCACACGCTCGCCGCGCTGGGCGAGCGCACCGAGCGTCTGATGCGCGAGAGCAACGCGAACGTCGCGCGCGCCAACGAGGCACGCGAAGGCACACGCGCCATTGCGAGTGTGATCGAGACCGCCGGCACCGCACTCGACACGTTCGATCGTCAGGCCGGGCAGATTGCCGAGGTCAGTGAAGCCATCGAAAACGAGTGCGCGACACTCGCCGCACACGTCGATGAAATGGCGGACGGCGTCTCGCATTCGGCCGAACACGTCGAAAGTGCGCGCGAGCGCATCAATGGGCTACTGGCCGTCTCGGAGCATTTGATCGGCCTCATCGCCGAGGCCGACGTCGAGACGGAAGACACGCCCTTCATTCGCGCCGTGCGCCGGGCGGCCAAGCAGGTGGGGGAGAGCTTCGAGGCGGCGCTGGCCAAGGGCAAGATCAGCGAGCAGGAGCTGTTCGATCGCCACTACGAGCCGATTCCGGGATCGAACCCGCAGCAGTTGATGGCGCGCTTCACGCGCTTTACCGACGAGACGCTGCCCGCCATTCAGGAACCGCTGCTCGCACTCAATGATCGCATCGCCTTCTGTGCTGCGGTCGACGAGAACGGCTATCTGCCGACGCATAACCGCAAGTTCTCGCAGACACCGACCAACGATCCGGTGTGGAACGCCGCGCACTGCCGCAACCGGCGTCTGTTCAATGACCGCACGGGCGCAGCGGCAGGGCGCAACACCAAGCCGTTGCTGCTTCAGACGTACCGGCGCGACATGGGCGGCGGGGAGTTCATGGTGATGAAAGACGCCTCGGCGCCGATCTATGTGAACGGTCGTCACTGGGGCGGTTTCCGGATTGCTTACCGGGTTGCCCGCTAAGTCACCCGCTAAGTCACCCGCTAAGTTGCCCGCTCAGCGCGGTTTACGATTCGTCGCCTGAAAAGCAAAGCGCCACCGACTTCGCAGCCGGTGGCGCTTTGTGCTTCCTGAGGCCGGTCGTGCCGGCCGTCGATCAATAGCGATACCAGCGGCCGTGGCGCCAGTAACCGTGGGCGTATCCGTGACCATAGTACGGACGTCCGTAATAGCCCGGCGGCGGGCCGTAGTACACCGGCGCAGGGGCGACGTAGACGGGCGGCGGCGCAACGTAGACCGGCGGAGGCGGCGCAACATACACCGGGGCCGGGCCGTACACCGGGCCGGGGACGACCAGCGGCACGCCAATACCGATACCGACTGAGACGTGAGCCTGCGCCGTCCCGATCGCCCCCGCGGCGAGCGCGATACCGGCGAGGGCAAGGGCGGCAAACTTGGTTTTCATGACATTTCTCCTGCGGACTTGGCAGCGTACTGAAGACAGCGCTCGGACGGCACCATGCCGTTCGACGCGCCCGGTGCCTGCCGGCACCCTGGTTCGTCAGATTCGTTGACTTAACTTTACTGAAGTTCCGAAACACGGGCGCGGCGCAATTGTTGCAAAGTATGCGCATTGACACGCCATAGGGAACGTTCGGGCGTAGAAAAGCGGCCGTCAAACGTGTAGATCAGTGCCCTATTCTATTCAGAATCAACGATTTGCGCTGGTTTCGGTTGACGTGCAAAGGGCTAGCGTACGCGCGCAGGCGTGCCATCCGGAGCGACACTTGTTACATTCATTTACATGGGAGCAGGCGGCGTGTGGCACGAAAACAGCGGCGGACGCCGCGTTCGCGACATCCGCCTGCTGCCGGCGTCTGTCATATCCTCAAGACACCGTCTCCTCCCTGCCAAAGCGGATCGGCCTTGCCGCTGGTCTTATTTTTGGGCAATCGCCGTGCTTATTTATTGATTGAAACGCGTCTTGGCGTCTGCAACGCAAGCGTCGCGGCTGTTGCCCGTCAGGCTGTCGCAACGCTCGAGCGCGGCCTTGTAGTCGGCCTTGTTCGCGTCGGCATTGGCGTCCTGACGCGCGACCATCGTGTCTTTCGACGCTTCACGGCTCGTACGCATGACCTTGGCGTCGCCATAGGCGCGGGTCTTGGCGGCGTCGGCGTCTTTCATGCAGACATCCTTCTCATTGCCTTTCTTGTCGTCGCAACGCAGCTTGGCCACGCTGTAGTCGGCGTCGGCCTTGGCAATCGCAGCGTCGTAGCGGGCCTTGGGCGTTTGCTTGTAGTCGGCTTGCGCGTTGGCCTTGGCAACCTTCTCATTGCCCTTTGCGTTCTCTACGCAGACCTTCTTCGCGTTGTCCTTGAGATCTTCGCAGCGTGCCACCGATGCCTTGTAGTCCGCCTCGGCGGATTTTTGCGCGGCTTCGTAACGGTCTTTGGCGGCGGCGTCGGCCGCGTTGGCTGCCGTGGCTCCCATCATGCCCGCGGCGCCCGCCGCAAGGCAGGCGCAAGTCAGGAAGTTCATGGCGATTCGATGTGACATCTCAACGTTCTCCTTTGGGCTGGCATTGGTATGCGCATGAGGCGCGATGCCGATGCATCGCGTATCAGGGGGCAGTGTTCTGGCGGTACGCCGCGTTACTTGTTGCGCTCAGCGGCGCCTTGAATGGCCTCGCCCCCCTTTTCGACGTCCTTGCCCGCGCCTTGAATGGTGTTGCAACCGGCAAGACCCAGCGCGAAGCCGCAGAGCATGGCAATGGCGATCAATCGTTTCATTTTGATTTCTCCGTTTAGAGATGATGTCGTCCGAGGCGCCGGAAAAGCGCGAGGAAGAGGGGGGCGCCCGCCTCCCGGCGGGCATGACGTCGCTCGATTACCAGAGCTTGTGGTTCTTGTTCCAGGTGTCGACTTCGCGCTCGGCGTCGGCCTTGGCCTTGCCATAGCGTTCCTGAATCACGCCCACGAATTTGTCGCGATTACCTTCGACCTTGAGCAGGTCGTCGTCGGTCAGGTTGCCCCACTGCTTCTTTGCTTCGCCCTTGAGCTGGTTCCATTTGCCCTTGATCAGATCCGAGTTCATAGCAACTCCTTAGTGTTGGGTTCACGTTCGGTTCAGATGTTTCCGTATTACAGGACGCACGGCTTCGCGCGTCGTTGCCACGCCGTTGGGGCGGCAAGTGATTCCATGGTAGGGAGTGCGAAGCGTTCGCGCTGTCAGCCGCGTCATCGTCGCGGTGTAGGCGGAGTCGGGTTGCGCTGTCAGTGCATTCCGACGGGCGGGCGAGGATGCTCGGGCGTTTGGGGCGTGTCGGGCGATTCTGAAGATGCAGGAGATGCAGGAGATGCAGGAGATGCAGGAGATGCAGGAGATTGGCCGGCGTCGAGGCCGGGCGTTGTGCTGGTGCTCGCCTGCGGGGCGGTACTCTCGGTGACTTCCGTCGCAATGTTGGGTGCATCCGCCGGATTGCACAGCGGCAGCACGACCTGAATCTCGGTGCCCATGCGCTGCGGCAGTGAATGGATGTCGATGCGTCCGCCCTTGGCCGAGACGCGCTGGCGCATGCCGAACAGGCCATGGGTCTTGGGCTTGTTGAATTGATCGCGTGTGAGGCCGATGCCGTTGTCGATGACCTCCAGGCGCACACGCTGATCGTCGTAAGCCAGCGAGATGCGCACCGCCGTGGCGCGTGCATATTTGCCCGCGTTCGTGAGCGCTTCCTGCGCCACGCGAAAAAGCACGATGGCCGTTGACTCAGGCAATGCGAAGTCTTCTTCCGGCAGGTCGAGGTCGAGTTGCCAGTGCTGCTGATCGGCGGTTTCCTCGGCCAGCGAACGCAAAGCGGTGACAAGACCGAAGTTGATGAGCACGGTCGGGCGCAGATTTTCGATGATGCGGCGCTTCGTCTGAATGCCCGAGTCGAGGTTGCGTTGCGCGCGCGCCAGCTTCTCGGCAATCACCGGATCGGTATTGCGCAGCTTGTGGTGCGCCCAGGTCACGTCCATCTTGCAGGCGGTGAGAATCGCGCCGAGTTCGTCGTGCAACTCGCGCGACAGACGCGTCTTCTCGTCCTCGCTGACGTTCTGCAAGTGGGTGGCCAACTCGTCGAGTTGTTCGGTTCGTTCGCGCACGAGCCGGTCCAGATGCGTTTGCTGTTCGCGCAACTGGTCGCGTGCCTGCTGCTCCTGTCGCATCTGCCTGCCGAGCGTGCGAAACAGCAGGATGAACAGCAGGATGGTGAGCACGGACAGGGCGCCGGCACTCACCGCCGAGATTGCCTGATCGAAGCGACCGTCGTCCTGCGCGGTGCGCGCGCGTGCCAGCTCGCGGTTGTACAGATCGATGATGCCGTTCTGCACGGGCTCCATCGTGCCCAAGCCGAGGTTGGCCGGCGAGAGCGCCTCTTCGATGTTCATTTCGCCCTGCCTGAGCGCCGCGCGCGCCGTCTCCATGGCGGCGATGCGTTGCGAGAACAGCGTCATCACGTTGGCAAAATCCCTCGTTGCCTGCGTGTCGCCGACATCTTCGTAATGCTGGATGACGAGTGCCGAGAGATCGCGAATTCGACGCACGGCCGACAGATACGGATCGAGATAGATCGCATTGTTCGTGAGCAGGTAGCCGCGTTGACTCGAGACCACGGTCGAGGTGCGCGCCATGATCTCGTTGAGCTCGTTGGCTGCGGTCATAGCCTGCAAAGCCGCCTCGTAGGTCGAGGCGAGACGGCGGTGCGCCGACTCCAGGCCAATCAGGCTTCCGACCGTGATGATGATCGCGGCAATCATGGCGATGATCCAGCTTCGGCGGCGTAGCCAGGACGTCAACAATCGGAGCATGAGGGGCTTTGTTGGGTGGTTTCGGGGTGATTTTGCAGGTAATACCGTGGGTGAGACGCGCTTCGATCATAAGTCGAAATTTGCGTCATTTCTGAAATTGTCAGCGAATTCCTACGCAAAAACCAGCGCCGTCCGGGCAGTCCTGCCGACTCGATTTCCCTACCATAGACTCAGCGTCCGAGAGTTTGCGTCGCAGTGGGTAACACGATGTCACGCTTTTCGGGGGCGAGGGATGTCTCCGGAAAATGCCGCAATAACCAAGGAGAGCGCTATGTTGAAGTGGGCTTTGTTATTTGCAGTCATCTCGATCGTGGCCGGCTTGTTGGGCTTCACCGGGATCGCTGCCGGTGCTGCCGGGATCGCGAAGATTCTGTTTGTGCTGTTCCTGGTGCTGTTCGTGATCTTCCTGCTGCTTGGACTGACCATCGCCAAGAAGATCGTCGATTAGGCGGTGTGCTGCGGCGCGCCGCATGGGCTTGCGCTGTAGCGAGTCCGTGAGGCGCGCGACATGCCGCCCACGGGTGGCTCCCATTCAAGGAGGTTGCGATGCTTCAC
>NZ_JAELTP010001120.1 GCF_016428915.1 Pandoraea sp. ASV26
GCGACGCAAAAGGCGGCATAAGAACGAACGAAGGAAGCAGGACAGCAACACAGCGAAAGCGCCGGGACAGCCCGGCGTTTTGCGTTGGTGGGGGGAGAGAAGAAAACGAAGGGAGCGGTGTTAAGGCTGTCTCTTATACACATCTCCGAGCCCACGAGACGATATTGTGTATCGCGTATGCCGTCTTCTGCTTGAAAAGAGGGGGGGGGGGGGGGGGGGGGGGGGGGGGGGGGGGGGGGGGGGGGGGGGGG
>NZ_JAELTP010000141.1 GCF_016428915.1 Pandoraea sp. ASV26
CGGGCAACGACTGGGCGATCATTGCGTTGGCGCAGCCGGGGGAGATTGGCAAGATCGAAGTCGACACGGCGCACTTCAAGGGCAACTTCCCGGATCGCTGCTCGATTCAGGCGGCGTATGTGACGGGTGGCACCGAACAGTCATTGATTACGCAGTCGATGTTCTGGCCGGTGTTGTTGCCTGAGCAGAAGTTGGCGATGGACAAGCAGTTCTTCTTTGAAGAGCAGGTACAGAAGTTGGGGGCGATCACGCACATCCGCTTCAACATCATCCCGGATGGGGGCGTGTCGCGCCTGCGTCTGTGGGGCCGCCTGAGCGACAAGCGGGCGTAAGCATCGCGCGTGAGAACAAAGACCTCTCGCGTCCCGGAGGATCAAGGGGCGCGGGGGGGCGCAATGAGCAAGAAGAAAAGGAGCGTGACATGGCGGGTCTGGCGTTGAAGATTGAGCGATTGACGCGCGAGGCGTTTGCGCCGTTTGGCGACGTGATCGAGTTGTCGGGGGCGAAGCATTTCGCGATCAATGGTGGGACGACGGAGCGATTTCACGATCTGGCGACGGTCGATCTGGGCCCGGAGGGCGGCAGAGCGTTGGTGAACGTGTTCCGGGGGCAGCCGAGGCAGTTGCCGTATGAGGTGAAGATGTTGGAGCGTCACCCGTTGGGCAGTCAGGCGTTCATCCCGTTGAAGACGACGCCGTACCTGGTGGTGGTCGCCCCGGCGGGTGAGTTGGACGTGAGCCGGATGCGGGCTTTCGTGTCGGATGGGTGGCAGGGTGTGAACTACGCGAGGGGGGTGTGGCATCACCCGTTGCTGGCGTTACATGAGGTGAGTGACTTCGTGGTGGTGGACCGGGGGGGTGAGGGACACAACTGTGACGAGCAGGATTTGCCGGGCGTGTATGTGTTGACGCAGGCGGCGTTGGATGCGGCGCAGGCGACGCAAAAGGCGGCATAAGAACGAACGAAGGAAGCAGGACAGCAGGACAGCAACACAGCAGGACAGCGAAGACGCCGGGACAGCCCGGCGTTTTGCGTTTGTGGGGAGAGAAGAAAACGAAGGGAGCGGTGTTAAGGCGGGAGGGACGGCAAAGGTGGAGGGAGACGGATCGGAGTCCCTTTCTGAATCGAGTTGGGTTTATGTCTGAGAGGCGGAAAGGGGCTCCGGTCCGTCTGGAGGGGGGTGTTAAGAGGGGGGGTGAAGGGGAGGAGGGTAAGAAGGTAAAAAGGTAAGAAGAGGAAAAGAGCGAAGCAAAGAAAAAACGGTGTGAAAAACATAAAAACCGAAACAGCGCCAACTCCTATACTGCAAATCACCGACGTGGTGCGGGCGGAGGCGATGTGCACCGAAAACGTGCGGCAAGAGTACAAAAACAGCTCGGGCATGGATATTGCTCGATCTCGACACAGCAATCTGCGGAGAAGCGTATGGTCGAGAGCTATAACGAGATGGCGAGCGTCACGGGTACGACGCGGGCGCATTACCGTCGGTTTGACGATTGGTTGAAGTGTCAGCCGGACGACGTCTTGCACCATAAGCGGGCCGAGGCAGATCTCGCGTTCCGGCGGGTGGGGATTACGTTTGCTGTGTATGGCAACGAGGCGGGCACTGAGCGTCTGATCCCATTCGATCTGATTCCAAGAATCATTCCTGCGCATGAGTGGCAGACCTTGCAGGCGGGGTTACGTCAGCGGGTCGAGGCGTTAAACCGCTTCGTCCACGACGTTTACCACGACCAGAACATCTTGCATGCGGGTGTCATCCCGGCCGATCAGGTATTGAAGAATGCCCAGTATCGTCCGGAGATGCAGGGGGTGGATGTCCCGGGTGACATCTACGCGCACATTGCGGGTGTCGACGTCGTGCGTGCGGGCACGGGGGATGACGGCGTGTTCTACGTGCTGGAGGACAACCTGAGGGTGCCGTCCGGCGTGTCGTACATGCTGGAGAACCGCAAGATGATGATGCGGTTGTTCCCGGAGTTGTTCGCGAGAAACCGAATCGCGCCGGTAGAACACTACCCGGACCTCTTGCTGGACAGCTTGCGTGCCGTAGCGCCGATAGGGGTCGACGACCCGACGGTCGTCGTCATGACCCCGGGCATCTTCAACTCGGCATACTTCGAGCACGCGTTTCTGGCGCAGCAGATGGGGATCGAGCTGGTCGAAGGGCAGGACCTGTTCGTAGAAGACAACCTTGTTTTCATGCGAACCACCAATGGCCCCAAGCGTGTCGACGTCATCTATCGCAGAATCGACGACGACTTCCTTGACCCGCTGGCATTCCGTGCCGACTCCACCCTGGGGGTGCCGGGATTGCTGAGCGTCTACCGGGCGGGCCGCGTTACCCTGGCCAATGCCATCGGCACGGGCGTCGCCGACGATAAATCCATCTACCCGTTCGTGCCCGACATGATCGAGTTCTATCTTGGTGAGAAGCCGATCCTGAACAACGTGCCGACCTACCAGTGCCGTCGTCCGGACGACCTGGCTTACACCCTCGATAACCTCGCCGAACTCGTCGTCAAAGAAGTCCATGGTGCGGGTGGCTACGGCATGCTCGTTGGCCCGGCGTCTACCCGGGCCGAGATCGAAGCCTTCCGCCAGCGACTCATCGCCAAACCCGACGGCTACATCGCTCAACCCACGCTCGCCCTGTCCGCGTGCCCGACCTTCGTCGAAGCGGGGATTGCGCCGAGACACATCGACCTGCGCCCGTTCGTGCTCTCGTCCGGCAAGGGCGTCAACATGGTGGCGGGCGGCCTCACCCGTGTCGCGTTGACCGAAGGATCGCTCGTCGTCAACTCCTCGCAGGGCGGAGGGACGAAAGACACCTGGGTGCTCGAGAAATAACCCGCGTCAGGCGGATACGACAAATACCATAGCGAGAAGAGATCATGCTTAGCCGCACCGCCGATCACCTGTTCTGGATGGCTCGCTACATGGAGCGGGCTGAGAATACCGCTCGCCTGCTCGACGTCAACCTGCAGAACCTGCTGCTGCCGCAGCACGCCTTCGATGACGAAGAAGACGCCGACACCGCACGCCTGCACGCCAGCAACCTCGACGACGAGGGGGGCTGGCGCGCCACCTTGCGCATCTCCGAGCTGGAGCCAGCGTTCAATCGTAAACATGCACGCGCCACGCGAGCCAATGTCCTCGACTTCGTTGTGCGTGACCGCGACAACCCGTCGAGCATTGCCTGCTGCCTGGCGGCTGCGCGAGAAAACGCGCGTGCCGTGCGGGGCACCCTCACCACCGAACTGTGGGAAACCGTCAACAGCACCTGGCTGGAATTTCCACGCATACTCGACTTGCTCGAGCGAGATCCGGCTCACCTGTTCGAATGGGTCAAAGTGCGTTCCCATCTCTCGCGGGGGGTGAGCTTCGGCACCTTGTTCCAGGACGATGCCTTCTACTTCACACGACTCGGCCTCTTCCTCGAGCGTGCCGATAACACCGCCCGAATCCTCGACGTGCGCTTTCACGAAGCCGTGCGCGCCGAGCGGCCCGATGCCTCGCATCCCACCGATTTCTATTACTGGTCGGCCGTGCTGCGCAGCGTGTCCGGGTTCGAGATTTACCGCAAGGTCTACCGCGACGTCATTACCCCCGAGCGCGTAGTCGAACTGCTCATGCTCAACGCGCACATGCCGCGCTCGCTGCTCGCGTCGCTGACCGGCGTGTGCGAAAACCTCGCCACACTGTCCAATGCCCAGTCGGGTGAAGTCGAACGCTATGCCGGCAAACTGCAATCCGAACTCAAATACACCGATATCCAGCAGGTCCAGCAGCAAGGGCTCCACCCCGTCCTGACTGAGTTCCTCGAGCGAGTGAACGTGCTCGGTAACAAGATCAGCCAGACATTCCTGATTCCGCTTGCGGCCTGATGCCATGCGCCTGATCATCCGTCACGAGACCACCTACCGTTACGACACACCGGTGCGGTACACCATCCAACAGCTTCGGCTCACGCCCGTGGGGTCTGAAGTGCAGCGCATCCTGCATTGGCGGCTGAGCGCGCCCGGCAAGCTCACCGCCGCGCGCGATGCCTTCGGCAACGACATGCACACCCTCGTGCTGCACCAGCCCCACAGCGAAATCCGCTTGCTTGCCGAAGGAGAGGTCGAGACCACCCCGCTAATCGATGGCAAGCTCGGCGAGATGAGCCATCCCGTTCCAGTGTTATCCTTCGCCAGCCCGACACCGCTCACCGAGCGCAGCGAAGCCATCGATGAGCTCGCCGCCGGGGCCGGTGTGAGCACGCCGGGCGAACTGCTGGCGCTCGCAGCCACCATCTGCGAGAAAGTCGACTACGAGTCCGGGATCACCGCCGTGACCAGCACCGCCGCGCAGGCGTTGGCGCTGGGACGAGGGGTCTGCCAGGACCATGCGCACCTCATGCTGGCCGTGTGCCGGGCGCGCGGGGTGCCTGCACGGTACGTCAGCGGATACCTCGACCCGGGCGATGTGCCGCATGCGGCAAGCCACGCGTGGGCCGACGTATGGGTCGACGGGGCAGGGTGGGTTAGCATCGACGTGACACATGCCTGCTTCGCCAGCGGAAACTACTGCCGGCTGGCCGTGGGACGCGATTACGAGTCTGCGGCGCCCGTCAGAGGCATGCGCAGCGGTGGGGCGACCGAAGCACTGCACGTATCGGTCACGGTCGATACCGTGCTGATGGATCAACAACAATAGCTTTCAGCGTGACGGGGTGGAGTACCCCGCGCGGCTAGACAGGAACGACATGACGTATTGCGTGGCCATGAAGCTCGATACCGGGCTCGTATTTCTCTCCGATACCCGTACCAATGCGGGTGTCGATCACGTCAGCACTTTTCGCAAGATGCTTGTGTTCGAGCGTCCGGGCGAACGCGTGCTGGTGCTGCTCTCGGCAGGCAACCTCGCGCTCACGCAGGCCGTGCGCCAGCAACTCGTCGAGGCGCGCGAGATCGACACCGACACCCTGTGGACGGCCAAGACCATGAGCGACGTTGCGCGCGTTGTGGGCCAGGCCATTCGCGACGTCTACGCGCGCGACGCCAAGGCGCTCGAAGCGTTCGGTGTCGACTTCAACTGTAGCTTCCTGCTCGGCGGACAAATCGCCGGGGCGCCGAGTCGCCTGTTCCAACTGTACTCGGCGGGTAACTTCATCGATGCGTCCTCGGTCAACCCGTATTTCCAGATCGGCGAGTCCAAATACGGTAAGCCCATCATCGACCGGCTCGTCACGCCCGCCACGTCGCTGGAAGATGGCGCCAAATGCGCGCTCATCTCCATGGACTCCACGCTGCGCTCCAACGTTTCCGTGGGGCTGCCGCTCGACCTGCTCGTGTACGAAGAAGACAGCCTGCGCGTGACGCGCTTCGCATCGCTCGATGACGAGAACGTCTACTACAAGATGATTCACGACACCTGGGGCGCGCGTCTGCGTCAGGTGTTCGACGAGTTGCCCGACCCGCAATGGGCGGCCGTCGACGTTGGCGTGTCCGTCTTGCCCCCGCCGCTTGCCACGCCGCCCGACAGCGTGCTGAGTGCACCGGGTGCAGATAATGAGGCCAACGTTCAGTCGCTCGCACAAACCTTCTCGCTGACGATGCCAAGCTGAGCCTTCGCGGCATCACAACGAAAAAACGGCGTGACTTCATAGTCACGCCGTTTTGCCTTAAGCCTGCTGCTCAACAAGACCCTGCCGGTGCCAGCAACGTTTGGCTACGGTGACTACGCCAGTACAGCCATGCGCTGATCGCCAACGTGAGCACTTCGGTAATGAGCAGCGTGTACCAGATCGCCGCGCCGCCGAGCCAGACGTCGAGCAACCACAGAGTGCCCAGTAGCAGCACCCAGCTTCGCAGCATCGCGATCGCTGCCGACGGACCCGGGGCTTCCACGGCAGTCAGAAAACCCGCCACGATCAGATTGCCTGCCGCCGGCAGAAACGCCAGCGCGTACCAGATCACGGCGTGCTCGAGAATCGACCACGCCTGAATGCCCGCAGGCAGGAACAGGAACGTGAGCGGACGAGCGAGCGTTGCCATCGCAATCGCCACCAGTACCGAGAAGCCCATTACCGCAATCGCGCCCAGCCGGAGCGACTCGCGCAGCGCGTGCAGGTCACGTGCGCCACGATAGAAGCTGATCATCGGCTGCATGCTCTGCACGAGCGCGACCATCGTGACCGTGGCACCGAGCGTCATGTATTCCAGAATGGCGTAGGCCGCCAGCCCGGTTTCACCAAAGTTCGACAGAATCACGCGGTTGAACGCGAAAACCGTCACCGCCGGTGCGATCGCGCCCAGAAATTCCGAGGCGCCGTTGTACATCACACGCCCGACGTGGGCCGGCTCACCCTTCCTGAACGCACGCCAGGCGGGCACGACCTGCTTGGCCAGCACGAAGTGATACGCGAGCATCACGCTGCTGGAGACCATCATCGACAAGCCCGTGGCGAGCGACGCCCCGTACATGCCCATTCCCTTCATGACGATGAACCAATAGTCCAGCGCCACGTTGGCGAGCGCGCCCATGAACATTGCGTACAGGCCGAAGCGCGCGGCCGGTGCGCCTTCCACGCGCAGGAACAGCTCCAGCGCATAAAGGCCATTGGCGAAGAGCACGAACCAGCCCCAGCCCGACAGATAGGCCACCACGTCCTGCGTGATCGGACCCTCGGCGCCGAGCGCGGCCGCGATTTCGTGGCGAAAGCCCAGCACGCCGGCGCTCATCGCGATGCCGAAGGCGAGCATGATCCAGAGCACCTGCGAGAACGCACGACGCGCTTCGGCTTCCCGTCCTTCACCCAGCAGACGGGCAATGAGCGTGGCGCCGCCGACACCCGCCATCACGCTGAACGCGTAAGGCACATACAGCAGCGGCACCACGAGGTTGAGCGCGGCCAACGCCTGTTCGCCGACGTACCGGCCGATGAAGATCCCGTCGATCAGCGTATAGACCGTGTACACCCAACCGGAAAGAATGGTCGGAATCGCGAGCGAAGTAAATTGTTTGAGCAGCGACGTCTTGGCGCCCTGCGTCGATTGGCAGATAGTGGAGTGAGACATGGTCCCCCCGATGACATATCGCCGCGTCGTGTCGGGACGCAGCTCACCGTGGCTTGCACATCGAAAACGGATGGTGGGAGATCGATCGGGCGCGCGCAAGCGATGGCGCACCCGTCCCGCCCGATACATCACGCGCAGCATCAGTGCGCGAAGACGTTATCAGGCAGACAAATCGGACGGAGGGAACATCGCCTGGTGCAGATGCACCCAGACGACGCCTTGCCGGGAAGCGGAGAAAAGCAGGAAATTCATGATGTGGTTTGCGTGACGCGCCTGCCTCGCGAGGCATCGCGCCAGTAGTTGACGTCATGGGAAGGTTGGGCGGATGCCGCCCTCACAAACACGTCACGCCCGGACTGCCGGGCGCGTAATACAGACCTGCGTACCTTAGCCGAAGTTCCCAAAGCGTGGGTAGATTCCTCCGGAACCCCGGCCAGCGCGTCATTCGTGAATGAAAAAAGGGGCGCCTAAGCGCCCCAACATGGGTCCAGCAAGAAAGTCGGTGGTCGCCGTTATTGTTGTGCGCCGCCGTTGAACCACGCGGCAATCTTCTGGCGTTCGTCGTCGGTCATCTGGGTCACGTTGCCCAGCGGCATCGACTTGAGCGCCACGGCCTGCTGATAAATCCGCTGCGCGTTCTGCGAGATCTCGGCCGGCGTGTCGAGCATCACACCCGCCGGGGCGCTGCCCATCATCGTCGGCTTGGCCGAGTGGCAGGTGGCGCAACGTTGCGTGACGATCGGCTGGATCTCCGAGAGCTTCACGGCCGGGGCTGCGGCTTCACCATGGGCACCTGCGGCCGGTGCCGGGGCGGGGCGCGGGGCGGCGAACACGGCAACGCCTGCGAGCAGCGCAGCGCCCGCTACCGGCAGCGCGTACAGGTTCTTGCCGGCATGACGCAGCACGAAGAACTGACGGATCATCGCGCCCGCGGCCATGATGATCGTGAGGATCACCCAGTTGTACGGATTGCTGTACGTGAACGCGTAGTGGTTGCTGATCATGATGAACACGACCGGCAGCGTGAAATACGTGTTGTGCACCGAACGCTGCTTGCCCAGCTTGCCCCAGATCGGGTTCGGGACTTCACCCTTCGACAGGGCGTCGACGCTCTTGCGCTGTCCCGGAATGATCCAGAAGAACACGTTGGCCGACATCGACGTGGCCATCATGGCGCCCACGATCAGGAACGCGGCACGACCGGCGAAGATGTGCGTCGTGGCATAGGTCGCCGCGACCACGAACAGCGCAACGGCAATGCCGAGGACGCGTTCGTTCTTGCCCAGCAGGCGGCACAGGAAGTCATAGACGAACCAGCCGCCGATCAGGAACGCCACCGCAAGGCCTACGGCCTGACCCGGTTGCAGATCCATCACGTTCTTGTCGATCAGATACGTCTGCGGTTGCAGCAGGTACAGCACGCAGAACAGGGCAAAGCCCGAGAGCCACGTCGTGTACGACTTCCATTTCGACCAGTGCAGGTCTTCCGGCATCTGCGGCGGCGAATTCAGATACTTCTGCGCGTGGTAGAAGCCGCCGCCATGCACCGACCACATCTCGCCGTACACGCCTTTTTGCTTGTCCTCGGCGGCCTTGGGCGGCTTCAGACCGTTGTCCAGCATCACGAAATAGAACGACTCGCCAATCCAGGCAATCGCGGCCACCACATGCAGCCAGCGCAGCAACAGATTGACCCAGTCGGTAATAAACGCTTCCATCTTATGTTCTCCTCAACTGCCTGACGTTCACGCTCGCGTTTCAACTGCCGCGATACGTGGAAAAGCTCCACGGCGATACCAGAAGGGGCACGTGGTAATGCTGGGAAGGCTCGGCAATGCCGAAGCGCAGCACAACGCGATCGACGAAGCGCGGCGACGGGACATCCACGCCTTGCGCGGCGAAATAATCGCCCGCGTGGAACACCAGCTCGTATTCGCCCGCGACGAATTCCTCGCCTTCGAGCAGCGGCTTGTCGCAGCGGCCGTCGCTATTGGTCTGCACGTCGCGCAGCGAGCGGCGCTCGCCGTCCACGCGCCACAGCTCGACACGGATGCCTGCGCCAGGCTTGCCGTGCGATGTATCAAGTACGTGGGTAGTCAGTCGTCCCATGGTG
>NZ_JAELTP010001121.1 GCF_016428915.1 Pandoraea sp. ASV26
CAGACCCACCAAACTCTTTCCACCGACGCCTGGTAGAAAGAAATCTGGCTGAGGCAAGGCACAAAAGGCCGCCGCATACATCGGTATGCAAGGTTTTTTGTAACGCCGCATCAGACTGATTTGGGGGGCATAGCTCAGCTGGGAGAGCACCTGCTTTGCAAGCAGGGGGTCGTCGGTTCGATCCCGTCTGCCTCCACCAATTCCTTAGATCGCACATCGATGTCAGTCAAAAGCTTTTACGTCAGTACGT
>NZ_JAELTP010000142.1 GCF_016428915.1 Pandoraea sp. ASV26
CACATCGGCCGTGCGCTCGCGCATCGCGTCCTGCACGTACCGCTTGGCCTGCCCCGGCGTGCGCGAGAACGCGAGATTGATGTCGATGAAATCCTTTGGCAGATTGAGCAAGGGGCCGAAGTACGGCAGTTCACCTTGCGTGCGCGCGCCGAAGAACAGCATGAGCTTGCCGGTCGCGCCCTTCATACGGCGACGGCGGCGATACTCCGTCATCGCCCGCATCGGCGCCGCGCCGGTGCCGGTGCAGATCATCAGCAGATGCGAGTCGGCGTGGTTCGGCATGAGGAACGTGCTGCCGAACGGGCCCATCACGTTCACCACGTCACCCTTCTTCAGGTCGCACAGGTAGTTCGAGCACACGCCGCCGACAGCCTGTTCCTGATGGTCCTTCGTCACGCGTTTGACCGTGAGCGCGAGGTTGTTGTAGCCGGGACGCTCACCATCGCGCGGCGACGCAATCGAGTACTGCCGTGCGTGATGGGCGCGTCCGTCGGCCGTCGTGCCGGGCGGGATGATGCCGATCGACTGCCCTTCAAGCACCGGGAACGGCTGCTTGCCGAAGTCGAGCACGATGTGATGGATGTCGCTCTCGGCACTCGCGTCGGTCAGACGATAGTTGCCCACCACGGTGGCCTGAATGGGCGCCTTGTGGTTGTACAGATTGACGTAGGGCTTCGCGGCGGACCACGGCGGCACGACCGAGCCGCGCACGAGATCCGAGCCGCCGATGACCGGTTCGGGCATATCGGCCGACGCATTGCCGGACACGCCCTCGGCCGCCTCGCCGATCGAGCCCTGTCCGGCGAGGGCGTCGTCCTGCGCAGGCAGTTCGTCCCACGTGAGCTGTTCTTCGACAGAGTAGCTCTGTGCCTTGAGCACGTCGCGCCAGTTGTCGATGGCCCCCGTCGGGCACGGCGAGATACACGCCATGCACCCATTGCACGTGTCCGCGCGCACAACGTAGTTGTTCTCGTCGTGCGTGATCGCGTCGATCGGACACGTCTCCTCGCAGGTATTGCAGCGAATGCAGATCTCCGGATCGATCAGATGCTGCTTCAGAACTTCGACCGGAACGGGGCCGTTCATGATGCTGTCTCCTTGTGGGGAATGCGCTGCTGCTTTTTTAGTTGAAGCGCACGTACTCGAAGTCGATGGGCTGACGGTTGATGCCCAGCGGAGGCGGCGCAATCCAGTTGGCGAACTTGCCCGGCTCGATCACGCGCCCCATGAGCGACGCCACATACGCGCGATCTTCCGACGACGGCAGCCATTCGCGCTCGTGCGCAGCCCACTCCGTCTCGCTCACCACGCGGCCGTCCGGTGATACGCGCACACCGGCAAACGTACCGATCTGACGATTGAACGCCTTGTGCGGCACCGTCAGGCGGAAGTCGATACCCGCCTTCTCCAGCACCTTGTTCCAGCGATTCACGCCAGCGACAGAGTCTTTGATGTAGTCGTCGCGCAGCACTTCGTTCATGGCGTTGAGCATCGGCACTTCGCGCTCCACGAGCTTGCCGTTGTCCACGTCGAGCAAGCGGTACATCTGGCCGTTCAGTTGATGATCGTCGTCGCGCTTGCTCTCTTCGTAGCGGCCCTTCAGGCCCGAGCTGTAGAAGATCGCGGCGTTCGACGACTGGTCCGCGCCGAACAGATCGATCGTGACCGAGTAGTGGAAGTTGACGTAGCGCTGGATCGTCGGCAGATCGATCACCCCGGCCGCGCGCAGCTTCGAGACGTCGTCGGTCTTCAGTTCGTTCATCACCTGCGCCGTGCGAGCGATCACGCGCGAGACACCCGACTCGCCCACGAACATGTGGTGCGCCTCTTCGGTCAGCATGAACTTCGTGGTGCGCGCGAGCGGATCGAAACCGGACTCGGCCAGTGCCGAGAGCTGGAACTTGCCGTCACGATCCGTGAAATACGTGAACATGTAGAACGCCAGCCAGTCCGGCGTTTTTTCGTTGAACGCGCCGAGAATGCGCGGATTGTCTTCGTCGCCCGAGCGGCGGCCGAGCAGCGCTTCGGCTTCTTCACGGCCGTCGCGGCCGAAGTAGCGATGCAGCAGGTACACCATCGCCCACAGGTGGCGGCCCTCTTCCACGTTCACCTGGAACAGGTTGCGCAGGTCGTACATCGACGGTGCCGTGAGCCCGAGGTGGCGCTGTTGTTCCACCGACGCGGGTTCCGTGTCGCCCTGCGTGACGATGATGCGGCGCAGATTGGCGCGGTGCTCGCCCGGCACGTCCTGCCACGCGGGTTCGCCCTTGTGCTCGCCGAAGTGGATCTTGCGATCGGCGTCGCCCGGCGTGAGAAAGATGCCCCAGCGATAGTCAGGCATCTTCACGTGGTCGAAGTGCGCCCAGCCGCTCGGATCGACACTCACGGCCGTGCGCAGATAGACGTCGAAACCCTGCGAGCCTTCCGGGCCCATGTCGCCCCACCAGGACAGGAAGTTCGGTTGCCACTGCTCGAGCGCACGCTGCAACGTGCGGTCGTCGGACAGGTTGACGTTGTTGGGGATCTTCTCGCTGTAGTTGATCGAAGCCATCGTGGGAATCCTCGTGTCTCGTGCGTATTCTGTGTGAAACGTCTCGTCTGATGTTGCCGCCGCGCAGCCCGGGTGGCCGGCGGCGGCGCCCATTCGTCAGACGCGGTTCAGATCGAACTGCGCCTTGTTGCCCTTGCCGTAGACCTTCAGCGCGCCCTTCTCGCCCACGGCGTTCGGACGGATGAAGATCCAGTTCTGCCACGCCGACAGCCGGCCGAAGATTCGGGTGTTCATCGTCTCTTTGCCGTTAAAGCGCAGGTTCGCTTCCATGCCGGTGAGCGCATCGGGCGACATGGCCGCACGCTCTTCGATGGCGATACGAATTTCATCGGGCCAGTCGAGATCGTCGACCGCGGCCGTGACCAGCCCAAGACGCTCCGCCTCGTCCGGACGCACCGCGCGGCCAAGGGTGGCGCGCACCGCCTCGAGCTCTGCCGCGTCTTCATAGAAGCGGCGCGCCAGACGCGATTGGTCGGTGACCATCGGCAGCAGACCGAAATTGACTTCCGTGAGCGTGATCGCCGGTTCGTCTTCCTCGCTCGCGGGCAGCGCAGCCATATAGGTGCGGTCGGCGGCGAAAGCGAATTCGGCGAGCGTGCCGGTGAAGCACGAATCCGGTTCGATCAGCGCGAAGAGCGAGCGCGACGAGACGTCGATGCGCGCGAACGTGCGACGCAGCATGCCGATGGTCTCGCGCACGAACCAATGATCCTGATGCGCCAGCAGCGAGGCGTCGGCGGCAAGCACATGCTTCGCCTCGCCCTCGGTGCGCAGCAGCCACGTGCCGATGTCGAGTTCGTTCGTGCGCAGATTGAGAATGGCGTCGTCGAGTTCGCGGGCCATCTTCAGCGGCCACCAGTTCACGCCTGCCGCTTCGATACCGGCGATGTCCGAGGGCGGCGCCGACTTCGGCGCCCTCACGGTCAGGCTGGCGGTGCGATTGTTGCGGTCGATTTCGACGTCGACGAATTCGTAGCGGATGGCATCCGGTTCGTCGGTGCGCTCCAGACGCGTGAGCGTCACGCCCTTGCCGCCCGGACGATCGCTGCCCTGCGCCAGTTCCAGCGCGCGGGCCGATACCGTCTGCGCGAATTGCGCGGGCTTGACCACTTCGTCGACCAGACGCCATTGCTTGGCGCGCTCGCCACGAATGCCTTCGACGATGGTGCAGAAGATGTCGGCGCGGTCATTGCGCACGTGACGCTTGTCCGTCAGACGCGTGAGACCGCCGGTCCCCGGCAGCACGCCCAGCAGCGGCACCTCCGGCAGTGCGACCGACGACGAACGGTCATCGACCAGATAGATCTCGTCGCAAGCCAGCGCCAGCTCGTAGCCGCCGCCTGCGCACGCGCCGTTCACGGCGGCGAGGAACTTCAGGCCGGAGTGACGGCTGGAATCCTCGAGACCGTTGCGCGTTTCGTTCGTGAATTTGCAGAAGTTGACCTTCCACGCATGCGAGGACAGGCCGAGCATGAAGATGTTGGCGCCCGAGCAGAACACACGTTCCTTGGCGCTCGTCACCACGACCGTCTTCACTTCCGGATGCTCGAAGCGGATACGCTGAACGGCATCGTGCAGTTCGATATCCACACCGAGATCGTACGAATTGAGCTTGAGCTTGTAGCCCTCGCGAATGCCGCCGTCTTCCGCGATGTCGATCGCGAGCGTGGCCACCGGGCCGTCGAAACTCAGCTTCCAGTGCTTGTACTGCGTGGGGTCCGTACGATAGTCGACGTGGGGTTTGCCGAACATGATTGCCTCCAACACGAATAATGATCTTGTTGGATTGCAATATAGTGCAGCATCACCCCATCGTCAACGGTTAACTCGAATAAAAATGAATTATTTTGCAGACGTCGACATTTCAGTCTGACGACAACTGCACTGCGAGGCGTCCGCGCAGTTGCAGATAGGCGTCGGCCAGCGCGCGGCCGCCGGTGTCGAAGCTCATGTCGGCCTTGGCGTAGAAGTCCTGCCGGCCCGCGAGAATGCGCTTGAGATCGTCCATCGCCTCGGCGTTCCCCGACATCGGCCGCAAATCGCCCTGCGCCACCACCCGCTTCATGTGCTCTTCGGGCGACGCTTGCAGCCACACCGTATAGCAGTGCGTCAGCAGGAAATTGAAGGTCGCGGCGTCGCTCACGATACCCCCCGGCGAGGCGATCACGGCGCGCGGATGCTCGGCCACCACGGCCTCCAGCGCGCGCAGTTCATAGCGACGGTAAGCGGTGGCGCCATACAGCGAATAGATCTCCGACGGCGGGCAACCCGCCAGTTGCTCGATCACGCGATTGAGTTCGACGAACGGCACATGCATGTCGTCGGCAAGCATGCGGCCCAGCGTCGACTTGCCTGCGCCGCGCAGGCCGATGAGCGCAATACGCCCGCGCCGGTCCGGGTCGCGCTCGCTCCCGGCAAACAGGTCGCTAAGCGCCTGACGGGCCCGCGTGAGCGCCTCGCCGTCGCGCCCGTGCAGGATTTCGCGAATGAGCAGCCACTCCGCCGACGACGTGGTCTCGTCGCCCACGATTTCCGCCAATGTGCAATTTAGTGCCTGCGCGAGCTGGCGAAGAAACAGCACGGATGCATTCCCCACCCCCGACTCCAGATTGGCCACATGACGCTCGGAGACGCCGGCATCCAGCGCCAGCGCCTTGCGGGTCAAGCCTCGCCGGGCACGCAGTGTTCGCACCCTCTCGCCCAGCGCGACCAGGAACGGGTCTTTCTCACCGGCGCCCCGCGCCGTCGACACCCCATCGGCTTGCGCACTCTTATTCATCAGGCGAGATCCTCGAAGCAGGTAACATGTAATATATTGCTTGACAGCGAAATTTGCATGCTCTAATTTTCACCATGCGTCGATAAAAAAGCAAACGCGGGCCAGACATCCTGTGCACCGTCATTGATCGACGTCATAGCAACCGACAGTACGCCAACCGTGATTTGCGGGTGACAGGGCATTGCACAGGCAATGCCGGCCTTGAGTGTTTGAGCGTTTGAGGCCCACGCTGCTGCCGCAACCGGGATAGCGACTGCGACGTCCCCAGGAGACATGGATGGATGTGCCCCAATTTCAGGCGCTGATTGCCGATCTCACGCGGCAACTCGATGGCCGTGCCATCGACGCCAACCTCGCCGATTGGCTGAACGCGCACTACGGTGCCGGTTCCCCGGGTTATGAAGCCCTGACCAACGCCTGCCATACCGGCGTGGCCGAGGGCTGGCTGTGCAATCGCGAAGGCGGTGGCATTCGCTATGGACGCGTCATCAAACCCACGCCCGATACGCACGGCTTTTCCGTCGACGTAGTGGACATGGCCGATCTGGCCGGCCCGCACCACGTGCATCCGAACGGCGAAATCGATCTGATCATGCCGATCACCCCGGGGGCGACCTTCGACGGGCATCCGGCCGGCTGGTGCGTGTACGGCCCCGGCACGGCACATCGGCCGACAGTCGCCAACGGACGCGCCCTCGTTCTCTACCTGCTGCCCGAAGGCGCTATCGAATTCACGCGCAGCGCCTGATCCGGCGTGCGCACGTTCCCCTGCTGGATTCACATCGGTTCATGGTCATGAGTACCCCTGCCTTGCTGGAAAACTACGTCGCCGGCCAATGGGTGGCTGGCGCGTCAAGCCCATCGGGCGTGAGCGAGGCTACCGCGCTCACCGATCCCGTCACGGGCGAGACGCTCGCCTTCGTGTCGAGCGCCGGACTGGATCTCGACGCCGCGTTCACCTTCGCTCGCGAGACGGCCGGCCCCGCGCTGCGCGCCTTGTCGTATGGCGAGCGCGCGCAACGGCTCTCGCAGATCGTTGCCACGTTGCAGGCGAATCGCGACGACTACTACGCCATTGCCACCGCCAACTCGGGGACGGTCGCGACCGACTCCGCCGTCGACATCGACGGGGCCATCTACACCCTGTCGACGTATGCGAAGCTCGGCGCCGCGCTTGGCGACGCGCATACGCTGCTCGATGGCCCTGCCGTGCCGCTGGCCAAGGATGGCTCGTTCGCGGTGCGGCACGTGTTCCGTCCAACGCCGGGTGTGGCGCTGTTCATCAATGCGTTCAACTTCCCGGCGTGGGGGCTTTGGGAGAAGGCGGCCGGCGCCCTGCTCGCGGGCGTGCCGGTGATCGTCAAACCCGCGACGTCGACGGCATGGCTCACGCAGCGCATGGTGGCCGATGTCGTCGCCGCAGGCATTCTGCCCCCGGGCAGCCTGTCGGTGATCTGCGGCAGCGCCGCCGGTCTGCTCGACCGGATCGGGCCGTTCGACGTGGTCTCCTTCACCGGCTCCGCCGACACCGCCGCCACGCTGCGCGCGCATCCGGCGTTCACACAACGCTCGGCACGCATCAACGTGGAAGCCGACAGCCTGAACAGCGCCATCCTGTTGCCCGATGCCGCGCCGGGCACGCCCGCCTTCGATCAGTTCGTGCGCGAAGTCGCGCGCGAGATGACGGTCAAGTCGGGCCAGAAGTGCACCGCCATTCGCCGCGCGATGGTGCCCGTCGAGCACTTCGATGCGGCCGCCAGCGCCATTGCCGGGCGTCTTGCCAGGACGGTCGTCGGCAATCCGCGCAATGAGACTGTCACGATGGGCTCGCTCGTGAGCGCTGCGCAAAAACGCGCCGTGCTCGAAGGCATCGCTCATTTGCAGACGGAAGCCGAAACGCTCTACAACGGTAATGACGGTCCTGACGGTCATCGCGAGTCCACCTTCGTCGATGCCGGACCGGACAGCGCCTGCGTCGCCCCGGTGCTGCTCGGCTTGCGCGATGGCGCGTCCGGCCAACGCGTGCACGATACGGAAGTCTTCGGGCCTGTGGCCACGCTCGTCGGCTATCGCGATCTCGACGAGGCGGTAGCCCTCGCCAAGCGCGGACAAGGCTCGCTCGTCGTCTCCCTTTACAGCAACGACGCCATCGCCATGCGTGCGCCCGCCGTTGCGCTGGCCGACGCACACGGCCGTGTGCATGCGATCGATCCGTCGGTCGCGAAGACGCAGACCGGGCACGGCAATGTCATGCCGCAATCGTTGCATGGCGGCCCGGGCCGCGCCGGTGGCGGCGAAGAACTGGGCGGCCTGCGCGCGTTGCGCTTCTATCACGTGCGCTCGGCCGTTCAGGGCCCGGCGGCATTGGTGGAGGCGCTCACGCAGGACGCCGTCGAATTTCCGAAGTCTTAACGTATTACGCCCGTAGTCGTCGCAAGCCGTCGCAGTCAAGGTGATTCATACAGGCGCCGCCAGAGCGCCATATAGCACTCACACCGCGCGTTCACCGTTCATGTTTGAGCGAGTGCGCCGCGCGGTGATCCACCGGAGGCAACATGCAAGCCGTACTCACCCCACCGCCGGCGAACTTCAACTTCGCTGCGCATCTGGAGGCGCTTGGTCGAGAGCGCGCCGCCAAGACTGCTTATCTCGACGACACGCGCACGCTCACCTATGGCGAACTGGCGGAGCAAAGCCGACGTTTCGCGACGGGGCTCGCCCGCGCGGGCATTCATCGTGAAGAGCGCATCCTGCTCGTCATGCTCGACACCGTCGACCTGCCGGTCGCGTTCCTCGGCGCGTTGTACGCCGGCGTCGTGCCCGTGGTCGTCAACACCCTGCTCACGGCCGACGATTACGCGTTCATGATGACGCACAGCAAGGCGCAACTCGTGATCGCCTCCGGCGCGCTCATGCCGACGATACGGGCAGCGCTGGAGAAAGTCGCCTCGCCGCCGCCGTGCGTCGTCTCGCAACCGATTGCCGCCGAGACGGACACCGCGGCTGCCTTGCCGACCCTCGACACCTTCGGCACCTTCGACGCCTTCGTCGATGGCCCGCCGAGCGCGCTGCCGGCCGACACCGCAGGCGACGATATTGCGTTCTGGCTGTACTCGTCGGGCTCGACCGGCAAGCCCAAGGGCACCGTGCACACGCACGCCAACCTGTACTGGACGGCCGAGACGTATGGCCGCCACGTGCTGGGCATTCGCGAGGACGATATCGTCTTCTCCGCTGCGAAGCTCTTCTTCGCCTACGGGCTGGGCAACGCGCTGACGTTCCCGCTGTCGGTCGGCGCCACGGTGGTGCTGATGGCCGAGCGTCCGACGGCGGAGGCCGTGGCGAAGCGGCTTCGTGAACATCGCCCGACGATCTTCTACGGCGTGCCCACGCTCTACGCCAACCTGCTCACGTCCCCCCACCTGCCCGCACGCGAGGACGTGGCGTTGCGACTGTGCACCTCGGCCGGCGAAGCGCTGCCGCGCGAAATCGGCGAGCGCTTCACCGCGCATTTCGGCGCGGAGATTCTCGACGGCATCGGCTCGACCGAGATGCTGC
>NZ_JAELTP010001122.1 GCF_016428915.1 Pandoraea sp. ASV26
CAGACCCACCAAACTCTTTCCACCGACGCCTGGTAGAAAGAAATCTGGCTGAGGCAAGGCACAAAAGGCCGCCGCATACATCGGTATGCAAGGTTTTTTGTAACGCCGCATCAGACTGATTTGGGGGCATAGCTCAGCTGGGAGAGCACCTGCTTTGCAAGCAGGGGGTCGTCGGTTCGATCCCGTCTGCCTCCACCAATTCCTTAGATCGCACATCGATGTCAGTCAAAAGCTTTTACGTCAGTACGT
>NZ_JAELTP010000143.1 GCF_016428915.1 Pandoraea sp. ASV26
GTGTAGGCTTTGGCAGGACTGATAGCCTTCTCCCAGGCGTCGATGGTCGGCGCAAGCCCGCCCGTTTTCAACTCGTAAGTTCTGATCTCATAGAACCTGCCAAATGTCCTGGGCTCAACCTTTGGCAGAAAGGGGAACGGCGCAAAACTCTCCATTTGCAATCGGACTTGGGGGTCACCGATGTCAAACGGTCGTTTTTTCAAAAGAGCCCGGTGACGTTCGCGCTGAAGTTCGTCATTCGTCTCGAAGCCACGCAATACCACAATCTTTGCAAGTTCACCGATCTCAGTGCGCCACCCCCCGAGGACCCGGCCCTCTGCGTCAGGATCAGACACCCAGCGATGTGCAGCATCGGAAACGGCATCCTGCTCCAGCAGTGAGCAGGATAGTGTTGCCAGTTCGTACAGCATAGTTCCTCCGAAAAATTATCTCTTTGATTATTTCATAGGCGCCGTCAGCTCACTGAACAGCATTCGCGACTCAGATAAGGGAAGCCAACTCTGGAGGAGGTTGCTTGCTGGAGCGATCCGCAAACATTCCGAAGTGAACCGCCCCGGGAATGAACTGCCCCCGAGAGTTGGACACGACCTTGGAGGTTCCGTGAGGACATTCGATGTAAAGTTTAATGGGGAAGGTGGTTCGCGATTATCTCGCTAGCAAAGGGGGCTATCAGCTCCTTGCGGTGAAATTCGTTATTGCAGAAAACGCGGGGAGAGCTCCGTTCGCTAAATCGCATGTGCCCGTCGGGACAGGATATTTCAGTGCCAGCAAAGAAAATGACCTCGGACCATTCATTGGAAGCTCCGCGATCTGACGAGTCAGAGCGACTGCCCAGAAGTGCTTACGATCCCGGCAGTAGTCCACCATAGCTACCCATGAGAATCGTGTGTCGCGGCGCTTTCCCTGTTTGATCGACTCCACGACCATAAACGGTCACCCGGCACTCAATTGCGAGCGCTGCGATTCATCCCGGAACCGTCGTCCTGATTCAGCGAAATCTTCGTCGCTCGCATGATGAATTAGGCCTGTGGAACCCACGGCCGCGAATGTGCTGGATTTCTTTCCAACCGGCACTTGTCTTCCAGAAAACTTGTGAAATCCAGGACAAGAGGACATCACGTGATGCAGACACAAGACATCAATTTGCCAGAGCCGTCGGATGACTTTTGGAGAGAGGTCAGACGCCAATACCCAGAGCAGCGACCTTTTCTCAATCTGAACAATGCCGCTGTGAGTCCGACGCCCCTCCCCGTGGAAGACGCGGTCGTCAAAGCGTTTCGTTTCATCGGGAATAATCCGGACGTCAACATGTGGGAGCGGCTCGACACTGAGCTTCCACATGTAAAGCGCCAGCTCGCATCGTTCATCGACTGCGCACCAGAGGAAATCGCACTTAACCGAAATGCGTCCGAGGGGCTCGCCAACGCTATCTTCGGAATTCCATTGAAGCGAAATGACGAAGTGCTTATCGCTGACTGGGACTATCCAAGCGTGCGGGCAGCATGGGCGCAGCGGCAGGTCAGAGAAGGCATTGAAGTCAAGCCCGTCAAGTTTGATCTGATGGGCGATGGCGACGCAATTATCGAGGCTTATCGACGGGCAATATCACCGAAGACGCGAGTGATACAACTCACCCATATGATCCATTGGACCGGACGGGTGCTGCCGATCCAACGCCTCTGCGCCATTGCAGCGTCTGCTGGCATCACGACAATCGTCGATGCGGCGCAGAGCTTTGCTCAGATGCCAATCAGTTTCCGGGAGCTCGGATGCGATTTCTTTGCGACCAGCCTCCACAAATGGCTGGGAGCACCCGTGGGAAACGGCATGCTCATCGTGAAGCGGGATCGCATCGACGAAACCTGGCCGTTGTTGGCAACGTTCGATGACAAGCCGGATGGCATCGGCAAGTTCGATCAATGGAATCTCGGTACCTACAACTCCGCCATGCAGGCGGGAATTTTGCCAGCCCTACAGTTTCACGAGCTTATTGGCACGGCAAGGATTCAGGCAAGATTGCAAGCGCTCACCAAGTATTGGATTTCCGCGGCCACAAGCATCAAAGGGTTCAGAGTGCACACTCCGATCGACGTGCCCGAGCTAAGCGGCGTTAGCCTGTTCTCCGTCGCAGACCACGACGCAAAGTCCATCGAATCAACACTTCGAAGTGAATATCAGATCCACGTGAAATACCGACGAGTCGCTGACCTTGAAGGCCTACGTGTATCCCCGCATATCTACATGCTCAAGGAAGAGTTGGACAGATTCGTCAGCGCTTTAGCTGCCGTCACCGCGCGCGCTGCGTGACGTCAAAAGATGGGCAAGGGCCTGCGGATATTGTTCGTGCATCGGTGTTACTAGCTCCTGAGTGTCTCTGATACACCTCGCATCAATTGGCGCGCATCTGCCGGGCCACGGCGACGTAAAGGCGGACATCGTCTATTGCGGTAGCAGCCGCTAGCGAGGGATGGGAGCACGCGAGGTTAACTCATCCCCCTTTTTTCTCACGCCAGCCCTAAGCCCTCCCACCCGAAGGCGTCTTCAGCAAGCGCCCGGCGGCGATATTCACGTCCTTCGTCTGGCCGCAACGCCAGACGTAGCGCGCGGTATTGCGACAGGCAAAACACCCAGCGAAATTCGCGCTATTCATATGCCTGCGCCGCGAATTTACATGCGCCGGCTACCGTTTCATTCATAGCAAAAATCGTTGGTTCCTCCATTGCGACCCACTGAATAGCATGGGCTCGCCCGCCTGCGTTGCCGCCGCAGTACGTACGCAACGACACATCGATAACAGCCATCAGGCGGGTGTTCTCGGCATTGTTCAACACGTCACGTAACACGTACTTTGGGGGAAAGCGCAATGGCGGAAGCCACCACTACACCACACGTTGCCGCCGCGAAGCCACTGAGTGAGGACTGGCTCGCGGTCATTTTGGGTCTGGTCATCGTCGCTGCTGGCCTGATCGGTGTTTCGGGTACCGACCCGATCGGTTGGGTCGTCACGACTCGTGTCTGGGTCGACCCGGGCACCGCGCTCGCGCCGGCGACTGCGGGCTATGGCCGCCTTGGCGGGATCGGTGCATTCCTTCTCACCTGGCTCGTCCTGACGGTCGTCCTGTCGCTGGGCGCCGCGTCGCTGCGGCAGGACGCCAAACGTTTCGCCATTCGTTTCTCCGCGCTGTTCTGGCTGGCTTACGCCAGTTGGTTCGTGGGCAGCTACGCGCATCTGGCCGCTGTCACCTCTGCCGAGCAGGCCAAGTTCGGCATCGACTGGTCGTTGCGCCTGACCAACGAGGGTGGCTACATCGTCGCGCTGCTCGCAGGGCTGGTGATCGCAAACGTCTTCCCGGGGGCAACAGCCTGGCTCGCGGACGCCGTGCGGCCCGAGTGGTACATCAAGACGGCGATCGTCGTACTGGGCGCGTTCATCGCGGTAACGGTGGCCGAGCGGCTGTCGTTCGCGTCGTCCATCCTGTTGCGCGGCGTTGCGGCCATCGTCGAGGCTTATCTGATCTATTGGTCGGTCGTGTACTTCATTGCGCGCAAGTGGTTCCGCTTCCCGCGCGAATGGGCCGTGCCGCTCGCATCGGGTATTTCGATTTGCGGCGTGGCAGCCGCCATCTCGACCGGCAGCGCCATTCGCGCGCGTCCGGCCATTCCGGTGCTGGTGTCGTCGCTCGTCGTGGTATTCGCGGTCATCGAGCTGCTGATCTTGCCTTTTCTCGCGCAACACTTCCTCGCCAACGATCCGCTGGTCGCTGCCGCGTGGCTGGGCCTCGCGGTGAAGACCGACGGTGCTGCCGTGGCCGGCGGCGCGATCACCGAAGCGCTGATCAACGCGAAGGCTGCTGCGGGCGGCACGAACTATGCGGCGGGTTGGATCGTCGGCACGACCGCTACCATCAAGGTGTTCATCGATATTTTCATCGGCGTGTGGTCGTTCATCCTCGCCTGGATCTGGACGAATCACATCAACGTCACCGACCCGGCGAACCGTGCGCGTCCGCGCGAGATCTGGGAGCGCTTCCCGAAGTTCATCATCGGCTTCGTGGTGACGTTCGCCGTCGCGTTGGGGCTATCGCTCGCCGGCGGCCCGGAAGTCGCCGCAAAGATCAAGGGAGCGGTCGGCGAAGCCAACAACTTCCGCGTCATCTTCTTCGTGCTGACGTTCTTCTCGATCGGACTGCTTTCGAATTTCCGCAAGCTGTGGGCTGAGGGCATTGGCAAGCTCGCTGCCGTCTACGTGATCAGCCTGTTCGGGTTCGTGATCTGGGTGGGCCTGCTTATCTCGTGGCTGTTCTTCCACGGTGTGAAGCCGCCACTCGCCTGAGCGTGTCCGGATCGACCGATATTTCACTAACGCAATCAAGCCAGGAATCGAATCATGTCCGATCTGAACGAACTGCCGAAGGCGCTCGCCGAATTCCCTGAAGAACCGTTGCTGCCCATCGAGAAGAAGCTGATTGCAGGCAGTCTGACGCTGGGTATCGTGTTGCTGGTCGTGCTCGGCATCGTCAATCACTTCCTGCCGGTCGCTGCGCTCTGAGCACAGGAAGCGAGGGTCGCCGCCCGAGGGCGATAGCACAGGAGCGCGATCGGAAAGTTGCAATGCCTCATCCCGATCGCGCGTGACGGGCAGTGCCGCAGCGCCGTGCTCATGCGCGAATGTGAGTAGCACGCGCCACCCAGACACGGCCGACGTCATCAAAGCTTGGGAAAGTACGGACTCGACGCGGCCCGAGCGGTTAAGGTGCGAATTTCCAGACACCACCGCTGCGTTGCGCCATGCTGACTGCTCTCGCCATTGACAACTATCGTTCCATTCAGTCGCTCGTCATGCCGTTGACGCGGCTGAACGTCATCAGCGGCGCCAACGGTAGCGGGAAATCGAACCTCTACCGGGCGTTGCGGTTGCTGGCCAGCACGGCCAGGGATGGGATCATTGCGCCGCTTGCGCGCGAGGGCGGACTGAACTCGTTGATGTGGGCAGGGCCCGAGGAGATCAGCGCGCGCATGCAGCGCGGTGAGGTACCTGTGGAAGGCACCATGCGTCGCAAGCGCTCGCGGTTACGACTTGGGTTCAGCAGCGACAGCTTCGGCTATGCCGTGTGCATGGGCTACGTCGCCAATGACAATTCCGCATTTTCGCTGGATCCGGAGTTCAAACGGGAAAGCGTATGGGCGGGCGACTTTCTGCGTCCGGCCACGACGCTCGTCGACCGCGACGGCAGCGTGGTGCGACGCAAGGCTGGCAGAGCGTGGGATATCCTCACGAGCAGTCTGCCGAGCTATGAAAGCCTTTTCTCTCACATCGCCAACGACGCCGCGTGTCCGGAAGTGTTCACCGTGCGTGAGCGCATGCGCGACTGGCGCTTCTACGATCATTTCCGCACGGACGCCGACGCCCCCGCGCGTGCGCCGCAAATCGGTACGCGCACGCGTGTGCTACACCCTGACGGCCGCGATCTTGCTGCCGCATGGCAGACGATTCGCGAGATTGGCGACCATGATGCCCTTGACGACGCCGTCTCAGATGCCTTCCCCGGGGCTCGCGTCGAGATCGAGGCGCAGCCGGGCGGGCTGTTCTCGCTGGCATTCCATCAACACGGCCTGCTGCGCCCGCTGAGCGCGGCGGAGTTGTCCGATGGAACGCTGCGTTACCTGCTGCTCATCGCCGCGCTGCTCACGGCGCGTCCTCCCGAACTGATGGTCCTCAACGAACCGGAGTCGAGTCTGCATCCTGACCTGATGCCAGCCCTGGGGCGTCTGATTCGGCGCGCGGCGAAGCATTCGCAGCTCTGGATCGTCTCGCATTCGCAGCGGCTTGCGGCCGCGCTGGAGGACGATCCGGAGTGCAACGCCATCCAGCTCGAAAAGGTGTTCTCCGCCACGACGATTCTGGGGCAACGCGCGCTGGAACGGCCCGCCTGGCGTTGGGCCGATAACGGCAAGTGACATGCGGCGGAGAGCGGCCGATTCGTCGAAACTGCAAGCCTGCCGCCGGTATCGCAAAACGCTTCGGCGGGGCACTGTCAGGATGCGATCTCCCACTCACCACGGAGCTCGACGATGAATCCCGTAGGCATCGCACCGATTTACACCGCACCGATAGCCAGCCCTGCTGTGCATCAAAGCGCGTGCCGTCAGCACGACCATTTCAATGCGGATCTTCAGACGGTGACGCTCAGAGCGGCAGGTAAGCTCAGTTCGCCTTTCTGCGCCTCGACAGTGCGGGCAGTACGAATCCTCTCCGGCGACGCGCAACGTCACTTCCCGCTCACGTCCGTCAAAAACTTGCGCGCCTTTTCAGCGCCGGGACCCGCGGCAGACTTCGCGTTCTTCCGTCAGCCTTTGAAGCAGAACATGGCGCTGATCGGCAGATGGGCCTCGGCAGCCAAGGCGGGCAGTCAATCCGAGGCCTGGGCGCAATTCGTGAACGACATCACGGAACGCTTCTTCAAGGGCAGTCGGAAGCAGCGTGTGATGGACGCGCTGATCCTGTCGATCGACATACTGCCCCCGAGCCATCGAGCGGACGCGCTGGCGTGCCTGCTTGCCGACGGTGAGGAGGGAATGGCCGCCGCCGAGGAGTTCTGGGAATACATCGGACTGGATCGTATTCCCGATGCGGACAAGGACCGTGTGCGCGGTCTGATTCATCAATATGGAATCGGAGCGTAACTGCGCCAGAGACGATTCAGGACGTTCAGGACTTTCGTTGAGCCCGGTTGGGGTGTCCCGTTGATTTAAAGGATTCACTCCCAACCGGGGAAGGCGGACGCTGGCTCACGCGAGCGCTGTCGTCTCCATGATGGCGCGCAACAGCGCCATCGCCGGTTCATGGCGGGCGGTGAGGGACGGTGAAGGACGATCAGGTCTTCGGCGCCTCGGTCTTGCCTTCGTCCTTCGATGTCTGCGCCACCGGTCCGGGCAGTCCGGTGATTTTCGGCACGCATTCCCGGTGGAACCAGACGAGACTGACCGGCTCGCCGGCCAGCAGACGCTTGACCGGCGGCACGACCTGCTCGCCGATCAGCATGCCGAGCAGCCCGATCAGCGCGACGGCGGGGGGCGCAGGCGAGCGCACACCGAGGCCGCCATAGATAATGCCGACGAGCACGCCGACACCGAGCGAGACGAGATAGAGCTTCATGAAGGTCTCCGCGAAGCACGCGATCTGAGGTCGTACCACGCCACGGCGATAAAGCCACCCACAAGCCCGAGATGCTCGAAAAAGCCGTTGGCGAGCATGACGCGCTCACCCGGCGGCGCCGCCCAGAAACGGTTGGCCATGAACGACGCTGCCAAGGTGAATGCCGCCAGCGCCAACGCGCCCAGCCATCGCCATCGTCCAATGAGGATGAGCAGCGACGCACCGATCTCGAGCGCGATGACCGCCGCGGCAAAGGGCGCCGCAGGCGCGAGTCCAAAGTGATTCATCTCCGCGATGGCCACCGGAAAATCCAGCGCCTTGTCGATGCCGCCCTGCAAATAGGCGCTGCACAACAGCAGCAGCGCCAGCCAATAGGCCCAGCCCGGCAGTGAAATTCCTTCGCGCCCGATGCGCGGCGAGGGATCGGAGGACGGCAAGTCAGTGGTCATGACACACCTCGACTGGTGCGACCGCGATCAGAACGCCCAGCACGAGCAGCCGAGCGCACCCCAGAACCCGCTTTCGTCAGATGCCGGGACGTTGGACGTCCACGCCCGGGTATGGGCATGGCCGTGCACGCCGCACGACGTCGCACAGGCGCAGCGCGCGCTTACGTTGAGCACCTGCCGCTGACGCGACTTGTAGCCCACGCCGTGACGTGCAGGCGACCAGTCCGGCATGGCCGGCGGTATCTCAGGCGCATAGCTGCCGAAGTCCCCCTCGCCATAAACAACCTTGCCTCCCAGCACAGTGAGCACTGACGTGATGTCCTGAATCTCGTCTTCCGGCATGCTGAAGTAATCGGCGCTGAGCACGGCCAAATCGGCGAGTTGCCCGACTTTGATCTGCCCCTTCTTGCCGACTTCCGACGAGAACCACGTGTTGGCTTCCGTCCATAGGCGCAGGGCATCGTTGCGATCGAGCAGATTGCCCGGCGCCGACATGCGCAGCCCGCCCACGGTCTTGCCCGTCACGAGCCAGTAAAGCGAGACCCACGGGTTATACGAAGCGACGCGCGTCGCGTCCGTGCCCGCCCCGACCTTCACGCCGCGCTCCAGCATGCGACGGATCGGCGGCGTGGCTTCCGCCGCGCGCGCGCCGTAGCGCTCCACGAAGTACTCGCCCTGATACGCCATCCGATGCTGCACGGCGATACCGCCGCCGAGCGCCGCAATCCGGTCGATGTTGCGATCGCTGATCGTCTCCGCATGATCGAAGAACCAGTGCAGGCCGTCGAACGCCACGTCTTTCGCGACTTTTTCATAGACGTCGAGCGCGCGCGAGATGGTCTCGTCGTAAGTGGCGTGCAGACGCCACGGCCAGCGATTCTCCGCGAGCAGCCGCACGACCGGTTCGAGATCGCTTTCCATGGACGGTGGCATGTCGGGACGCTCAACGCGGAAGTCCTCGAAGTCGGCCGCCGTGTACACGAGCATTTCGCCCGCGCCGTTGTGACGATAGACGTCGTCGCCCTGGCCGGGGCTCACTTGCTTGACCCACTGGCTGAAATCCGCAAGCTCGGCCTTGGGCTTCTGCGTGAAAAGGTTGTAAGCAAGGCGCACCGTCAACAGCCCTTCGCGGTGCAGTTCCTCGATGATGCTGTAG
>NZ_JAELTP010001123.1 GCF_016428915.1 Pandoraea sp. ASV26
CAGGCCAAGAAGTACGACGAAATCGACGCAGCACCGGAAGAAAAGGCACGCGGCATTACCATCAACACCGCGCACATCGAGTACGAAACGGCTAACCGCCACTACGCACACGTTGACTGCCCGGGCCACGCCGACTACGTCAAGAACATGATTACCGGTGCTGCCCAGATGGACGGCGCTATCCTGGTTTGCTCGGCTGCTGACGGCCCGATGCCGCAAACGCGTGAGCACATCCTGTTGGCCC
>NZ_JAELTP010001124.1 GCF_016428915.1 Pandoraea sp. ASV26
GGGGGGGGGGGGGGGGGGGGGGGGGGGGGGGGGGGGGGGGGGGGGGGGGGGGGGGGGGGGGGGGGGGGGGGGGGGGGGGGGGGGGGGGGGGGGGGGGGGGGGGGGGGGGGGGGGGGGGGGGGGGGGGAGGGGGGGGGGGGGGGGGGGGGGGGGGGGGGGGGGGGGGGGGGGGGGGGGGGGGGGGGGGGGGGGGGGGGGGGGGGGGGGGGGGGGGGGGGGGGGGGGGGGG
>NZ_JAELTP010001125.1 GCF_016428915.1 Pandoraea sp. ASV26
ATCTGACTTCGCTTCGTCGCACACTTACCGCGCCGTCGCTTTGTTTTCTGCGTCGCTGCATCAGCAGCAGAGAAGCGAGATTATCTACCAGCTTCTCGTCGTCGTCAACAGTTTTTTTCGCTTTCTTCGCTCATCGCCGTAGCGACTCGCAAGCTCCAAAACCACTAACCACCGGGCTTTCCAGCCCGTCGCCTCAACCGCTT
>NZ_JAELTP010000144.1 GCF_016428915.1 Pandoraea sp. ASV26
TCGCCGAATTACTGGGGTAGACACTGCTCATGTCGACGTCATCATGGTTGGCTTCTGACGCGCCATCGCCGCACGGCGCGCCGGAGAAACGTCATTTGCGCGTGGGGTTCGTCGCGCTGTCCGATGCGGCGCCGCTCGTTGTGGCGAAGCGTCTGGAGCTGGGGCACGAACACGGGCTGACGCTGGAGTTGAGCCGCGAGTCGTCGTGGGCGGCGGTTCGGGACAAGTTGCTCACCGGCGAGCTGGATGCCGCGCATTCGCTCTACGGCCTGGTGTACGGCGTGCAGTTGGGCATTGGCGGGCCGCGTGAGGACATGGCGGTGCTCATGGTGCTCAATCGCAACGGTCAGGCCGTGACGGTCACGCCGTCGCTGGCTGACGCGATGACGCACACGGGCGACTTGCGCGAGGCGCTGGCCTCGCTCGGGCGCAAGCCGGTCTTCGCACAGACGTTCCCGACAGGCACGCACGCGATGTTCCTCAATTACTGGTTTGCCGCGCAGGGCATCGACCCGCTCGCCGACGTGTCGAGCATCGTGATTCCTCCCGCGCATATGGTCGCGGCGATGGAAGAGGGCGGACTCGACGGCTTTTGCTGCGGCGAGCCGTGGCACGCGGTGGCGCAGGCGCGCGGACTCGGTCGTACGGTCGCGGTGTCGAGCGACATCTGGCCGAATCATCCCGAGAAGGTGCTGGCGTGCCGCCGGGATTTCGTCGCCCGCTATCCGAGGACGGCGCAGGCGCTGGTGCGCACGCTGCTCAGCGCCTGCCGCTGGCTGGATATGCCGGGACATCGGGCGGAAGCGGCGGGATGGCTGGCTGAACCGGCTTGGGTCGGCGCGCCGCGCGACCTGATTGCCGCGCGTCTGCTCGGGGACTTTGGCCGCTTGCAGGGACGCCACGCGTTGCTCGCCGTCAGCTTCTTCGATGAAGGCGTGGTGAACTACCCGCATCCGTCGGATGGGATATGGTTCATCGGGCAGTACCGACGCTGGGGCATGGTCGGGGCTGAGGCGGTGGCAGGTGCCGCGCAGACGGCGGCCGAGGTGAGCCAGACGGCGCTGTACGAGACGGCGGCGCGCGCCGAAGGGGTGCCGGTGGTGTCGTCGCCCGCAAGCGAGGTGCTGTGCGACGGCAAGGTCTGGGGGGCGGCCGAGGCCGCCGGGTTAAGTGCGGTAGGTGCCTTAAGCGGACTCAGTGGCTTGAGTGGATTGGGCGCCTACGTCGACGGATTCGCCATTCGGGCGAGGTGAGCGGCGAGGTAAGTGGCGAGGTAAGGGGCGCGGGCGGGCGTTACTGAGCGAAGGCGTCGCGGTCGCCGCCACGGGCCTGACAAGCGCGCAGTGCGCGTTCGCGGTGACGATGATGCATGTTCAGGTGATAGACGAGTGCGAGCAGCACGACCTGACGCGACACGTTGGCGAGTATGGGCTCGAGGCCGGCGGCGCGAGCCAGCGCGCGGCGCGCAGCGGGGTGAAGGCAGGCGAGTGCAAGGATCGCGAAGGATCCGGGCACTGCGAGAAACGCGGCTAACGCAATCTTTTTTTTCATGGCCGTCTGGGGTGGTGAGGGCGTGTCGACGTGTCGATGACGCGCCCTCTGGAGACGGCTTGGGGTCTTAACGGAAACCGGCGCACCTGTGTGCGCCGGTTTCGTCATTTTGGCGGGCGTCTCCTCCCGTCTCACTGCATGCGTCTCAGTCTAGAGATTCGCGTCAGCCGGATAAACACGCCAAATGGAAAGCCACTGTTGCGTGGCTTGAAGGGAATCGTGTCACACCTTCTTGACGAATTCCGTCTTCAGGCTCATTGCGCCGAAGCCATCGATCTTGCAATCGATATCGTGGTCGCTGTCCACCAGGCGGATGTTCTTCACCTTGGTGCCCATCTTGATGACGCCGGCCGAGCCCTTGAGCTTCAGGTCCTTGATGACGGTGACGGTGTCGCCATTTTGCAAGACGACGCCGGTGGCATCGCGGTAAACACGTTCAGCCGCTTGCACTGCCGCTACGGCCTGTGCCGACCACTCATGGGCGCATTCCGGGCAGATGCACAGACCTGCGTCTTCATAGGTGAATTCGGAGTTGCATTTCGGACAAGGGGGCAGTGCGCTCATGTGTTGAATTCCCTGAGGTAAGACGAAGGTCATAAGAGCGCGAGAGTATAAGCGCTGCGTGGCACAGTGCTTGCCGCCAGGCCCAGGCGATGGCGAACGGATCGCAGCCCCAGCCAGGCGGACTTCCCTAATGGATGCAAGAGGAGGCAAGACGGCATAATCGGGACACTTGAGCGACCGATCATGGACGGTCTGCCGCACTTCCGGTAATCCCATCCCCGTTTCGACATGCTCGACGAGACCGTCATCCCGATTCGTACGGAGTGCCCGCCCGGTGCCTGCACCTGCGAGCGGGAGAAGCTTATGCAGGACCCGCATGGCGATCGCCGGATCTTGCGGTTGACGCAGGCCGAGGAGAAGCGGTTGGTGGCGCGCATTGAAACCCTCACCACTTATGCGGACTTGCTGCGCGTGGCGGAACGTATGCATGCGCAGCTTGGCATTCGGCTGCGCATCGCCCCGAGCCTGAACGAAGTTCGTACTGTCCGGGGCATCACCATCCAGTTGGAACCGCAGCCGGGGCTTTGCCGCAAGACGCATGCCGCGATTCCTGCCGCCATTCGCCGTTGTCTCGATCAGCGTCCCGAGATTGCTTACGCCATCCTGGACTCACACGGCCTGTTTGGTGCCGAAGATCAATGACAGTTCGACGGTGCGCCGCGTCAGGCGACTGGTTCGGACCTTCCGTTCTTCCCTCCCTGCGTTTCTTGCCCTTCTCGCATTACGTCCGTCGAGACGCTGAAGAGGCGGGCCCTCGTTCGCCGCGCGGACATCGTCGCTGACGAGTGATCTAGCTTTCCTGAGTTGCAAACGTGGCGGAGGTTGCAAAGGCCGCATAAGTTGCATGCGTTGCATAAGTTGCCTAAGTTGCAATACGCAACTATATTGGTTGCGTATCGCAACTTATGCGACCTTTATGAGATGACTCATGGACATCGTTGATCTTCCCGGCAAGCCTCGCGAAGCGGAGATTCTGGAACTCCGCGACTTTTCCCGCCGCTTGGTGCGCGAACTGGGTTTCATGCGAACGACGCTCGCGGACAGCGATCTCGCGCCATCGGCGGTGCACGCCATCATCGAAATCGGCGCCGCACCGGGGATCAGCGCCAAGGACCTCGGCAACATCCTGCGACTGGACAAATCGAACACGAGCCGTCAGGTCGCCAAGCTTGAAGCGAGTGGACTGGTCAGGCGCACCACCGCAAACAACGACGCCCGCTCATCCGAACTCTATTTGACCGATGCCGGGCAGAAGCTTCGCAAGAAGATCGACCGCTTTGCGACGGATCAGGTGTCGAGTGCACTGCGGCGTATCGTGCCGGCCGATCAGGAAGCGCTGGTCCGCTCGCTCGCCTTGTACGCTGACGCGCTCGCGCAGGACAACTCGGCCCGCGGTGCGGCTGAAGGTGATGCGTCCGCGCAAATTACGCAAGGGTATCAACCCGGTTGCATCGGCGACATTGCCAGCTTGCACGCGCGCTTTTACTCGGCGCATTGGGGATTCGGCGCGTTCTTCGAGAAGAAGGTGGCCACGGAGCTTGCCGAGTTCGCGGGGTCGCTGCCGGCCGAAGGCAAAGCGCTTTGGCTCTACGTTGAGAATGGCCGCACGCTCGCGTCTCTTGCCATCGATGGGAACGAGGCAACTGGCGTCGCGCATTTGCGATGGTTCATCGTCGACGACGCGTTGCGCGGCTCCGGCGTCGGACGGCAATTGATGTCGCAAGCGATGCGCTTCGTCGACGAGCGCTTTCGCGAGACCTATCTGTGGACGTTCAAGGGCCTGGATGCCGCGCGCCATCTGTACGAGTCATTCGGCTTTCGATTGACCGACGAGTCCGAGGGCGAGCAATGGGGAAGCAAGGTGATCGAGCAACGGTTCTTGCGTCGCGCCGGGTGAGTATCGCAAACCGAGGCGCTCAGCCCAGCATTTCCAAAGCATCATCCAGAGACAGCACCGTTGTGCGCGAGTCGAACGCCGTCGAGAAGAGATGATCGTGCACGACCTGATCGGGGTCGTAGCAGCAGTCCTTGACGGTGAACAGACGGAAGTCGGCATCGCTCGCGTACGCAATGGACGACAGCATCACGCCGGTCGACGCAATGCCCACCATCAGCAGGGTATCGATGCCCTGCGCAGACAGCCGGACTTGCAAGTCGGTGCCGAAGAACACGCTGGCGCGATGCGCGATGATGAGCGGTTCATCGGCGCGTTGGCCGAGTTCGGGCGAGATCCGGTCGTCAACGAAGAGACCCCGTTGCTTGATGCCTTGCCCATTCCGGTTCAACGGGCTGACTTCCGGATAGCCCGGACTGAAGTGAATCTTTGCGAAATAGACGCTGACGCCTTTTGCGCGCGCAGCATCGCACAGCCTGCGCGTGTTCGAGAGCAATGTGGGGGCGACCGAGGGAAATAGCGCCATGATGTCGGTCTGGTAATGCATGACCAGTAGCGCGGTCTTCTCGGCGCAGAGGCTCATGCTGTATGCGCTGGCGGCGCTGTCCGCGCCCGAGTGGCGATCGGCTGAATCGGCGGGCCCACGATCAACGGGAGGCGACATAAGGCTACGCGATAGAGAGTGATGGCCGACTCTATCACGGCTGCGCGGCGCATCGTCTGGTCGAGGGCGTGGCTGAGGGAAGCGCGTCATGCCACGTGAGATGGCCGCCCGGAATGACAAAAGCCCGTTGATCTTGCGATCAACGGGCTTTCGAATTTGGTTGCGGGGACAGGATTTGAACCTGTGACCTTCGGGTTATGAGCCCGACGAGCTGCCAGACTGCTCCACCCCGCGTCTGAGGAGATGAATAATATGGGTATTCTGCGCATTGGTCAAGCATTTATGACATTTGTTTTAACGGTTGCCTAAAAAACATGCGCAACACGTGCATTTTCTCCGGGTCGTGCGCGCGTCGTGTGCCTGGACTTCACTTGTCGGAGCTGTTGGTGATTGAGCCGCTGCATCCGATGTACGCCGCCGACCGGGCTTGCGTGAATGCGATGACGTCAGCGACGCGTTGGGCGATGACGGGTTGGGGATCGCCGTCGATCTGTATCACGTGAGGGGACAGTAGTTGGCTGCACAGATCGCCCGGGCGGGCAAATAGCGACGGCTGGCGCCTCACGTCTGCGACTGGTTCGTGCCGACGCGCGAACTGCTGCTGGCGCGCGGCATGAGGGGCGACGGCGTCATCGATACTCCCGCCGCGCGAGCGCGCGTTGAGGCGCAGGGGGACGGCGGGACGCATGAGATCGAGATATCGTCGTCGCAGGATGGGGGGGGGGGACGTCCTGCCGGCGAGGGGCTGGCGGCTTGCACGGCGCGCCATCTCGCTTGATGTTGAAGGCAGCGGCTACCGTATCGTGCGGCGGCCACTACTTGCCGCAACTCGTCGGGACTCGCCGCTTCACAAAGCTCACCAGCGAATGGTGACGCCGGCCTGCACCGAGTGCGAGATCGACGCGGGGTTCAGGCCGCGCTTGTAGCCGACATCCAGATCGAGGTCCTTGGTCGGGCTGTAGATCGCGCCGACCAGGGCGTAGCCGGGCTTTGTCTGCGTGGTGGTGTCCGGATTGGTCGCAAGGCCGATGTCGGCCACCAGGCGCAGCGTGTCCGTCGCACTGAAAAGCACGGCTGTGGAGACATTCCACAGGCTCTGCCGATTGCCGGTGGCGTTGTTGTTCCACGTATAGCCTGCGTTGGCGAGGAACGTCCAGCGATCGAGGGTGTATTGCATCAGCAGGTTCGCGCCGGTCGTCGCTCGGCCATTACCGAGGCCCCGTTCCTGACTGGCCGTGGGCAGGGTGACGAACGGCTTGAGGCCAAGGCTCCATTGCTCGCCTTCGAGAAAACGCCATTTGGCTTGCAACTGAAGGTCGCCGAAGCCGTTGGTCCAGCCGTTGCCGTCGGGGCGTATGCGTTGGTAGGGCGCCTGGATTGCAACGTCCAGGTTCGGCAGCACGCCGTAGGTCAGGGTGTTGCTCCATTGCTGCTGGCGCGAGGTCTGCAACGTCGTCCATTCGCTGTTCAGCTCGAGCTGCCAGTTGCCGGTGTCCTGGGTGCCGGTGTCGTCTGTGACGAGCGGGTTAGCGGCCTGCGAGGCAATCGGTGCCAGTGCTGCGGCAAGGATCAGAAACTTCTTCATCAAAAACTCCTGCGGGGCGAGTCGTTCGTCTTGTTCGTCTTGGCGCGAAAGTCCGTAAATCCGTCGGGCGGATCGTACGGGCCGTATATGACACCGTCAATCGAATCGCACCGAATGTGGCGTATTTGAAATTTATCCCCCGCGAGCGTTGCGCTCTCGTTGTCAGTGTGATGCACGCATGTCGCGACGACGCTGTCTGAGTCGCTTGCCCGGTGGTAGACTTCGGCCCCTTCTTCAGATGCGCGAGGCCTTCCCGCGCATCGCTGCCGGTCTTTCATGCAAGCCAGAAGTCATCTCATATTCGGCATCGGCGCTACGTGGCTGATGCATCGCACCGGATGGGCCGCGAGCGTCCATGCGTGGCCACTGACACTCGTTGGCGCGCTGCTTCCCGATATCGATCATCCCAAGAGTCTGCTTGGACGCCGCGTTGCGCCGCTCTCGCTCGCGATCTCCGCGCTGTTCGGTCATCGCGGCATGACCCATTCGTTATTGCTGCCGATGCTGGCGATCGTCGCCTGTCTGCATGGATGGGGGCACGTGCCGGCGTGGATGATCGCGCTGTGCGCCGGGTATCTGTCGCACCTGCTGGCGGATTGGCTGACGCCGTCCGGGGTGCCGCTTTGCTGGCCGTTGCGCACGCGCTTTCGTTCGCCGCTTTACGTGACGACGGGGTCGGCCGCGGAGTGGTGTGTCGCCGCCGCACTGGCGTTCGCCATGTGGCGCTGGTGGTGAGTGCGGGCGGCGTTGGTTGCGGTAAGCGCGGGCGATAGCGAATCAGCGCCAGGCCAGGGGCGGTTCGTCCATGAGGGCGACTTGTTCGCGTAACTCCAGAATGCGGTCCTGCCAATAACGCTGCGTGTTGAACCACGGGAAGGCGGCGGGGAACGCGGGGTCGTCCCAGCGGCGTGCCAGCCACGCGCTGTAGTGCAGTAGACGCAGCGTTCGTAACGCTTCCGTCAGTTGCAACTCGCGAGGGTTGAAGTCGGCAAAGTCTTCGTAGCCGCTGAGGACTTCGTCGAGCTGGACGGTCATCTCCGAGCGTGAGCCGGAGAGCAGCATCCACAGGTCCTGCATCGCGGGGGCCATGCAGGTGTCGTCGAAGTCGACGAAATGCGGGCCGGCGTCGGTCCACAAGACGTTGCCGGCGTGACAGTCGCCGTGCACGCGCAGCAGCTTCACCTCTCCCGCACGTTCATAGGCGCGCTCGATGCTGGCGAGCGCCAGGTCAACGATGCTGCGCCAGGCGTCGCGCAAGTCGGCCGGGATGAAGCCGTTCGTCCACAGGTAGTCGACGGGGGCGCGGCCGTAGCTGTCGATATTCAGCGTGAGACGGTGCTGGAACGGCTGGGTGGCGCCGAGTGCGTGGATGCGTCCGAGAAATCGGCCGAGCCAGTTGAGCGTGTCGGGGTCTTGGAGTTCGGGGGCACGGCCGCCGCGCCGGGGGAAGAGGGCAAAGCGGAAGCCGTTGAAATGGTGAAGCGTCTTGCCCTGAATCTCCAGCGGCGCAACGACGGGGATCTCGAGATCCGCGAGTGCCTGCGTGAAGGCGTGCTCTTCCAGAATGGCGTCGTCGGTCCAGCGCTCTGGGCGGTAGAACTTGGCGATCAGGGGCGGGCCGTCTTCCATCCCTATCTGATAGACGCGGTTCTCATAACTGTTGAGCGCGAGCAGGCGCCCGTCGCTGTAGCTGCCCAATTGCTCGACGGCAGTGACGACGACGTCGGGCAGCAAGGCTGCGAAGGGATGCGTGTGCCCGGAGGCGTCAGGGGAAAGATCAGTGTTCATGCCCGCTATTGTGCCAAAGGCGGCGGGGTTGACGCTGGTTCGATCGTGCTTCCCTATGTATAGAGAGGCGGTGCGGTGAAGGAGGGCGAAACCGTAGGGAAATGGCCTGCTTTCAAAATAGTTTCACAAAGGGCTTGCGCAGATTGCCGAAGGTGACTAATATTCCGTCTCTCGCAACGACAGCGACGCAGCGAAAGCAGCGAAGCGGTTGAGGCGACGGGCTGGAAAGCCCGGTGGTTAGTGGTTTTGGAGCTTGCGAGTCGCTACGGCGATGAGCGAAAAAAGCGAAAAAAACTGTTGACGACGACGAGAAGCTGGTAGATAATCTCGCTTCTCTGCTGCTGATGCAGCGACGCAGAAAACAAAGCGACGGCGCGGTAAGTGTGCGACGAAGCGAAGTCAGATGCG
>NZ_JAELTP010000145.1 GCF_016428915.1 Pandoraea sp. ASV26
GTCTGGGACGACGACTACAGCGATACCAAGCTCTCCCGCCAGGGGCTCACCGCTTACGCAAGTCACCCGGTATTGCGCTGCGTCGGCATCGACCGGTCGTTCTACAAACCGATGTCGATCGTCGAGTATCAGAAGTATGCGCAGCAGGTGCCGGAGGATTTCCGCTTTCTGGTCAAGGCGCCGAGCGTTGTGACCGATGCGGTCGTTCGCGGCGAAAAGGGCGAAGCGCTGAGCCCGAATCCCTGCTTTCTCGATCCGCGCATCGCCACCGAACAGTTTGTGACGCCCTGTCTGGCCGGACTCGGGCCGAAGGCCGGTGTGCTCGTGTTTCAGGTGTCGCCGCTGCCGGTCGAGTTGCTGCGCGATATCCCGGCACTGATTCAACGCATCGAAGCGTTCTTCGCCGCGTTGCCGCCATTGTCACCCTTGTCACCCTTGCCGCCGGGGGAAATGACGCCGGAGGGCAGCGCCGCCCCAGGGCCCTGCTATGCGCTGGAGATTCGCGACGGCGCGCTGCTCACGCCGCGTCTCATGCGCGCCCTGGGACCACTGGGCGTTCGCTATTGCATTGGCTTGCACGCGCGCATGCCCCACGTGGAGCGTCAGGCGGCAGCCCTTGCCATGCTCGACGAAACCGGTGCGGGGCCACTCGTCGTGCGCTGGAATCTGAATAGCGCGCATCGTTACGAACAAGCCAAGGCGAAGTACGCGCCGTTCGACAAGATCGTCGATCCCGATCCGACCACACGCGACGTGCTGGCCGCCCTCGCCACGCATTACGCCCTGGCCGGGCATCCCGTCTATGTGATCGTCAACAACAAGGCCGAAGGCTCGTCTCCCCTGTCGTGCCGTGCGCTGGCCGAACGCATCGCCGAGTTGTCGCAAGCGCATGTCGCCGCGCCTCAAACGACAATGGCCTGAGCCAGCATAGTCGCCGGACTCAGGCCATCGTCATCACGCGGCGTGCTGCGTGCCGCGCGACGGGGAATTACGCCACGAGATGCGGAATCGGTACGTCCGGATTCACGTCAGCCTCGTAATCGACACCCTCGATCTCGAAACCGAACAGACGCAGGAAATCGTGCTTGTAGCCGACGAAATCCGTCAGTTCGTAGAGGTTCTCGTCCGTGACCTTGTCCCACAGCGCCGAGACTTCTTCCTGCACGTCCGTCGACAGTTCCTTCTGGTCGGTGCGCACGCGGCCCTCGTCGTCGAGCCGCGGCGTTGCGCTATACAGGCTGTCCTTGTACAGACCGTAGATCTGCTCGATGCAACCTTCGTGCGTGCCCTTGGCCTTCATCACCTTGAACAGCAGCGAGAGGTAGAGCGGCATCATCGGAATGGCCGAGCTGGCTTGCGTGACCAGCGCCTTGAGCACCGCCACGCGGGCATCGCCACCGTTCGCGGCGAGCTTGGCGCGAATCGCGAGCACCTTCTCGTCGAGGTCCTTCTTGGCCGCGCCAATCGAGCCGTTCCAGTAGATGTCGTGCGTGATCTTCTCGCCGAGATACGTGAACGCCGTGGTCTTGGCGCCCGGAGCGAGCACGCCGGCCTCGGCGAGCGCGTCGATCCACATCTGCCAGTCTTCGCCGCCCATGACGGCCACCGTGTTGTCGATCTCTTCCTGCGTGGCCGGCTCGAACACCGATGCCTTGACCACTTCCTTGTCGGTATCGATGCCGCGCAGCGTCACCGACTTGCCGATCGGCTTGAGCACCGAGCTGAACACCTGCCCCGTTTCCGGATGCGTGCGGCGCGGTGCCGCCAGGCTGTACACGACCAGATCGACCTGACCGAGATCGTTCTTGATCGTCTCGATGGTCTTGGCCTTGATTTCCTTGGAGAACGCGTCGCCGTTGATGCTCTTCGCGTAAAGCCCCTTCTCGGTGGCGAACTTGTCGAAAGCCGCGGTGTTGTACCAGCCCGGCGTTCCCGGCTTGGTCTCGCTGCCCGGACGCTCGAAGAACACACCCAGCGTCGCCGCATCGGCGCCGAAGGCCGCGGTAATGCGCGCGGCGAGACCGTAGCCGGTCGAGGCGCCAATCACCAGCACCTTCTTCGGACCGTTCGCGATCGGGCCCTGAGCCTTCACGTATTCGATCTGTTGCTTGACGTTGGCTTCGCAGCCGACGGGATGGGTGGTGACGCAGATGAAGCCGCGCACGCGTGGCTTGATGATCATGGAAACCTCGTTCACAAAATTCGTTGATGCCGGCTCACCCGGCAAACACCGCGCATTGTAAACGAGGTCGGGCCTGGCCCGGCATTTTGGGCGGCGTTTGCCCGCCCTGTGCTTCTGTTTTGCGGCATTTGGCATTGCCCGTTCGGACAATGCCGAGCTACTTTCGGCTTATTCCGGTGCCACCACGGCCGAACGCTCGAGGCGCTTGGGAAACTGGATCTGCCGGATGCGACGCACCAGCAACGCGGCAACAACCGCCGCAATGCCCGTGAGCAGCACCCCGGCGTGGACGGCGTTCACGAGCGTCTGGCGGGCGGTTTCGACGAGCGGCGTGCCGTCGATGCCCATCGCACGCAGGTCCATCAGCAAGTCGGCGCGCAAGGCCGGATCGATCAGAATGCGCGGGTCGAGTGCGCGCGCGACGGCATGGGCGGCGGGCGTGCCGTCGTAACTCGACACGGCACCGGCCACACCGCTGGCGTACCAGTGATTGACGAGCGTGCCCACGATCGTCGTGCCCAGCATGCCGCCGACCATGCGCGTCGACTGCAACAAGGCGGTGGTGATACCGAAACGCTCGCGCCCGGCGATCTCCTGCCCGAACACATTCATGTTGTTCAGGATGAAGCCGATGCCGATGCCCGCACAGGCCATCATGAGCGCCAGCAGCCCGTGCGGCGTGTCGCGATGCGCCAGCCCCACGCCCGCCGACGCCACGGCCAGCAGACAGAAGCCAAGAATCAGCATGTTGGTCGGCCGCGACAATCGCACCACGATAGGCGTATTGATGAAGCTGCCCAGGGCAATGCACGCCGCGATAGGCGTGGCGATCAGGCCCGCGCCCTGCGGGCTCAGACCGAACCCGCCCTGCAACAGCAGCGGCGCGAAGAAAATCAGCGAATACATCACGAAGCCGATCAGCACCGACAGCGTGAAGAGCACGATGAGTTGCGGATGCCCGAACATGTCGAGCGGCACGATCGGATGCGTCGCCCGGCGCTCCGTGCGCAGCAGCATCCAGAAGCCGAACACGACCGCCGCGATCAGCAGCAGATTCCCGAGCGATGCCCCATGCGCCGGCACATTCTCGATAAACACCTGGAAGCCACCGAGCACGACGGCGATCCACATCGCGCCACGCCAGTCCACGCGAACCTCACCCCGATGGGCAGGCGGGAATTTCGGCAGGTAGCGCCACACGAAATACAGCGCCGCCAGACCGACCGGCAGGTTCACGAAGAATGTCGAGCGCCAGCCGAAATGCTCGGAGAGCAGTCCGCCGAGCGACGGCCCGGCAGCCGTACCAATGCCATAGGCCGTGGTGATCACGACCTGCCAGCGCACCCGCGAGCGGGCATCGGGGAACAGATCGGGAACCGACGCGAAGGCCGTGCCGACCATCATGCCGCCACCGATGCCCTGCAACCCGCGCGCGAAGACAAGGAATGGCATGTTGGGCGCCAGACCGCACAGCAGCGAGGCGATGGTAAAGGTCAGCACCGAAGCGATCACGAACTGGCGACGGCCAAAGTAATCGCCGAGGCGTCCGAACACGGGCACGGTGACAACGGAGGCCAGCAGGTAAATGCTCGCGATCCAGGCGTAATACTCGAAACCTTTGAGCTCGGCAACGATGGACGGAAGGGCGGTACTGACGACTGTCTGGTCAAGAGCGACCAGCATGTTGACGAGCGCGATGCCAATCATGGCCATCAACGCATCGCGAAAAGGCAGGGGGCGCACGGCGGACTACCTGAAGACTTCATGGAGGGAAGCCGACATTTTATGCGAAAAATAATGAATATATGAACGTTCAGGCGCCATGCGGGTTTCCGGGGTGTTCCGCCCGGAACGCATTGACATCCGGCCATCCTTCTTCCCGAATCCTTTGAAGGCGCGCACTTCCGAGGGGAATTCTGAGGGGAATTCAACCGCACTCGGCGTTACGCTCACGCGCCCCGACCTCGCCCCCGCCGCCTTTATGCCTGCGGCATCGCCGAAACGAGGCGTTGTCCGATGCTGCTTTCGGACACTCCTTGGCCCCGGATCCCCGCGTTCTGGGCATCATGAACATGACTTTGGCCGATGCCGGATTGGGCCGGATTGGGACTGATTGGGCCGGACCGGCCCGCGCCGCATCGAACCCCACCGGTCAATGTGCGCAGATTGCGTCGGTCCCAGGCACACCGACCGGCATCCATATGGCGTTGCAACGTCGTCGGAGATGGCGTGCTTGGGCGACGCGAGGCAAATTCGGCAACGTCTCAACCGTTTACGAAAACTGTGACACAGCAACGGCCGCACCATCGCTCGACGCTTCAGGAAGCGTCGTCGTCACTTCTCAGGAGATCCGCCCATGAAAAATCGACCCGTGCGCGAAGACTATCGACGCTGGCTGGAGGCGAAGACCGTCACGGGGTCCGACGGCGCATCGCATTCAGCGGCCCTCCTGCCGGAACTGCCGTCATCGTTGCCGTTTTCAGGCTACGTCGTCTGGTTCCACGTGAGTCTCACGTATCTCGACATTCGCTTCGATCATCACCGCTTCGAGATCGTCACGCAGCAGGTACCGAGTGTTGCCGAAGCCTTCTTCTTCGATAGCCTCGACGCCGCTTACGGGCACGCCGCCAGTGTCGGTGAACCTTGTCTGATCCTGTTTTCGGCGGCCAGTGGCGCGGCTGTCAGCGTCGTGGGTTGATGCCTGTAGCTCGCAACAAAGACGACCGTCAGGCGCACACCGATTTGCCTCAGTGCCCCCCTTTCCCACCCCATCAATCTTCAGGGGGCATGACTATGCCGTTTCTCTCCCTGGCAATTCCGTACGCGCAATTGAACGCCGCTTCACACGTTTCACACGATGTTGCCGCGCCCGCGGTTCGGCATGAGATTGCCATCGATATGGAGAAGATCGAGAACCAGTCTTACGCGTCGCCGCTCGTGTCGAAGCCGCAGGATACCCACTTTCGTCGCGCCGTCTTCCAATGCAACCCGATTCCGGTGAACGACTACTTCGATAATGCGCTCGCTGAACTTGTCACCCCGCAGTCCCAGTGTGGTGAGCGGCGATACGCCACCAACGCCGACTTGCGCGCGGCGCTTGGCGAAATCCTGGCGTTTCACCCTGGGGCCGGCACGCTCTCTATCGAGGCACGCATCAAAGCATTGAGCTTGCCGTCGCTGCTTCGCGACCATCCGGACTACCTGCCCGGGACCCTGACGGCATTGAGCTACGATGTCGGGGCGCATAGCATCGACATCGGCCGGTTCACATTTCCGGAGCCTGACACGGTGGAAGAGGCCGCGTTTCTCTTCGCCGGTGAGAGCGAACTGGCGTTTCTCCATGAAGACAACCCGCACGCCTGCCGTATCAGGGAAGATCACGCGACCATTCTCGGCTTCCACTACCGGGCAGCGGGCATGCGCGGGCATACCACCTTACCGCCCGCCGGATATGCCCTCGCGGCAAAGGACGACACGACCCTCAGCGATTTCACGGCCCAGTTGACGCGATGCCGCAAACGAAACGATCTGGTTCGAGCGCTGCGCTCGACCGACGGTCGCAACGCCCAGCACAATCCCCTCGACCTGATGCAAACCGGCCCCTGCGTGATTCTGTGATGCCGCGCTAGCCTGCGCCGCACCGCCGTCCCGAGTCTGCGCAAGCGCGTCGATCTCTCGGGAACGGCGGCCGCCGCGGTGCCGCCGGGATCAGGGATAAGGGATCAGGCCGCCGACTTGAGCCGGCGCGCGAACTTCTCGCGGAATTTCTTGAGTTTCGGGGCGACCACGTAAGCGCAGTACCCCTGATCGGGATGCTGGCGGAAGTAGTTCTGGTGATACGCCTCGGCGGGCCAGAACGTCTGCGTCGGCACCACTTGCGTGACGATCGGCGCGGGGTAGGTCAGCTCGGCCATGAGTTCCGCGATGAGATGCTCGGCGATGTTCTTCTGCTTTTCGTCGTGATAGAAGATCGCGGAGCGATACTGCGTGCCGATGTCGTTACCCTGGCGATTGACGGTGGTCGGATCGTGGATCTGGAAAAACACGACCAGCAGTTCTTCAAAGGAGACGACGTCCGGATCGTAGGTCACGCGCACCACTTCCGCGTGGCCGGTTTCGCCCTCGCACACTTGCTCGTAGGTGGGATTGTCGACATGACCGCCTTCATACCCCGAGACGACAGACTTCACGCCGTCCAGTTGCTGATAGCAGGCCTCGAGGCACCAAAAACAGCCACCCGCCAGCGTGGCAACTTCGGTACGGGTATCGCTCGGGGAGTTCGTCTGCTCTGTCATCATGACCTCGCTTGTCGGCTACGTTTCGTGCGGCAGCGCACCAAACAAATAGGGCGGGCGATCGATGGTTCGATCGCCCGCCCTATTGTCGCGCAGAAGTCCGGCAAACGGCGCAAATAACCCTATCCGGGACTCGCGCCGCTCACCTGCGCGTCGGCCTTGTCAGCCTTGCAACTGCGTGATGAGGGGATGCAGCAGCCGCGCGCCGACGCGAGCGGTCAGACCGTCGCGGTCATACGTCGGGTTGTACTCGGCGATATCCGCCACGCGCAGCTTGCCCGAGCGGCGTACGACCCCGATGAGCGCTTCGACGACTTCGAGCGCCACGCCATGCGCCGCCGGTGCGGACACGCCGGGGGCTTTTTCGCCCGGCAGCACGTCCATGTCGATGGTCAGGTACACGTGACTCACCTGCGCGAGCTTCTTCTCGAGCTTCTCGCACATTTCCGGCAAACGGTGCGCGAGCATCGTCTCGTCGAACCAGTAGTCCACGTTCAGCGAATCCGCACGCTCGAAAAGCGCGTCGGTATTGCTGTACCGGCTCACGCCCAGGCACGCGTAATGGAACGGCGCCTGACGCCCCGCGAGCAGTTGCGAGATCTGCCAGAACGGCGTACCCGAGCTGGCCGTGGGCTGTGCACGCAGATCAAAGTGCGCGTCGAAGTTCAGGATCAGGATCGGTTCGTCGCGCAGGCGGTCGCCGAAATGCTCGGCAACCCCCAGGAACGTGCCGTAGGCAATCTCGTGCCCGCCTCCCAGCACCACCGGCAGCGCGCGCGCCGCCAGCACTTCGGCCACGCGGTGGCCAAGCGCCGCCTGAGCAGCTTCCAGCCGGTCGTCGGCACACACGATATTGCCGCCGTCGAACACGGCGGGCGTGCCCTTCACGGGCAGACTCGCCAGAGCACGACGCAGCATGTCCGGGCCCGCGACCGCGCCCTGGCGCCCATGATTGCGGCGCACCCCTTCGTCACTGCAAAAGCCCAGCACGACTGCGCCACCCGCGGCCTGCGACGCGTCGTACTCGCGCAGCACCTGATGCAGACGCAGGGTATGGCCGGTCTCACCGGTATCCACACGACCTTGCCAGACCGTTCGATCAATTGTCATACGTTTTTCTGCCTTGCCTTACCGTGCGATGACCGCTTGCAGGAACTCTCGCGTACGCGCTTCGCGCGGCGCGGTGAAAATCTGCTCGGGCGAGCCCGCTTCGATGATCCGGCCCTGATCCATCACGACCACCACGTCGGCCACTTCCCGTGCGAACCCCATCTCGTGCGTGACGACGAGCATCGTCATGCCATCGTTCGCGAGTGCCTTCATCACTTGCAGCACCTCGCCCACGAGTTCCGGATCGAGTGCCGACGTCGGTTCGTCGAACAACATGACTTGCGGTTGCATGGCCAGTGCGCGGGCAATCGCCACACGCTGCTTCTGGCCGCCCGAGAGCGTGCCCGGGAAGACGTCGGCCTTCGCGGCCAGCCCCACCTTCGCGAGCAGTTCGCGGGCGAGCTTCTCGGCGTCGGCGCTCTTCATGCCGCGCAGCTTGCGCGGCGCGAGCGTGACGTTATCGAGCACGGTCAGATGCGGGAACAGGTTGAACGACTGGAACACCATGCCCACTTCGGTGCGCAGGTGATTGAGCGCGTTCTCGCCCATCATCTTGCCGTGATCGACGAGCTTCTTGCCCACGATTTCGATGGTGCCCTGCTCGGCGG
>NZ_JAELTP010000146.1 GCF_016428915.1 Pandoraea sp. ASV26
CTTTCGTGAACTGGTGGCGCTGACGCCTGTGCCGGTCTATGCATTGGGCGGAATGTCGCTTGGCACGCTCGCACAGGCTCGTGAAGCGGGGGCACAGGGCATTGCCGCGATTCGCGCACTGTGGGGTGGGCCGGTCGAGCGCTCGTGAGATGGCGCTTCGAGACGCTCACGGGCCATTCTCAGTGTTTCATTGGTAAGAAACTTCCCGGACAGGTCACTAGGGATGGCTCTGCCTAACCCGGCCTAGCCCGGCCTAAGCCGCCCCGGCGACCTCAACGGGCGCGCGCCTTGGGCGGCGTGCCGCTCAGTTTCATGCCGAGGCCGCGCAGGAACACGCGCAGACCGTCGTTCTTGCTCAGTTGCGGGCGATGGCGGAACACGTCGTAGTTGGCGGCCTCGATCATGTCGAGAATGCGCAGGCCGCCGTGCACCACGCAGCACAACTCGAGTCCGAAGCGGCCCGGCACACGGTTGGCGAGCGGTGCGCCGCGCAGCATCATCTGGCGGGCGAAGTCGACCTCGTAGCGCATGAGGGCGCGCCACCGGTCGTCGAACGTCTGCGCGCCGATGTCCGCGTCGCTCACGCCAAAGCGCGCCATGTCGTCTTGCGGCAGATACACGCGCGCCTTGCGCCAGTCGACCTCCACGTCCTGCCAGAAGTTGATGAGTTGCAGGGCGGAGCAGATGTCGTCCGAGCAGGCGACGTTCTCGGGCGTATCGAGCTTGAACAGGGCGAGCATGATGCGACCGACCGGGTCGGCCGAGCGCCGCGTGTAGTCGCGCAACTCGGCAAAGGTCGCGTAGCGCTTGACCTCGATGTCCTGATCGAACGCGCTGAGCAGGTCGGAGAAGGGCTGCACGCTCAACTGATGCTCGGCGATGACGCGCGCCAGCGCGGCGAACAGCGGCTTGTCGGGCGATGTCGGCTGTCCGGCGGCGATCTTGTCGAGTTCGGCCTGATAGGCCGCAAGGCCGGCATGACGCTCGGCGTTGGTCGCATCGCCCTCGTCGGCAATGTCGTCGGCGGTGCGGGCGAAGTTGTAGATCACGCCTACCGGCGCGCGCATTTCGCGCGGCAGCAGGATACTGGCGACCGGAAAGTTCTCGTAATGCTCGATCTTGGCGTCAGAAGTCATCAGGCGGGGTGAGGCAATTGGGGCAACGCGGCTGCGCTGAGTGCCCCGAGATTCTATGCTATCGTTCCCAATCCTGGCGGGAAAGTCACGCCAATCCCCGGTATACTTCCCTCCTTGCAAGAATCCCCTGAGTTTTTTCCGTGGTGTCACCCTGTTCCCCTGCACGACGAGGAGCCTCGTGAGCGTCGCCGAACCGATCGAAATTTCGCCTGAGCAAAGCAGCGCACGCGTGGCGTCGGGCAGCAGTTTTTACGCTGCCATGCGCATTCTGCCGCCCGCACAGCGCGAAGGCATGTTCGAGATCTATGCCTTTTGCCGCGCCGTAGACGATATTGCCGACGACGGCGAAGACACGTCGGCGAGCCGTATGTCGCGTCTGGCCGCTTGGCGGCGCGATCTGGCCGATTTGTATGAGGGCCGTCCGTCGCCGTCGCTCGCGAACCTTGCCCGTGTGGTCAAGCAATTCGGCCTGAAGCACGAAGACTTCCTTGCCGTCATCGAGGGTATGGAAATGGACGCCTGCGGCCCGATCGTCGCGCCCGATCTGCCCACGCTCGATCTGTATTGCGATCGCGTGGCGAGCGCCGTCGGCCGTCTGTCGGTCAAGGTGTTCGGCATGCCCGAGCAGGACGGCATCGACCTGTCCCATCACCTCGGCCGTGCGCTCCAACTGACGAATATTCTGCGCGATATCGACGAAGACGCCGGCATCGGCCGTGTCTATCTGCCGCGCGAAACGCTGGCTGAGGCCGGTATCGTTGACGCCACGCCGCAGACGGTCGTCGCCGCCGCGCTCGATCGTGCCTGTGCGCCGCTCGTGGCGCAGGCACGCGAGCATTACGCGAAGGCGCAGGCGATCATGGCGCGGCATCCGCGTCGCGTGGTCATCGCTCCCGCCGTGATGGCCAGGGCCTATGGTGCGATTCTCGACAAACTCATTGCGCGCGGCTTTGCCGTGCCTCGCGAGCGTGTGCGTGTGCCGCGCTGGCGTCTCGTTCTGATGCTGCTGCGGCAGATGGTCTTCTGATGGCGGGCACGGTTCACGTCATCGGCGCCGGCCTCGCAGGGCTGGCCGCCGCGGTAAGGCTTGCCACGCGCGGCGTGCGCGTCGTGCTGCACGAGGCCGCGCCGCAAGCGGGCGGGCGTTGCCGCTCGTACTTCGACCGGCAGTTGAATGCCGTGATCGATAACGGCAACCACTTGGTGCTCTCGGGCAATACGACAATGCGCGATTTCACGCGCACCATCGGCTCCGAGCACACGCTGACCGGCCCCGATCGCGCCGAGTTCGCGTTCATCGATCTCGACAGCGACGAACGCTGGACGGTGCGTCTGTCGGAAGGCCGGCTGCCGTGGTGGATCTTCGATAAGAACGCCCGCGTGCCGGGCACGAAATGGTCGGACTATCTGTCGCTCGCGCCGCTGCTGCGCGCAGGGCCCGACGCGACGATGACCGACGCCATGAATTGCCCGCCCACGCTGTACAAGCGGCTGATTCACCCGTTGTTTCTCGCCGTGCTCAACGCCGATCCGGCCGAGGGCTCGGCGCAGATGGCCGCCGCCGTCATCCGCGAGACGCTCGCGGCGGGCGGCAAGGCGTGTCATCCGCTGATTGCGAGCGATGGCCTGGACGTGTCGTTCGTCACGCCCGCGCTGGCCTTTCTGGAAGCGAAGGGCGCGCGCGTGATGATGCAGCACCGTGTTCGTGCGTTGCACTACGCGGCGGATGGCAGCCGCGTCGAATCGATCGATTTTGGCGACGGCCCGCAAGCGCTGGCGGCAGACGACGCCGTGGTGCTCGCCGTGCCGCCGAACGTCGCGGCCGCGCTGGTGCCGGAGCTGACCACGCCGGATGAATACCGGGCGATCGTCAATGCCCATTTTCAGGTGCCGCCGCCGCCCGGATGCCCGCCGATGATCGGTGTGGTCAACGGTGTGAGCGACTGGATCTTCGCTTTCGATGGCCGTCTGTCGGTCACGATCAGCGGCGCGGACCATCTGCTCGACGAATCGCGGGAATCGCTCGCGCTTCGCATTTGGGAGGAGGTCGCGCGCGCTTGTCGGGTGCCGTCCACACCGATGCCGGTGTGGCAGTTGGTGCGCGAGAAGCGCGCCACGTTTGCGGCAACGCCGGCGCAGGACAAGCGTCGTCCTGGCGTGCGCACGCGCTGGCGCAATCTCGTGCTGGCCGGCGACTGGACGGCCACCGGGCTGCCCGCGACCATCGAGGGTGCGCTGCGCAGCGGCAACCGGGCGGCCGATGTGCTGTATCCGGCCTGAACCCTGTCGGATCGTCTCACGCGCCAGCCGGGCAGAAGAACCCGGCGCCATCGCAAGAGTGAATGTTTAACCGGCGTGTACCCCGCGCCGCTAATGCGCTAATACGCTGATACGCCAATACGCCTTTGAGTAGGCAAGAACGCCATGGATACGATACGCGATGCTTCCGAAAAGGAGGCGCGACGCACGGCCACCGCCACGGCCGTGGACCTCAAACTGCATACCGAACTTGCCCAGAAGGTGAGCACGGCAATGGCCACGCAGACCCTTGAAACCGGGATCGAGCGCTCGATCACGGCATTGCTCGACCTGCAACAGGAAGACGGTCACTGGCTGTTCGAGCTGGAAGCCGACTCAACCATTCCGGCCGAGTACGTGCTGCTTCGTCACCATCTGGGTGAGAAGGTCGACGCCGAACTCGAAGCGAAGATCGCCGCTTACCTGCGCCGTATTCAGGGCGAACACGGCGGCTGGCCGCTGTTTCACAACGGCAAGTTCGACATGAGCGCCAGCGTGAAGGCGTACTTCGCCCTCAAGATGATTGGCGAGCCGATCGACGCCCCGCATATGGTGCGTGCCCGCGAGGCCATCCTCTCGCGGGGCGGCGCGCAGAATTCGAACGTCTTCACGCGCATTCTGCTCGCCCTCTACGGCGTGCTCGAATGGAAGGCCGTGCCGATGATGCCCGTCGAGATCATGCTGCTGCCGCAGTGGTTCCCGTTCCACCTGTCGAAGGTGTCGTACTGGGCGCGCACGGTGATCGTGCCGTTACTCGTGTTGCAGGCGAAGCGTCCGCGCGCGCGCAATCCGAAGGGCGTCGGTATCGACGAACTGTTCATCGGCAGCCCCAAGGATGTTGGCCCGCCCAAGCGCGCGCCGCATCAGAGCCGCTTCTGGTTCACGTTCTTCTCGGGTGTCGATCACGTGCTGCGCGTGCTCGATCCGTTCTTCCCGAAGACGCTGCGCGAGAAGTCGATCCGGCGTGCCGTCGATTTCGTCGAAGAGCGTCTGAACGGCGAAGACGGCCTCGGCGCGATTTACCCGGCGATGGCCAACGCGGTCATGATGTACGACGTGCTGGGCTATCCGGAAGATCATCCGAGCCGCGCGATTGCGCGCAAGTCCGTCGAGAAGCTGGTGACGCCGGCCGATGACGAAGCCTACGTGCAGCCGTGTCTGTCGCCGGTGTGGGACACCGCACTGTCGGCGCACGCGTTGCTGGAAACCGGCGACAAGCGCGCCATCGCGCAGGCAGGCAAGGGCCTGGAGTGGCTCGTGCCGCTGCAAATTCTGGATGTGCGCGGCGACTGGATTTCGCGTCGTCCCAATGTGCGTCCGGGCGGCTGGGCCTTCCAGTTCGCCAACCCCCATTACCCGGACGTGGACGACACCGCCGTGGTTGCCATGGCGATGGACCGTTACGAGAAGCTCGCCGGCATTTTCCAGAACGACAAGATCGATGCGAGCACGCGGCCGATGCGTCATGCGATCGATCGCGGCACGGAGTGGGTCATCGGCATGCAGAGCAGCAACGGTGGCTGGGGCGCGTTCGAGCCCGAGAACACCCATCTGTATCTGAACAACATCCCGTTCTCGGACCACGGCGCCCTGCTCGATCCGCCGACCGTGGACGTCTCCGCACGTTGCCTGTCGATGCTGGCGCAACTGCCGCCATCGCCCGAGCGCAAGGCGTCTGCGGATCTGGCGTTGAAGTACATCCTCGACGATCAGGAAGCCGACGGTAGCTGGTACGGACGCTGGGGCATGAATTTCGTGTACGGGACGTGGTCGGCCATGTGCGGTTTGCGAGGGGCCGGTCTGCCGCCCGAGCATCCGGCGCTCGCGCGGGCCGCGCAGTGGCTCCTCTCGATTCAGAACGCCGACGGCGGCTGGGGTGAGGACGGCGAGAGCTACAAGCTCGACTACAAGGGCTATGAAGCGGCGCCGAGCACGGCGTCGCAGACGGCCTGGGCGTTGCTCGGTCTGATGGCGGCGGGCAAGGCCAACGATCCGGCGGTCAAGCGCGGTATCGACTACTTGCTCAACACGCAGAACGACGAAGGGCTGTGGGACGAAGAACTCTACACGGCGACGGGCTTCCCCCGCGTGTTCTATCTGCGTTATCACGGCTACCGCAAGTTCTTCCCGCTGTGGGCACTCGCGCGCTACCGCAACCTGACGGTGCGCAACGATTGCCCCGTGCCCTGCGGCATGTAACACGCGACCGTCTGTCATGCATCCGCCCATCATCGTTGTGACCGGCATGCCCTTCGAGGCCCGCATCGCGCGCGGCGACGGCGTGCTCGTGGTCTGCGCGCAGAACAACACGCTGGCCGCAGACCTGGAGGCCGCCATGGCACGCGATGGCGCGCGCGGGCTGGTGAGCTTCGGCACGGCGGGCGGTCTGATCCCCGGCGTGAAGCCCGGTCAGTGGGTGATTGCGCACAAGGTGCTGGATATGCCGCAGCAGGCGCGTGAATACGTGTCGGCCATTGCCTGGGCCGACGCGCTGCATCGTGCCATGCCCGGCGCCTTGCGCGCCGATCTGGCTGGTGTGACCGCGCCCGTGGTGAACGCCGGCGACAAGGCCGCCTTGTTCCGCGAGAGCGGTGCGGCGGCGGCGGATATGGAGTCGCATATCGTGGCGCGAGTGGCGCGGGCGCACGGGCTGCCGTTCGTCGCCGCCCGGGTGGTGATCGACCCGGCCGAACGCTCGCTCCCTCCGGCTGCGCTCGCCGGGCTGCGCAGCGACGGCTCCACCGACATTCTCGGCGTGCTGCGCTCGCTTGCCGTCAATCCGCGGCAACTGCCTGCGTTGCTGCGCGTGGGGAAAGACGCCAGCCTTGCCCGGCAGGCCATGCGTCACGGACGCCAGATCGTCGCCCTCAAATTGGGTGACGGCTTCGGTGCAGTCGCCGCGGGTATCTGATCGCGCATCAATGCGCGTCAATGTGCGTCGCCCAAGAAAAATGCCAGCGCGTCTTCGACGGGCTGGCATTTTCGTTTGGGGCAGACGCCGGGGCGTATCCGTTCATACGTCCGACGATTGCTGCCCGCGCGCCTGAGCGCGACCCTTCCACATGCCGCCACGACCGCGCCAGTGTTGCAGCGCCGAGTCGAATGTGAAGACGGTGTAGAGCGCCGCGACGAGCGGCAGCAGTGGCCCGAAGCTCGACGGCTGACGGTAAAAACGCAGCATCGGCAGGTACGACAGCGTCATCGCGATCCAGGCGAAGAGCCCCAGCCACTGCGCAATGCCCGATGCGAAGATCGTCATGGCCGGCGGCACGATGAACGTGAGCAGCAGCGACACGATGGTGCCCGCAAGCAGCACCGGCGAGTACTGCAACTGAGCATAGGCCGTGCGCGACACCATCTTGCGAATCTCGCCGAGGTTGTCGTACGGACGCACGCTGATGGCGCGCTCCGTGAGGCCCAGCCAGATCGAGCCTTGCTTCTTGAGCAGACGTCCCATCGCGCAGTCGTCGATGATCTCGTCGCGAATCGCTTCGATCCCGCCGCCCGCTTCGAGCGACGCACGATGAATCAGCATGCAACCGCCTGCGGCCGCCGCCATGCGCTTCTTCGGATCGTTGACCCACGCAAACGGGTACAGCATTTGGAAGAACAGCACGAACGCGGGGATCAGCGTGCGCTCGAACCACGCCGTGCAGCGCAGCTTCGCCATGAGCGAGACGAGCACGCGACGATCGCCCGTGGCGCGTGTGACCAGACGGCGCACATTCTCCGGGGTATGCGCGATGTCGGCGTCGGTGTGCAGCAGGTAGTCGGGCACGATGCCATCGTCGTTCGTGCTGGCGTCGCTCGCGAACGCCACCCCCTGACGCACCGCCCACATCTTGCCGGTCCAGCCACCGGGCAGCGGCTGGCCGCTGAGCACGTCCACGCGACGCGTAAAACCCGCCGCAGCCGCACGGGCGGCTGCTTCACGCGCGAGATCGGCCGTGCCGTCCTGGCTCTGATCGTCGACGACGACGATGCGCAGGCGTCCCGCATAGTCCTGACGGCACAGAGATTCGACCACCTGTCCGATCGATTCCGCCTCGTTGCGCGCGGGAATGACGACGGCCACGGCGGGCCAGACGTCGGGCACAGGCAGACGGTCTTCGTCCAGATCGTCGCGCTCGCGCGCGCGCCAGAAGCCGCCCTGCGAACTCAGCAAATAGATCCAGATGGCCAGCGACAACGCGGCAATCCAGGCCAAAACAGTCATGACAGATATCCGGCAGAACCAAACCAGGCGAGCGCGTCGCGCAGGCCGTCGGGATAGGGGCGGGCGGTGTAGCCAAGCTCGCGCCTGGCCTTCTCGGACGAGAAGAACATGTGATAGCGCGACATCTTCAGACCATCGACCGTGACGAACGGCTCTTTGCCAGTGAAGCGCGCAACGCCTTGCGCGGCCATCGCCAGCGGATAGAGCGGCCAGCGCGGCAAAGCGATCGTCGGCGCCTTGCGCCCGACCAAGCCCGCTATGGTTGCGAGCATATCGCGCAGCAGGACGTCGTCGCCACCAAGAATGTAGCGCTCACCGATGCGTCCGCGCTCGAGGGCGAGCAGATGGCCTTCGGCGCAATCGTCGACGTGCACGAGATTCAGGCCCGTATCGACGAACGCGGGGATCTTGCCCAGCGCAGCTTCGACAATGATGCGCCCGGTCGGGGTGGGCTTGATGTCTCGCGGACCGATGGGGGTCGACGGATTGACGATCACGGCGG
>NZ_JAELTP010000147.1 GCF_016428915.1 Pandoraea sp. ASV26
GCACGAAGCTGCGAATGCGGCGCGGGTGCGCTACGCCGTCCGGGCCGACGAACGTCTCGTCGTCGCCCGTGGCGTGGGATTGCGGCGCGCCGAGGTCGGCGTCGTCGTGGGCCGGTTGCGCGTCGTCAGCCGGCGGGTGTCCGTGGTTCGTCATGGAAACAAAAAGCCGTCTGGGACGACGGCTTGTCGAGGAGTGCTGCGGCGGGCGGCAGATCCGGCATTACTGCCCGATGTCGGCGCCCAACACGATGATTTTTCAAAGGATTTCCCCGGGCCTTGGCATCGGGAACGGGCTCGATTATCCACCGGAACCCCTTCACTGGCAAGTTGACGCCCCGCTCACGCCGGCCGGACGACCTGCGTGTCCTCCGGCGCGACGGGCCGCCCGTGCCGGGTGGTCGGCCGCAGATCGGCCAGCGGCTCGCCGGTTCGCGTGTCGATCAGCGTCGAGTGCGGCTCGCGCCGTCCGAACCGATGTTTCTCGCCCCATTGCCGCAGCGCCACGATCAGCGTGAAGAGTTCGCGACCCTGAGGCGTGAGCACGTACTCCTGATACGACGTGCCGTCCGAGGCGGGCTGCACCGAGAGAATGCCCGCTTCGACCAGCGCTCGCAGACGCGTCGTCAGCATGCTGCGCGCCACGCCCAGACTGCGCAGGAAGTCGCCGAAGCGGCGCACGCCATCGAAGGCGTCGCGCACGATGAGCAGGCTCCAGCGATCGCCAATGATGTCGACCGTGCGCGCGACGGGACAGGTGTCGAGCGAAGGGGCGGGCGAAGGGGGGGACGAAGTGTCGGGCGCTTCAGGTTGGCGTTGCGTCATGGCGTGGCGGTCTTGCATGGCTGAAAATTGAGTTTCATTTTAAGACTGGTTTGGTTATGATCCAACGAGTCTTAATTTGAGACTGGTTTGGGGGCTTCATGTCATCGTGTCAATCGACGAACGCCGTGAGTGCATCACCGGCATCAGCGGTATCAGCGACAACACAGGTACCAGCGACATCGAACGCGTCCGACGCGGCACGGCGAATGCCGCGCGCGCTCGTTGCGATCTTCGCGTGTGCGGCGGGGCTGAGTGTCGCCAACGTCTATTACGCGCAGCCCTTGCTCGATGCGCTGGCCGACGACTTCGGCATCTCGCGTGGCGCGGCGGGGGGCGTGGTGACGGCAACGCAGGCGGGGTGCGCGCTGGCATTGCTGTTCCTCGTGCCGTTAGGCGATCAGTGGGAGCGTCGGCGGCTCATGCTCGTGCAGCTCGCCATGCTGACGCTGAGCCTGCTGGCGGTATCGGCGGCAACGTCTGCACTCGCGCTGCTGGCGGGCATGACGCTGGTCGGCATGCTGGGCACGGCGATGACACAGGGCCTCATCGCCTATGCATCGAGTGCGGCGGGTGAGCACGAACGCGGACGCGTCGTCGGTGCCACGCAAGGCGGTGTGGTCGTCGGCCTGCTGCTGGCGCGGGTCATGGCGGGGGGCATTGCCGATATCGCGGGATGGCGCGGCGTGTATCTGGCCTCCGCAGGGGCAATGCTGGCGCTCGGGGGCGTGTTATGGCGCGCGCTGCCGCGTCAGGCGACCCCGGGCACACGTCAGCGCTACGTCGTGCTGTTGGCGTCGATGTTCCGTCTGTTGCGCGAGGAGCGAACGCTCCAGATTCGCGGCACGATCGCGCTGCTGATGTTCATGGCGTTCAGCATTTTCTGGAGCGCGTTGGTGTTGCCGCTCTCTGGCGGGCCGTTTCACTTCTCGCATACGAGCATCGGCGCGCTCGGGCTCGTGGGGGCGGCGGGGGCGCTGGCGGCCGCGCGCGCGGGGTATTGGGCTGATCGCGGATGGGCGCAGCGTACGACCGGCGTCGCGCTCGTGCTGCTGGTGGTGTCGTGGCTGCCGCTCGCGGGCCTGCATGTGTCGCTGGGCTGGTTCGTCGTCGGCGTGTTGTTGCTCGATCTCGCGGGACAGGCGATTCACGTGACGAATCAGAGCCTGATCTTCGCGGCGAGAGCCGATGCACCGAGTCGTCTCGTGGGCGCGTACATGCTGTTCTACGCGACGGGCAGCGGCTTGGGGGCGGTGGCGGCGACGGCGACTTACGCGGGCTTCGGTTGGACGGGCGTGTGCGCGCTTGGCGCGGGCGTGAGTCTGGCGGCGCTGGTGTTCTGGGCGATGACGTTGCGCTGGATGCCGGCTGTCGCTGCCGGTCGGCATTAAGGCGCATTAAGACACGCCAGCGAGCGTCAATTAGCCTCAGCGAGCTTTCGCGCGTGACGGCTTGGCGACGGTGGCGGCGCGTGCCGCTGGCTTATTGCCGAGCACCCCGGTCGTCTCCATGTCTTCGAGCCACGAGAGGGCGTCGGCATGGCGCAGGAAGTGCCGCAGGTAGTCGGGCGAGACGTCGTGCATGAGCGAGAGCGCGCGGTGTACCAGATGGCTGGAATTGAGCGGCCCGGCGTTCTCCGGCACTTGCGCGAGCGACTGGCGCAGATTGCCGTCGGTGCTGAGCTTCGACCATGTCTCGCGGAAGTATTCGAGGACGTCGAGATCTTCGAAGGCGTCGTCGGTGGTGATGACCGTTGGCGTGACGGTCACGGGCATCGGTGCAGGCGGTGCAGACGGTGCGATGGGGCGCTTTACCGGCGGGGCGCAAACGCCTTCCGGTTGCGCGGCCTCTCGCGTGCGTTGCGTCTGGCGTGTTGGCGCGGCCGCTGCCGCTGGCGTTTTTCGAGCGCCCGCCGACAGTGCCGGACGTTCACTCGTCCGCCCACGTTGCACGATGTCCGCCGTCAGTGTGGCGAGCGGTGATGCTGCAAGCTGCGCGGTCTGATCGTCGGTATCGGTTTCATCGGCTCCGATGACTTCACTGGCGCCACTGGCTCCACACGCCTCACCGGCGGATACCGTGGATGCGCTGCCAAGCGCCTGCGTCAGGTCGTCGACGAGCGCTTTCAGACGTTCGTCGAGTACGCGTCGCACATCGCCCGTGTAAGCCCGGCTGCGCCGCGCCAGCGCTTCGATGCGATGAAAGCGTGCAGGATCGCGCTTGTCGACGCCTTGCGCTCGCCATGCGGTGAGTTGTTCGGATATGGCGTCCGATACCTCGTGTGTAGCCGCTTCGGCGACATCCGCGCGCTCGACGTGCAACGCATCATGCATGAGGCTTGCCTCCACCGCTGGCGTTGCTGCGCGGCATCGGTGCGATTTCCACGCGGCGGTTCTTCGCGCGTCCGGGCTCGTCGGCGTTCGACGTGACCGGTTGCTCGGCACCGAACGCTGCCGAGAAGATCGACGACGGCGGCACGCCTGCGGCGATCAATTCGCGGGTGACGGTGAGCGCTCGCTGGGCCGACAACTCCCAGTTATCGGCGAAGCGCCGGTTCGTCTCGCGCACCTGCTGGTCGTCGGTGAAGCCGCTGACCATGAGGATTTCGTCGCTCGCGCGCAGATAGGCGGTCAGCGGGGCAGCCAGGCTGCGCAGCACTTCACGTCCCTGCGGCTGCAACTGGTCCGAGTTCAGCGCGAAGAGCACGTTGCCGCTGATGCCGATGCGACCGTTCACGAGGGTGACACGGCCACCGGCGAGCGGGCCAGCCAGCGCTTGCTCCAGCGTCTGGCGGCGTTGCGTTTCGGCGCGTCGCTCCTTCACTTCGCGTTCCAGCTTGGCAGACAGTTCGATCTGCACGCCGATCACGCCGAGCATGATGAGTACGAACGCCCCGAGCATCACCGACATCAGATCGCCGAAGACGGCCCACGTCGGCGCTGCGGCACCGACGTCGCCGCTGTCCGCGATGTCCGCGTCGAAATCGTCCCTCATGCTGCCACGCTACCCGGTTGTGCTCGCGTCTGCGCCAGATCCTGAAGGTTCTCGAGAATCTGCTTCTGCGACATCACGCTCAGTTCCACGACCTCGCGTGCTTGCGCGACGTAGTAGCCGAGTTGCTCGTCGCTGCGCGCCATCGACTTGTCGAGCGCGGCTTCGATGCGTTGCAGATGTTCGAGCAGTTGCGCATTCGATTCGCCGAACGATTGCACGGCGGCGCCGAAGGCGTCGCCGAGACTCGCGATTTCCACCGCGCTGCCCGTGACCTGTGCCGACGCGGCGGTGAGCTTTTCGGTTTGGGCGGCGATGGCGTCGCCCAGATTCGTGCTGGCGCGCTCGAGCAGTTGAGCGGACGTCGTCACCAGTTCATCGACGGCGGCGCGTTGCTCGTTACCAGCGTGCTTGACGGTGTCGAGCAGCGTGCCCAGCGTGTCGAGCAGACGCGAGCGTTCTTCCAGCATGGCGTTGTCGCGCACCATGCTGTCCGAGAGCTTCTGACGCAGCTCGCCGATGATCTCGGCGGCGGCCTTCGGCGCTTCGGACGCGGTTTGCACGAGGCGTGAAATCTCGGCGATGGTGTCGCTGGCATTGGCACGCGTCTGTTCGGACATCTCCAGCGCGGTGCGAGCGAGCGTGTCGCAGATGGCTTGCTGCTGGCTGGCGGTTTGCGCGCCGATCTGTTGCCACTCCGAGCGCAGCGTGGCGAGGGTGCCTTCGAGCGTTTCGGTCCATGCCGACAGACGTTGCGTCTCGCGCTCGGCGGTGGCGTCGTGATGCGCGGCGTTGGCGGCGTTCAATGCTTGCAGCAACGAGGCGCTGTGCTCGGCGAACGCGCTGGTCGTCGCCGCCACGAGTTGCTGGTTGCCATCGGCCAACCGCTCGCTCGTGCGAGTGTGCTCTGCAATGGCGTCGCGCCACGTTTGTGCGACGGTCTCGGACGTCGAATCCATCTGCGCCGAGACGCTTTGCAGCAACTGCGTCGAGCGCGTCTCGAAGGTGTCGGCGAAGCGCGCGAGCGCACCGGCCAGATCGCGCGCGAGGGCGTCGTTCGCGGATTGCTGTGCCGTGAGGGCCTGCTTCCACTCGCCTGATACGACGGCGGCTGTCTCCGACACGCTTTGCATGGCGCCTTCGGTGCGCTGGCTCACGCCGTCGATCAAGTGCGCCGAGCGTTGCTCAAAGGTCTCGGTGAAGCGGGTGAGCGCGGCGGCGAGTTCGGTGTTCAGCGCGGCGTTGGCCTGCTGTTGCAGCGCGATCGATTGATCCCACGCCTGTGCCACGCGCTCGTGCGCCCCCGTGACATTGCCGCTGGCGGCATCGAGCTTGGTGGCCACATCGCCGAGCAATGCGCTGGAGCGGGCTTCGAAGGTCTGTGCGAAACGTTCCAGCGCGATGCCGAGATCCTGCGTGAGGGCGTTGTGCGAGCGCTGCTGTTGTGCGAGGGCTTGCTCCCATGCCTGAGCCACGCTCGTCTGCGCCGTCGCGATGCTGCCGGTGGCGTTGTCGAGGCGTGTGGTGACGTCGGCGAGCAGGCCGGCGGAGCGTGTCTCGAAGGTCTGGGCAAATTGGGCGAGCGTCGCGCCGAGGTCCTTGGCGAGCGCATCGTTGGTCTGCTGCTGTGCGGCGAGCGATGTTTCCCAAGTCTGCGCAACCCCCGCGTGCGAGGCGCTGATGTGCCCCGTCGCGGTTTCGAGGCGGGCGGCAACCTCGTCGACGAGCTTGGCCGAGCGGGTCTCGAACGTTTGCGTGAACTGGGCGAGCGCGCCGCCGAGTTCACGGGCGAGCGAGTCGTTGGTGCGCTGTTGTGCGGCGAGCGACGTCTCCCAGGTTTGGGCGACACCCGCATGGGCGCTGCTGACTTGTCCGGTAACGGCTTCGAGTCGCGTGGCGACATCGTCGATCAATCGCGACGCGCGTGTATCGAACGTCTGCGTGAATTCGCCAAGGGAGGCGCGCAGATCGGTTGCGAGCGATTCATTGGTGCGCAACTGAGCGTCGAGAGAATCTTTCCAGAGGTTCGCGACGCGCGCGGTGGTTGCCTCGAATCGATCGGACAAGCCGTCCATGCGATCTTGCACGGCGGCGGAAACGGTCTGATGCCACGACGCTGTCTCGCGCGCGAGGCTCGCCATCGTCGCTTCGACTTCCGGACGAATGGCGGCCCCGGCGGCGGTCGCGGAGGCGGTTACGCTGTCCTTGAGGTACTGCTGCATGGCGCTCGTGAGTTGCGCGTAGGACGCGTCGGTCCTGGCGTGCAGGGCGTTCTGATTCGCGACGAGGCGCTCGCCGAGCGACTGACTCTGGCGCTCCATGGCGGCCATCATGTCTTGCAGGCGATCGACGAGCGTCGGCATGAGCGTCGCCTGTTGCTGAAGGAGTTGCAGCGTGGTTTCGCGTTGATGCTGTTGCGAGAAACCGCGCAGTGTCGTGACGATGCGGGCGTCGAGCGACTGCACGACTTGCGCGCGTTGCTTGCGGGCGAGTGCGGTGAGCAGACCGAGCATGGCCGAGGTGGCGACACCGGCGACCGACGTGCCGAACGCGAAGCCGAGGCCCTTCACCGGCGACGCGAGCGAGGCACGAATCGCTTCGAGATCGGTTGCGCCTTCGAGTGCCAGGCCGGTGCCGCGCAGCGTGGCGGCCATGCCGAGGAAGGTGCCGAGCATGCCGAGCAGCACGAGCAGCCCGACGAGGTACGGCGTGAGCGCGGGGCCGGGCAGGCCGACGCGTTCGCCTTCGACGCGCAGACGCACGGCAGTGCGCAGGCCGACGGGAAGTGTGTCGAGCCATGCGGGCAGCGACGCGGGGGCTGTATTCAGGCCGGAGACCGCGTTGGCGAGGGCGTTCGTCGCTTGATGGAAGCGTTTGAGTTCGAGGGCGCCGATGAGATAGACCGCGGCGATCAGCAGGGCGACGGCCAGCGCGAGGGTATTGGTGCCGGCATAGCCGATGGCGATCCAGCCGACGACGGCCAGACCAGCGACAAAGGCAACGAGATCAACGAGGTAACGGGTCATGTTGTCCGGGTTCACTAACGTTTTCGCCAGGGTGAAGCGAGGCGAGGGCGGCGATCAGCCCTTCGATCGGTTCAAGGCGGATATCCAGTTCTGCGAGCAAAACGCTCTGCATGTCCCGGTGGAAGGTGTCGAGCCACGAGCCGGCCGGCGGGAGCGGCGCAGCGCCGGGCAGGCGCGGGGCGGCCATCGCCGCTTGTTCGGTGTCGCGCAGCCGCACGAAGTGTCCTTCGAGCAGATTCGGCACGCTCGCGAGGAGTGTGCGCTCACGCGCGCCCATCACGCGCTCCATCACGGCGTCGACGCTGGCCAGGCGTGCGGCGTCTGGCGACTGCGTGGCCAATTGCCCGCGCAGGCGGGTGCGCAATGCGCTGATCGCCGTGTCCATCGACTGCTGCGACGTCGCGTAGCGTTGCCGATACGCCGGAAACTCGGCGAAGGACGCCGCCCGTTGACGCTCGGCCGCGCTCAATGCGCGGATCTGTCCACCGGGCGCTGCGGCCAGACCGCAATCGCGGGCGATGGCGGCGGCCAGTTCCGTGCGTACGCGTGCCAGTTCGCTTGCCGGGTCGTGCGCAGCCGCCCGTGCGCCGGGCATTGCGGCCGGCGGGGTGGCCTTGAGGGCCGACGACAGGGCGATGGCGTCGGTCCAGCCGACCCACTGACTCATGCGATCCGACAGCGACGGCGCGGCTTCAGGCGGCGCGAACGTGCTCAGACGGGCGAGAGAGCGTATGAGGGTGGGGGCGCTGATGACGGGACGCCGGGACACTTGCACCATTCCACTTTGGGGTCAAAAACCCAGCAGTTTACACTGCGCGCGCCTCCCGGGCGCCGGCCGGCCATTGGCAGGGGGCTTGACGGGCGCGATGCGGCCGAGATGGCGACTCGTCACCGTCATGCCGCGCTGGTCTGGTGCCGAGGGGCAACCGTCTGGCAACCGTGTTGTCGCTGAGTTGCCGCTGAGTTGCGGCCGAGAGGGCGTTGCTGCTGCTGACCTCCTGGGTTCCTATGCCGACTGTGATTTATCTCAGTTTTCAGGACCGACCCTGAGGTTTATCTTTGACTCAACTCGCGGCAAACGCGAAACAACGAAGCAAACACTGGAGGTGTGACATGGGCTGGGGACTTCTCTGCGACGGATTGGTAACGGTGGGTACGTGGGCAAGCCGGGCTGCCCCGGTGGCCAAGTTCTTCTCCGACATTGCGGATCTTCTGATGTAACTCGCTGCGAGCGAGATCGAACCAAACAACGAGTGGA
>NZ_JAELTP010000148.1 GCF_016428915.1 Pandoraea sp. ASV26
GCATCAGACGGGCGGCGGCTTCGCCGGGCGCGATGACCTCTCCGCGCCGGTGCTGCCCGTCGGCATCCAGCCCCCGCCATTGCCAACGGCGGGGCTGTGTCATGGACGTTATAGGTGTCACGGGAGTTATGGGCGTTATGCGAGTGATGGGCGCCATGGTTCACCTCTGTGCAAAGCAAGACGCAGCCGAGATCGCCACATTCGCGTTGAAAGCGAGCGCGGCGCATGCACCGATGCGAGCGGCGCGCAGTGCCAAATATGTCGCGTGGCGGTTTCAGGCGGGCGTTGTCGCATTGACATCGTCCTCGCTGACGGTGCCCGCCGCGACATGCCATAGCCCGGCTTCACGCAACGTCATCACGCCCTCGCGCTGGGCCTGCGCGGCGAGTTCGTGCGGGCTACGTCCCTGTGCGATGTTGATCGCCTGTGTCGTGCTGATCGGCATCACCTGAAACGCACCGATGCGCCCGGCAAAACCGGTGCCATGACAGCGCATGCAGCGATGTGAGGCGCGTTCAGCATCTTGCGATGCGTGGCTGGGTTCGCATCCTGCCGGACATCGCCGCCGGAGCAATCGCTGCGCACTGATGACCAGCAGCGTCGACGAAAGATTGAACGGTGCAACACCGAGGTCGAACAGGCGCGCGAGCGTGCTGGGGGCGTCGTTCGCATGGACGGTCGCGAAGACGAGGTGCCCGGTCTGTGCCGCCTGCACGGCAATCTCCGCAGTTTGCGCATCGCGGATTTCGCCGACCACGAGAACGTCCGGATCCTGCCGCAGAAAAGCGCGCAAGGCTGTCGCGAAGTCGAGCCCGGCGCGCTCGTTGAGATTGACCTGCGTGACGCCCGGCAAGCGGATTTCCACCGGATCTTCGATGGTGACGATGTTGCGCGACGTGTCGTTGAGCCGACGCAGGCAACTGTAGAGCGAGACGGTCTTGCCGCTGCCCGTCGGCCCGGTCAGCAGGATCATGCCGTGCGGCCGGGCAATCGCGCTTGCGAGCGCAAGGTACTGCTTCGGTGTGTACCCAAGACCCTCGAGCGAGAGCGGTACCTTCGCGCCATCGAGCAAGCGTACGACGAGCTTCTCACCATGGAGTGTCGGCAGTGCACTGACGCGGCACTCGACAGGCTCACCGGCTTCACGCCACACCATGCGTCCGTCCTGGGGCAGACGCTTTTGCGCAATATCGAGATTGGCCAGCACTTTGAGACGCGAGACGAGCATGTCGCGCCAGGGCATGGGGACGTCGCGGTGTTCCTGAAGATGACCATCGATGCGCAATCGAATGCGAAAGCGTTGTGCCATCGGTTCGAAATGCACATCGGACGCGCCTGCCCGAATGGCTTCGCTCAGCATCTGCTCGAGGAACTGCAACGGCGTAGCGGCTTCGCGAGAGGCACGCTGCCCGGCGGCGGTCGCGGCAATCTCGCGGCGATCGTCAGGTGACGCTGCCGCGGCGGCATGGGCGGAATCGGCGGGATGAAATGACATGACAGGGTTTTGCGAGGGCTGGGTGAAGCTTCAGTCTCGTCAAAACCCTGGGGCGGCTCAATCGGAATTGCCCGAAAAATGAGCCGATGTTACGGGCAGTGAACGGGCGCGATTCAATGGTGCGACGACGATCGTGTGCCCGGCTTGAACAGACGCACCATCTTGATGGCCTGATTGTCGATCTGCACGATTTCCATGCGAACGCCGCTGACTTCGAGGCTGACGGCCGCTTCGGGAATTTCACGCAGCACTTCGAGGATCAGGCCGTTCAGTGTCTTCGGGCCGTCGGTTGGCAGTTGCAGGTTCAATCGGCGGTTCAGGTCACGCAGGCCTACGCCGCCGCTGACCAGACAATCGTCGTTTGCCGTCCAGCCCGAGCGGCTGCCGCCCGTGCCCGGCACGCTCGTGGTGAACTCGCCGATGAGTTCTTCGATGATGTCCTCGGTGGTGACGAGTCCTTCGACTTCACCGTATTCGTTGACGACCAGCCCCACGCGTCGGTGATTTTCCTGGAAATACTGCAACTGGCGCAGCGCGGGCGTGTCGCTCGGGATGAAGTACGGGTCGACGATCAACGCACGCAAGGTGTCGACCGTGAGGGTGTCGGGGTGCCTCAGCGCCGCGAGCGTGCGACGTACCGGAAGAATGCCGACGACACGATCGATGTCACCGTCATAGACCGGCAGCTTGTTGTGATAGCAGGTCTCGAGTTGCGTGAGGATGGTGTCGAGCGGCGCCGAGATGTCGAGCGCCTCGATGCGCGCGCGCGGCACCATCACGTCGTCGACGGTGATGTTCTCGAGGTCGAGCAGATTGAGCAGCACGCTGCGCGGCTTGGTCGGCATGTAGTTGCCGGCCTCTAGCACGATGGTGCGCAGTTCTTCCGTGGTAAGGCGCGCTTCGTTGGCCGCGCGGCGCGTATCGATGTGCAGTATGCGCAGCATGCCGCGCACGAAACCGTTGAGCACCCAGACGAGCGGCGTGGCCACCGTCACGATCGGCTTGAGCACCGTGCTGGTCGGCAACGCGATGCGCTCGGGGTACGTCGCGCCGACAATCTTCGGGCCGATCTCGGCGAAGATGATGATGAGCAACGCGATGAGTGCGGTCGCGATCGACAGCGTGACGGCGTCGTTGCCAAAGTAGCGCACCGCAATCGATGTGGTGAGCACGGGAACGACGGTATTGATGACGTTATTGCCGACGAGAATCGTCGAGAGCAGCGCTTCGGTGCGCGAGAGCAGGCCCTGTGTCGCCTTGGCACCGTGGACGTTCATACGTACCAGATGCTTCAGGCGATGGCGGTTGAGCGCCATCATGCTCGTCTCGGAAATGGAAAAGAATCCCGAGCAGATGATCAGGAGGGCGACGGCGCAAATCTGCGCCCATAAAGGCAAGGCTTCCAAGCGATTGAGCGCGCGAATGGCGCGGGGGGTGGCAATGAGTTGCCACTATAGCAGAGGGGATCGGCGTGCCTGTCGTGCGGTTCGCCGTGCGTGACGCGCCCGCATCGAATGCGATGGACTACAAGATGTTCGTCATGCCCGATCGATGCGACATGATCGATGGGTGAAAGGTCGGGATCACGAATGCGACAGACATAAAAAAACCGCCGGACACGTCCGGCGGTTTTTTTGCTTTGCTTGAGAGCAAAGTTAATCCTGGTCGGGGTGAGAGGATTCGAACCTCCGGCCTCTACGTCCCGAACGTAGCGCTCTACCAGGCTAAGCTACACCCCGCTTCGATACTGCTGCTTCGCCGTTAAGTGCGTCGCGCTATCGAGTAAGAACATAATTCTAGCAGGCTATTTTTGTAATGGGAAGAGGGAAGTGCAGAAATTGTTTGTGCCGCTGCATCGGCTTCTTCTTTTGCGCGTGCCAACGTGTAGTCGAGTGCGCCTGTGCGCGTGATTGCCGCGAGAATCGGCTCGAACTTGTCGGTGCCGCCATTCTCGATCGCTTCACGCACGAGCGCGCGCTCTTCGTCCGTGCCATGTTGCAGCACATGAATGAGCGGCAGCGTCGGCTTGCCTTCGCGCAGATCGTCGCCCGCGTTCTTGCCCATCGCGTCGGTGTCGCCTGCGTAGTCGAGCCAATCGTCCATCAACTGGAATGCGGTGCCCAGACGGCCGCCGTATTCACGCACGGCCGCTTCGGTCTGCGCGTCGGCGTTGGCGAGCACGGCAGCGAGTTGCGTCGCGGCTTCGAACAGCGTGGCCGTCTTGTATTTGATGACCTGCAAATAGCGGGCTTCATCGACGTCCGGGTCGTGCATGTTCAGCAATTGCAGCACTTCGCCTTCGGCAATCACGTTGGTCGCGCGCGCAAGAATCTGCATCACGCGCATGTTGTCCACGCTCACCATCATTTCGAAGGAGCGCGAATACAGGAAGTCGCCCACCAGTACCGACGCCGCATTGCCGAACAGCGCATTGGCGGTCTGCTTGCCGCGGCGCAGGTCGGATTCGTCGACGACGTCGTCGTGAAGCAGTGTCGAGGTGTGGATGAATTCGATGACCGCGGCCAGCTCGAAGCGATGCGGCGAGCTCACGCCCAGCGCGCCGGACACGAGGAGCAGCAATGCCGGACGCAGCCGTTTGCCGCCCGAATTGATGATGTACTCCGAGATCTGATTGATCAGGACCACCTCGGAGGCCAGCCGGTGGCGGATAAGCTGGTCGACGGCACGCATGTCGTCGGCGATGGCGGCCAGTACGTTCTGGGGAGAAGTCGAAGCAGTCAAGACAAGGCTCGGGTGAGGAAAAATTCGCCCCAAATTATATAGTGGGCGAGGGGACTTTCGGGGGCCAGGCCCGCGGAATGGCGGGATTCACGGAAGTCTTTGACTCAAAAGGGGAAAGTCTGTATAATCCCCGGTTTTCGTGCGCGTATTCGTTGCGCCAGGTCCGAAAATACTTCGGTATGACGGTCCGCAGCGGTGCGATTGACTGGTAAGTCGAGTCCTTTCGGGACCCTCGGTCTGCGCGGAAAATTCTCTTGTTTATGAGTGAGGTTCAACAATGTACGCGGTCATAAAAACCGGCGGCAAGCAATATAAGGTTGCTGCTGGCGAAAAACTTAAAGTAGAACAGATACCGGCTGACATTGGCGCTGAAATCACCATCGACCAGGTTCTCGCCGTTGGCGAGGGCGAATCGATTAAGTTCGGTGCGCCGTTGGTCAGTGGGGCTTCCGTCAAGGCTACCGTTATCGCCCAGGGTCGTCACCCCAAGGTGAAGATTTTCAAGATGCGCCGTCGCAAGCACTACCAAAAGCGTCAAGGCCATCGCCAAAACTACACCGAGCTGCGTATCGACAGCATCAACGGCTAATCGATCGAGCTAGGTAAGGAGTTAAGTCATGGCACACAAAAAAGCAGGCGGATCGTCCCGTAACGGCCGCGATTCTGAGTCGAAGCGCCTCGGCGTGAAGGTGTACGGCGGTCAGGCAATCCTGGCTGGCGGCATCATCGTTCGCCAACGCGGTACTCGTATGCATGCCGGCGAAAACGTCGGTATCGGTAAGGACCACACGCTGTTTGCACTGGCCGATGGCCACGTGCAATTCGCCATCAAGGGCGCAGCGAAGAAGCAAGTGGTTAGCGTGGTGCCGGCAGCGTAAGCTAAGCCTTTTGCCACCAAAAGGCTCCGCTCTCATGCGGAGCCTTTTTTGTTTGTCTCGCCTGTGTGCCGCGGATATCACGCGCCCGGGCCGGATCATTGAACAGTATTTGGATCGTCTGCGGACGGTCGATTGAGCGGAACGCACCCACATGAAATTCATTGACGCAGCGCGTATCGAGGTGATCGCCGGGAACGGCGGCAATGGCTCGGCATCGATGCGCCGGGAAAAGTTCGTGCCGTTCGGTGGACCTGACGGCGGCGACGGCGGTCGCGGCGGCAGTGTGTTTGCCGTGGCGGATCGCAACATCAACACCCTGATCGATTACCGTTACGCACGCAAGCATCTCGCGAAGAACGGCGAATCCGGTCGCGGCGCAGATTGCTACGGCAAGGGCGGCGAGGACATCTACCTGCGCATGCCCGTCGGCACCATCATCAAAGACATGGAAACCGGCGAGACCATCGCCGATCTGACCGAACATGGTCAGCAAGTCGTGCTCGCGCAAGGCGGTGCAGGTGGTCTGGGCAACCTCCATTTCAAGTCGAGCACGAACCGTGCGCCCCGTCAGAAGACGGATGGCAAGCCCGGTGAGCGCCGTATGCTCCAGCTCGAGCTCAAGGTGCTCGCGGACGTCGGTCTGCTCGGCATGCCGAATGCCGGCAAGTCGACGTTCATCGCATCGGTCTCGAATGCGCGTCCGAAGATCGCCGATTACCCGTTCACGACGTTGCACCCCAACCTCGGTGTCGTGCGCACCGCGCCGGGCAAGAGCTTCGTGATTGCGGATATTCCCGGCCTGATCGAAGGCGCGGCGGAAGGTGCGGGGCTGGGCCACCAGTTCCTGCGTCACTTGCAGCGCACCGGCTTGCTGCTCCATATCGTGGACATTGCACCGTTCGACGAGGGCGTCGATCCGGTTGCCGACGCGCAGGCGATCGTGCTCGAACTCCAGAAGTATGACGAGGAGTTGTTCCAGAAGCCTCGCTGGCTGGTGCTCAATAAGGTCGACATGGTGCCGGAAGCCGAGCGTGCCGAGCGCGTGGCCGACTTCCAGAAACGTTTCGGCTGGGATGGCCCGACCTTCGAGATCTCCGCGCTGACGGGCGAAGGCTGCGAGAAGCTGTGCCTGGCGGTGCAGGAATATCTCTACCAGCAACGCGGTGCCGTCGAGGAAGCCCTCGAAGATGCTGCACTGGATCCGCGCTTCCGTGCCGGCAGTGCTGCCCCGGCTCCCGCCGCGCCGGCCGCCGACGCCGAGCCACAAACGCCCCCGGACGACACGCCAAAGGCGTAAACTCCACATCACTCAAACGCGGGTGCTGGCGCGGAAAATTGCGCCACCCTCAGCGATACGGTTGCTGTAGCCATGTGAGGGAAGTGCGCGCCAAACGCCACTTCCCGACGCCTCCGGGCGACTGCGGCGGCCCGTCTTCCCAATACAATCCGCAGGAGAATCCAGGTCCATGCGTTCGGTCATCGCCGATGCCAAGCGGCTCGTGGTGAAAGTGGGGTCCAGTCTCGTGACCAACGACGGTCGCGGTCTGGATGAGGTCGCCATTGCGCGATGGGCACAACAGATCGCCGCGCTGCGGCACGGTGGCGAGGGGCGCCCGCCAAAGCAGGTGGTGCTCGTCAGCTCGGGCGCCATTGCGGAAGGGATGCAGCGTCTGGGCTGGGCGCGCCGACCGAAGGCCATCGACGAACTGCAAGCGGCCGCTGCCGTGGGGCAGATGGGCCTCGCACAGGTCTACGAGACCCGCTTCGCCGAGCACGGCGTGCGCACCGCACAGATTCTTCTCACGCATGCCGATCTGGCCGACCGCGAACGCTATCTGAATGCGCGAACGACGTTGTTGACGTTGTTGCGTCTTGGCGTAGTGCCGATCATCAACGAGAACGACACGGTCGTGACCGACGAAATCAAGTTCGGCGATAACGACACGCTGGGCGCGCTCGTGACCAATTTGATCGACGGCGACGCGCTGGTCATCCTGACCGATCAATCGGGCCTGTACACGGCCGATCCGCGCAAGAACCCCGACGCCGAGTTCGTGCACGAGGCCGAGGCGGGCGACGAGCGTCTGGAAGCGATGGCAGGGGGCGCCGGGACCAACATCGGGCGCGGCGGCATGCTGACCAAGATTCTGGCGGCCAAACGCGCCGCAACGAGCGGCGCACACACGGTGATCGCTTCCGGGCGCGAGGCCGATGTGCTGGTGCGTCTGGCGGGCGGCGAAGCCATCGGCACACAACTGGTCGCGCGCACGGCAGTGCTCACGGCCCGCAAGCAGTGGATGGC
>NZ_JAELTP010000149.1 GCF_016428915.1 Pandoraea sp. ASV26
GGTCTCCGAGCTGGGTGTGCTGCTGCTTCTGCTCTCTACCGGCCTGGAAACCGATCTCGGCCTCGTTCGCCGCATGAAACGCATGGCGATCTTCGCGTCGGCGGGCGGCATGCTGATCCCGTTCGCATGCGGCTTCGCGCTCGGCTGGCATCTGCCCGACAATCTTCTGCCGCATCCTGAGGCGAGACTGGTGACCGCCCTGTTCCTCGGCACCGCGCTCTCCATCTCGTCGGTCAAAGTCGTGGCGATGGTCATTCGCGAGGTCGACTATCTGCGTCGCAATATCGGTCAGATCATTCTCGCGGCCGCCATTCTCGACGACACCACCGGATGGATCATCATCGCCGCCATTGCCGGGCTCGGGGCGAGCGGCTCGATCGATCTTGGCCACCTGTCCTTTAGTCTCGGCGGCACGTTGCTGTTCATCGTGCTGTGCTTCACCGTGGGCAAACGCGCGGTCGCCGTGGCGATCCGCTGGACGAACGATCGCTTCACCAGCGAAATGCCCGTGCTCAGCGCGATTCTCGTCATTACCTTCGTGCTGGCGCTCGCGACCGACAAGCTCGGTGTGCATACGGCACTGGGCGCGTTCATGGCGGGCGTAATGATCGGGCAGTCGCCCATCCTCACCGATCAGATCGAGGCGCAGTTACGCGGGCTGATCGTGGCCCTCTTTGCGCCGGTGTTCTTCGGCGTGGCGGGGCTGTCGGTCGATCTGACGATTCTGTTCGACTGGCGCATGCTCGGGCTGGTCGTCGGACTGATCCTGATCGCCAGCATCGGCAAATTCTCCGGCGGCTTCATCGGCGGACGCCTCGGCGGCATGTCCTCGGCCGAAGCGTTGGCGCTCGCGACCGGCATGAACGCTCGCGGCTCCACCGAAATCATCGTGGCAAGCATCGGCCTGTCGCTCGGCGTGCTCAGCAAGGATCTGTTCACGATGATCGTCATCATGGCGCTGATCACCACGCTCATCATGCCGCCAGTCCTGCGCCGGGCGCTCGTGCGCATTCCGCTCTCGGAGCAGGAAAAGGCGCGACTCGAGAAGGAAGCCGCCGAGGAGAAGGACTTTCTGCCGAACGTCGAACGTATTCTGGTCGCCGTGGACGGCAGCGCGAACGGACGCTTCGCCGCCTGGATCGCCGGGCTGACGGCCGGGGTACGCGGCACGCTCACGACCGTGCTGGCCCCCTCGCCCGCCGACACCGATGGCGGGAAGACCGCGCGCGAGGTGAGCCCGACGTCCGAGGGGGCGCAAGGGACGCACACATCCGCCGGGAAGCGCAAACAGGATCGGGACGATGAGAATACCAACGGCGAAGACGCTGGCCTCGACGCCTACGACATCGCCCTAGCGGCGGCAACGCTGGCGGTGCCGCGCGCACCGGGCACGCCGGGCGTATCTGACACACCGCACGCCAGGGACGAAGCGAGCGAGAACCCCGCACGCGAGGCCGCCCGGCTGGTGCTGCGAGAGCGCACGGGCAAATCCCCGCAGAAGCGCCCCGAGTTGCCCCACGGGCCCGTCAAGGAAGGCAAAGACACCCACAGTGGCGACGACAGCAAACCGGAAGCGCGCGATAACGCGAATGCGCCCGAGCCGTCGTCCGACACCCCTGCCGACGCGCCCAGGCACGAACCCGTCGGTGAGGCCCACGACGACAAGCGCGTGAGCGAAGCCACCGAGGAAGGCGAATTCGGCGCGCGCGACCCGTCGGACACGGCGCAGGAACAAGCGCCGTCTCACCCCGACAGCAGTCATGAAGCCACGCGAATTTCCGACGAAATCGCCAAGGGTTACGGTTTCGTGATCGCCGGATTCGATGCCCCCGGCCAAGAATCAGATTCCGACGTGCCGCCGCTGCCGTTGCCCACGGGCGTGCTGCCGCTCACCAAAGCGTTCGACGGCGCCATCGGCATCGTTCTCGCGCACGGCGACCATATCCGCCAGCCCGACGCGCCGCTGAACATTCTCGTGCCGGTCTCCGGCACCGACTACTCAAGGCATGCCGCCGAACTCGCCATCTCCCTTGCACGGGCGGCAAATGCCCCCGTCACGGCACTTCACGTCTCCGCACGCGTGGCGCCGGGCATGCTGCGCCAGCGCTGGCGCCCGCGCGTACTACACCCGGACGCCGCCGAATCCGCCATGCTCGAGAACCTGCACGCATTGGCCGAACGTAATGGCGTCAAGCTCAACACACGCCTGCTCGCGGGCGGCAAGGTCGAGGAAGCCGTGCTGCATCAGATCCATCACGGCCAGCACAATCTGCTCGTGCTCGGCGTGCAGCCGCGTTTTGGCGACCGGCTCAACTTCGGTGCCATCTCTCACCGGTTGCTCGAGGAGCGTCGCTGCTCGGTCGTCGTGTTGAGTGCGTGAGACGCCGGGCATCGGCATCCCCGTCCACGGCCGCCTCACGATAACTCACAATAAAAAACGCCTGCGGCCGATCGCTTCGGCAGCAGGCGTTGGCAGGCTCGAATGGCGCTTAGTTGGACGCCGGTTTGCGCTCAGGCAGTGGAATCCACTCCGTCTCGCCGGGCACGGTGCCCATCTGCTGGGCCGTCCAGGCCGCCTTGGCCTGTTCGATGCGCTCGCGGCTCGACGACACGAAGTTCCAGAAGATGAACCGATCGCCGTCGAGCGGCGCACCGCCAAGCAGCATCAGACGCGCAGGCTTGTCACCCGCCACGATGCGCACGTCGGTGTCCGGCGCGAGCACGCCCATGCGCTGCTCGGGCAAGGCCTCGTCGTTGACCGTGACCTCACCCTGCACGGTGTAGACCGCGCGCTGCGCATACTCGGGCGGCAACACGAATGCCGCGCAAGGCACCATCTCGACGGCCAGATAGAAAATCGGCGAAAACACCTTCACCGGCGCCTTCTCGCCGAAGGCTTCCCCCAGAATCAGACGCATGTGCACGCCCGGCAGGAAGATGTCCGGCAGCGACGACGCTTCGTGATGCGCAAACGTCGGCTCGGTCTCTTCATCGGCCTTCGGCAGCGCGACCCACGTCTGAATGCCGTGCACGTCGCCGCCCCGCTCACGCACGTCTTGCGGCGTGCGCTCCGAATGCACGATGCCGCGCCCTGCCGTCATCCAGTTCACCGCGCCCGGGGTAATGCGTTGGTCGCTGCCAAGGCTGTCGCGATGCCAGATCTCGCCGTCGAACAGATAAGTGACGGTCGCCAGCCCGATGTGCGGGTGAGGACGCACGTCCATGCCCTGCCCCGGCGCCAGCGTGGCCGGCCCCATGTGGTCGAAGAAGATGAACGGCCCGACCGTCTTGAATGGCAGGCTGGGCAGGCTGCGCTGCACGGTGAAAGCGCCGATGTCGCTCAAATGCGGCTTGAGCACGGCGAGAAAAGGACTCGTGGAATCGGTCATTGCGCGGCTCTCCTGCGCTCATGTGGGGTGGTGTGACCGATTGTAGAGGACATTTCCGACGCGCTCCATGACACCTGAGCATGATGGCCAGACAGCGAATTGGCTCTGCGCGCATGCTCGGCGCACATCGAACCTATAATGCAGGAATCCCGAAACGCTATTCTTCACGCGCTCGTCGCGTGCATCGACCTATGAACAAAGCCTTCGTCAAGGAAGACAGTGGCGACGACGATGACGATCTCGACGCCGGTGCCCCGGAGATTCCCCCGGGCACCAAGAACTACATCACGCCGGCCGGCTACCGTCGCCTGAAGGAAGAGCTGCTCGACCTCATCGACAACCAGCGCCCGGAAGTCGTGAAGATCGTGTCGTGGGCGGCGTCCAATGGCGACCGCTCCGAGAACGGCGATTACATCTACGGCAAGCGGCGTCTGCGCGAAATCGACCGGCGCATCCGTTTTCTCACGCGACGCCTCGATAACGCCGAAGTCGTCGACACGCGCCGTCAGGAGAACGTCGATCAGGTGTTTTTCGGTGCAGAAGTGACTTACGCCGACACCAGGGGCGACGAACACAAGATCATGATCGTCGGCATTGACGAGGTCGATCTCGACCTGGGGCATGTCAGTTGGATTTCGCCGATCGCGCGTGCGATCACCAAAGCGAAGGTCGGCGACACCGTGCCGCTGCGCACGCCGGCCGGGCTCGAACAGATCGAGATTCTGGACGTGCGCTATCCGCCGTCGGCGTAATCACGGCAGTCACGGAGACGTTGGGGTTCTGAAAGTGGCGGCGGGGAATGTGCCGACGCGCCTCGATCGACGAGGTGCGCCGGCCGTCCCGTCAGAAGTTGCCGCGCTCGCGCGCCACGCGCATGGCGTGCAGTTCTTCCTGATGACGGTCGCTCGAACGCTCGCGCGCCACACGCATCACATCCGGATTCACGCGGATACGACGCATCACGTTGGCCAGATGCACGCGATCGCTGACCTGAATGAGGAAGCGCAGTGTCGCCGATTCGTCCGGCACCACTTCATCCATGCCAATGTGCACGATGTTCGCGTCCGACGCGGTAATGTCGGCCGCCACGCGCGAGAACACCCCGCGATTGTGGTGCACGAGCACCTTGATACCCACGTCGAACAGACGCCCCGGTTGCGGCGCCCAGGCGACGTCGATCCAGCGGGTCGGGTCCTTGCGGTGAATACGACGCGCGACCGGACAATCGGTCGTGTGGATTGCCATACCCAGACCAATGCCGATGTAACCCATGATGGCATCGCCCGGAATCGGGCGGCAGCACGACGAGAACTGCACCGACATGCCTTCCGTACCCGTGATGAGCACCGGCGGCCCGACATTCTCGTCGCCCGGGCGCGGCGAATCGGGATCGTCCGGGCTATCGGTATCGTTCTCGCTTTCCTTGCCCGACGAGAGCACCGCGAGACGCTTGGCCATGACCGCCGCCACGCGGCGTCCCAGCCCGATGTCGGCGAAGATGTCCTGCCGGTCCTTGTTGCCGGTCCACTGTGCGAGCTTGTCCCAGATCTCCGGAGGAATCTCACTCATCGTCAGGCCATAGCCCTTGAGCGCCTGCTCCACCAGACGTTCACCAAGCTGCACCGACTCGGCAAAACGCATTGTCTTGAGGTAATGACGAATGGCCGAGCGCGCCTTGCCCGTGCGAACGAAGCCCAGCCAGACGGGGTTCGGCTTCGAATACGGCGCCGTGATGACTTCCACGATATCGCCGTTCTTCAACTCGGTGCGCAGCGGCAGCAACTCGTTGTTGATCTTGACGGCGACACACTGGTTGCCCAGATCGCTGTGCACCGAATAGGCGAAGTCGAGCGCCGTCGCGCCGCGCGGCAGCGCCATGATGCGCGCCTTGGGCGTGAAGATGTAGACGGCATCGGGGAACAGGTCGATCTTGACGTGTTCGAGGAATTCGGTCGAATCGCCGGTCTCGCTTTGAATATCGAGCAGCGACTGAAGCCATTGATGCGCGTGCTTCTGCACGTCGTTCATGTCCGCGCCACCGTTCTTGTACAGCCAGTGCGCGGCAACGCCCGCTTCCGCAATCTCGTGCATGCGGCGCGTGCGAATCTGGAATTCGATGGGTGTACCGAAGGGGCCGACGAGCGTCGTATGCAACGACTGATAGCCATTGACCTTCGGGATCGCGATGTAATCCTTGAACTTGCCCGGCACCGGCTTGTAGAGCGCATGCAATACGCCGAGCGACAGGTAACACTCTGCGTTCGACTCGACGACGACACGGAAGCCGTAGACGTCGAGCACCTGCGAGAACGACAGTTGCTTTTCCTGCATCTTGTTATAGATGCTGAAGAGCGTTTTCTCGCGGCCGAAGACGTCGGCGCTCACGCCACCGTCCTTCAGCGCCTTCTCAACGGCGTCGAGAATCTTGCCGACCACTTCACGCCGGTTGCCGCGCGCGGCCTTCACGGCCTTGTCGAGCACGGCATAACGGCGCGGATGGTAGTTCGCGAAGCTCAGATCCTGGAGTTCGCGATAGGTGTTGTTCAGGCCCAGGCGGTGCGCAATGGGCGCGTAGATGTCGAGCGTCTCGCGCGCCACACGGCGCTGCTTTTCCGTCGACGTGACACCCAGCGTGCGCATGTTGTGCAGGCGGTCTGCGAGCTTGACGAGAATGACGCGAACGTCGCGCGACATCGCCAGCAGCATTTTGCGGAAGCTCTCGGCCTGCGCTTCTTCGCGGCTGCGAAACTCCATCTTGTCGAGCTTCGACAGACCGTCGACCAGTTCCGCGACCTTCGGGCCGAATCGCTCGGCGAGTTCGGCCTTGGTCACGCCCTGGTCTTCCATCACGTCGTGCAGCAGGGCGGCCATGATCGATTGCGCATCGAGCTTCCACTCGGCACAGATCTCGGCAACGGCGACGGGATGGGTGATATAGGGCTGTCCGCTCTGGCGATATTGGCCCAGGTGGGCCTCGTCGCTGAACTGGAATGCCTCTTTGATTTGCGCGAGGTCGTTTTCCTTGAGGTATTCCCCAAGCATGCCCTTCAGGCGGGCAATCGAGACGACCTCATGCTTGCGCGGCTGCTCAGGCGTTGCAGTCGGACCGAACAGGTGCCGGTACGACTGCTCTAGCAGCGCGTCGATATATTGCCGCGTGGTGCTTTCGCCCTTCTTTTTCTTGCGTTCGGGCTTCGGCTCCCCCGCTTTGGGTTCATCCGCAGCGATGGACGCGGCCGGAGATTTCGCATGACTCATACGTGTACCTGCATCGTCGAGCGGCCCGGAACGTCACATCGCATCAGTGCTGTCTCCTGAATCAGAGCGGCACTTTCTTGAGCATCTCGATGCCCACCTGACCCGCAGCGATTTCACGCAGCGCGACAACGGTCGGCTTGTCTTTGTTGTTCTCAAGCTTCGGGGTATGACCTTGCGCCAGTTGGCGAGCGCGGTAGGTCGCGGCGAGCGCCAGCTCGAAGCGATTCGGGATTCGTTTCAGGCAATCTTCAACGGTAATACGGGCCATAAGGAGGTTCCTTCTTAATATCAGACGTATTCTATCGCAGCCGGCGCAGACTCGCGCAAAACGCGAGCGCCGCCGACAAACGCCAGGGTGTTACTGGTGCTCGCTCGGCGCGTGAATGTCCAGATCGGTGAACAACGTCTTGTGCCGGGCGTACTGCGATGCGAAGCGAAGACGCACCGCGGTAAAGACCGATTGCAGTTGATCGAGCGCGCGCTGGAATTCGTCGTTGATGATGATGAAG
>NZ_JAELTP010000014.1 GCF_016428915.1 Pandoraea sp. ASV26
GGGCGCAGGCGCGGGTGTGGACAAGTCGGCGTCGGCAGGCGACATGAGACGTGTGGGTTCAACGATCATCGTGCATCCTCAGATAGCCAAGCGCGCCCTCGCGCCAATGGCCGAGTCCGGCCAGATGTCTGCGCGCCTCCGATGAGGCTCGCTGACACAGCAGGTACGCCTGATCGTGCGCGACGCGTGCCTGCGTCATGGCCTGTGCGAGCGACGCGTCGCGCGCACCCGGCGCAGGCGCCTGCTGCCATGCCCGACGAAACAACGCGTCGGTGGCTTGCAGCAGGTCCCACTCGCGGGCGGCGGAATGACGTCGCAGATCTCGCGCCAGTTCCTGGAAGGTCAAGGCACTAACCACGCCGTGTCTCCAACGCACGCCACCCCTGCGTGAGCTGTGTGATGACCGCCACGACTTCGTCGAGCCTGGCAACATCGCGTTCCACGCTGGCCTGTGCCACGCCACGTATGCAAAAGTCGTACACGGTGGTCAGCGGCTGCGTGACCTCCTGGCCATCGGCAGCGTCGATATGCGACGCCAACCCGTTGAGCAGATTCAGGCATTTGGTGACACTGCGCAGGCGGGCGTCGTCGCGGGCGTGCTCAATATGCCCACGCACGCGAGCCAGTTCGTCAAGCAATCCGTCCAGCAGAATCAACATAAGCTGCAACGGGGTCGCGCCTGCGATGCGGGCATCGAGGTCTGAGGCTTGGTATTGCTGGTAGGTCATGGTCGAGTTGATTCCCTAAAAGATGACGGCGGGATGGCGACGGGATGGCGGCGCCGATCATTCGTCGGACTTGCGCGATCCACGGAAGAGCGCGTCGACAAAGCCGCGTGTCTCTTTCATTTGTTGCTGAACCTGCTCCGCACGCGCCAGTTCATCGGTGTAGCGCGCCACTAGCGCCGTAAATCGGGCCCTGAGCCGGTCTTCTTTGTCGGCGAGTCGCTGAGCGACGATTTCGTCGGTGTCCGTGCGGTGCTTGAGCACCCCCGTGATCTCGTCCGTCCACTCCCGAATCCGCACGGCGAGGCGCATCCCGGCCGGTTGCTTGTCGAGATCGGTTGCGGTGTCCCGCTTCATCACGTCGGCGGTGTCACCGAACCACTTGGCCAGCATCTCCCTGTCGTCGGCATAAGCGGCTTCGAAGCGTTTCTGATCGAACGTGACCGAACCGTCAGCGTTTCGCTGCACGCCGAACTGGGCGGGGTCGAACGTTTTGCCGTCGATCGTCACAGGCCTCTCGAAATTGCGCTCCAGATCGCGCAGCAACGCGCGCACGCTCGCGTCGGCATAGAACGCACCGGCCGGCTTGACGTCGGTCTTCGTTTCGCCGTCGGGAGACACCGATGCCCCCGGCGTTCCCGGATCCATCAGCTCGCGCAGTTGCTTGCGCACCGCGTCGTACGCCTGAACGAGTGCGCGCATGTTCGTGGCCGTGCCCTCCATGTCGGGCGTGATCGATACGCGCGTGGTATCGGTGGTTCCCGTGTGCGCCTTCTTCAGTGACAGCGTCACGCCGTTGAACAGCGTGATCTTGTTGCCCGGATAATGCTCCGGCATGCCTGCACTTCCGATCTTCACGACGGCGTCCTGCCCTTGTGCAAGCACTACCGCACCAGATGCCCCGACGAGATTTGCGCCGGCGGAAGACTGCACTTCGAACTCAGCCTCCTTACCGGATGTCGTTGCCGTCAGCAGCAAATACGGTGTCGTTTGTCCCGGCACATGCCGCAAGTCGGCGCGAACCACATCCTTCAGATCGGGATTGGCGTTGATGCGTTTGGCAAGCTCCCTGACACCTTCGGGTGTCGTCAGATCAAGCCCCGTCGTATCCACCGAGATGGCGCTGGCGCTGCCCGCGAGCTTCACTTTGCCGTTGGCAAACACCGCTACATTCGCGATCTGCACCTGATGCACGGTCGCCAGCTTTTCGACGTTCACATCGAAATCGAGCTGCTGCACGCCCTTGTCCAACGTGACGGCGAACTCCTTCTCACTCGATTGCGTTGCCTTGTGCTGACGCAAGTCCGCGCTGTCGCCGACACGCCGCAATTGCTTCTCGAAATTGCCAAGCACCTCCTTGAGCGTTGCGACACCTTTCTGGCGAGCTTCCGTGCTGGCTTTGTCCTTACCGAGGCGACCGAACTCCGTGCCCATCTTCTTCTGGGCGATCTCGACGGCCATATTTTCGATACGTTCTTTCACTTGCAGCATGGCGAAACTCCTGCTTCAGGTTGTTCATGAGACGCGAAAGGCGCGGTTTTCCTATCCCAGGCGACTCCCGTCCACGTTCTGTCAACGCCACGACTCGGGGCAATGTCCTCATTTCGCTCCCGCGCGCCCTTCTGCCACACCGCTAACGCCTGCGCCACCTGCGTCTGCGCCTCGCGTTTGAACCGTTCCTGCCTCGCCGCCGCTTCATGACGGGCCACGAGCGTCGCCACGCCTTCACGTCGGCGCTGCGCGTCGCGCACCGCCTGCGCCGCGACCGACTTCCAGTGGGCCAACTGCGCCATCGGCGCTTGCTGCGTCTGGATCATTTCCACGAGCGTGCGCTTGTAATCGGCGCGATTCTGAAAGCTGTAAGCACTCGCGCGCGTGCCGGCGATGGTCACGGCGCGATAGAGCCGTGTGAGCTGATCGACGTTGCGCACGAGCCGCACATGCCGCTCTGCGAGTTGACGGCCTTCGTAACGCGCCGCCTCGAGTTCGCGATCACGCATCGACAGCAACGCGTGCAATGCGCGCGGTGTTCGCGGGGTCATCGGCATAGCGCCTCCAGCCGCTCGCACAGCCCGTGCGGCGTATTGATCTCACCCTGGCTCTGACGCAAAAAGTCGAGCATGAGCGGATGCCGCGACACGGCACGGTCGGTTTCGGCGTGAGCGCCCGGCACATAGGCACCGAGCGGCATCAACTCGCGAATCTGTTGATAGGCGTGCCACTGCGCCTTGAACGCGCGCGCGGCGCCGGCATGTCGTGCGCCCACCGCCTGCGTCATGCAGCGGCTCACCGACGCCCCGATGTCGATCGCCGGGTAATGTCCGGCATCTGCCAGTTCGCGCGAGAGCACGATGTGACCGTCGAGCACCGCACGGGCGGTGTCGACGACCGGGTCCTGCAAGTCGTCGCCCTCGGCCAGCACGGTGTAGATCGCGCTGAGACTGCCCGTTCCCGCGCCATTGCCCGCACACTCGACCAGCCGGGGCAAACGCGCGAACACCGATACCGGGTAGCCGCGAGCGGCAGGGGCTTCGCCGAGCGAGAGCGCCACCTCACGGCACGCCATGGCGTAGCGCGTGAGCGAGTCGACGAGCAGCAGCACGTCATGACCCGCATCGCGAAAATGAGCCGCAATGGCGTGGCACAACTCGGTGGCTTTCATGCGTTGCGCGGGCGGCGCATCGGCCGGTGCGGCGACCACGATGGCCTTGGCGAGCCCGGCCTGTCCGAGCGTCTCGGTGATGAACTCGCCCACCTCACGGCCGCGCTCGCCGATCATGCCGACCACAACGATCTGTGCGTCGGTATGCCGGGTCATCATGCCCAGCAAGACACTCTTGCCGACACCGCTACCGGCGAACAGACCGACGCGCTGCCCTTTCCCAAGACTCAGCAGCGCGTCGATGGCGCGCACGCCCACGGCCAGCGGCGCCGTGATGGCGCGTCGATCCAGCGGCGCCGGCGGCGAGCAGCGCGTGTCGAGCAGCGTGTCACCACGCAATGCCCCTTTGCCGTCGAGCGGCTGCCCGAAGGCATCGACCACGCGACCGAGCCACGACGACCCGATGCGCAGCGCCGGTGTCGATGTACCGGGCAGAACACGCGCGCCGGGCACGATATCGGCGACAGACGCATACGTCAGCAGCTGCAACGCACCGTCGGAAAATCCGACCACTTCGGCCTCGGTCCATCGTCCGGCGGCAGTCTCTACGCGGCAGGTTTGCCCCAACGGAAACCGCTGACCGCGCGCTTCGAGCACCGCGCCATTGGCCCGCGTGACGAACGCCATCGGCGTTGCGAGTGCGATCTCGTCGCTCATGCGGGTGTCTCCGACGTGACCGGCGATGCCTGCGCCTGTGGGGACGCCGCCACCCACTCGCCGAGACGTCGACGCGTGATCGCTCGCGTGGCCGCCTCGCGTCCTTCACAACCCGCGTCGTACCAGAGGCCGTCGACATCGACGCGGCTGTCTCCGCGAACGAGCGACGCATCGGCAACGATGCGCCATCCCGGGCGAATACCATCGGCCGGCGGCAGCACATCCCCCATGCGTTTGGCGAGCGCTTGCGCATCTTCCGGACTGACATAGACGGTGACGACGTCGTCGCGGGCGCCCAACTGCGCGAGCAGGCGCTGCACAATGCCGGCAATGTCGGCGGGAGCGGCGTGCAACTCGCGCTGCAAGATGGCGCGCACGGCGCGCGAGGCCACCTCACTGAGCACATCGACAGCACCGGCTGCGAGCCGCGCATGCACCTGATCGCGCGCCGCCTGAAGCGCCGCGAGCGGCAGCGTCATGGCGTCGATCTCCTCGCGCAAGCGGGCGGCATGCAACGCCTGCAAGCGTGCCTCGGCCACCTGCTCACCGTGCGCACACCCGGCAGCGAACGCTTCGTCCCACACGGCCTGACGCGTGTTTGCCGTGCCGTCGGCAACACCCTGCGAGTAGGCCTGCGCGCGCAAAGTGTCGAGGTCTGGCTGCACAGGCAGCCAGCCACGCTTGGCCGCAACGTCGGACTTCGTGCCAAACCGATGCGGCTTCATTCGAGCACCTCGCCGCCCGCCAGACGCAGAACCCTATCCTCCTCGCGGGCACGCGTGCGCAGCATCGCCATGATTTCGCCGCGCGCCATTTCGACGCGCGCCGACGAGACGGCGCCCAGACGCTGCATCGCCTGCGTGAGGGCGTCTTCCTGAAGGCGCGACATGCGCTCGCGAACGATTTGCCGCGTGCGGGCATCCGTGCCCTTGAGCGCAGTGGCCCAGGTCTCGGTCGGCACTTCGGATACGACCAGATCGATGACTTCCGGCGCCTGATAGGCGAGGATATCGAAGCCGTACATATTCGCCTCCACGGACTCCGCGAGCGACGAGTCATGGGCGCGCAACGCTTCCATGAGCCGCTTTTGCTCGTCGGGCACATGCCCCATGATCTGAGCCGCGAGCCGGGTGCCGGGCACATCGGCGCTCTCGGCCGACAGGCCTGCGAGACAGCGATCCGCGATCAACTCCAGGTCGGCCAGCAGCTCGCGATCGACGCGCGTGAGTTGCGCCGTCTCCAGCAGCAGCGCTTCCTGATGCGATTCGGGTAGCGCGCGCAGCAGTTGCCCGCCCAGATCCGCGGGCAGATACGCGAGCAGCAATGCCTGCATGCGGGGATGTTCACGCGAGAGCACGTCGGCCAGACGCGCCACGCTCACCCATTGCAGGCGCGCCAGCTTGGGACGAATCCTGTCGCCATAAATGCCATCGAGCACATTGCTGGCGATACCCTCGCCAAGCGCCGCAGCGAGCGAGCGCTCCAGGTAGGCCCGCGGCGCGGCATTCGCGCCGCCTTGCTGCGTGCTGGCATGGAGGAATTGGTCGACGATGGCGTGCACGTCGTGTTTCTTCACGCTGCCGGCGCGCGACATGGCGTGCGCCACGCGCAGCAGTTCGGCGGGCGCGAGCTGCGCCATGACACCGGCAGCAGCCTTCTCCCCCATGCAAAGCAGCAGCACGGCGGCACGATCCACGCCGGTGATCTCGGTCAGAGCGGAAGTGTCAGCGGGCAGAGGCATGCGTACCGATCCATTGTTTGATGATCTGGGCGACCCGCTCGGGTTCGCCATCCGCCAGTGTTGTCAGGCGTTCGAGTTTCGTGTCGAGCGAGGCGTCCGACGCGGGCGGCAAGTCGTTGGCGAAGGCTGGCAAGGCTGCCTGCTGCGCGGCGCTCTCGGCTTCCCGGCGGCTGCGCTCATGCGCCTGAACCTCGGCAAGCTGCGCAGCCGCCTTGCGTCGACGGGCCCGTCGCCCCATCGCGACCCAAGTAATGAGCGCGAGCAGCAACGCCACGCCAGCGGCAATCGCTGCGTATTGCTTTTGCGTGCCGGTGAGCGCCAGCCCCCCGGAGGCGATGTCCGGGTTGTCGAATGTGAGCGCGCCATCGGCGGCCACGAACGGCATGGCGCTCACGACCAGCGTGTCACCGCGATCCGTCTGAATGCCAGCACTCGAGCGCAACGCGCGCTCCAGCTCGGCGAGGGTTTCGGGTGTCCAGCCGTTGCCGCCCGGCGCGGCCTGCGAGTCGACCATGACGGCCACGTGCATTTGACGCACGCGCGGGCGATGACGCTTCGTCTGCGTGATCGATCGGTCATAAGCGAATTGACGCGTCGACGAGGTGGTACGCATCGCGCCGCCCTCGCCCGCGAGCAACGGTGCGGCGTCGACCGGGCGATTGGTCATCGCGCCCGGCACGCCACCGACGACGGCGTCGTCGTCACGCGCCTCGCGCACGGCCTCCTGCATCACGCGCGGATCGGCGCCGAGCGCCTCGGTGGTGTTGGACACCAGATCCTCGTCCAGATCGATGCTCACGCTCGCCCGGTAGCGCGCGGGACCGAGAATGCCGTCGAGCAGACCCCGCACGTTACGCAGCGCTTCGTCGCGCGAGCGTGTGCGCGCCTCCGCATTGCCTTGCGTCGCGTCGTCCAGATCGAGATTTGCGGTGAGCGGCGTGCCGTGCTGGTCGACGACCGACACACTCTGCTCCGCCAGTCCGTTCACGCTGCCGGCGACGAGCTTGACGATGGCGCTCACCTGCTGCGGCGCGAGCTTTTGCCCCGCTCGCACCGAGATCAGCACCGACGCACTGGCCGATGCCTTGGTATGGGTAACGAACGACGTCTGCGGCGCGAGCGCGATGTGCACGCGAGCGGCATCGACCGCGTCGATCGACATGATGGTGCGCGCCAACTCCCCCTCCAGACCACGGCGAAAGCGCACGTCCTGCACGAACTGACGCACGCCAAGACGCTCGTCGCGATCGACCAGTTCCAGCCCCGGCGGCAGCTCCGGTGTGACGCCCTTGGCCGCAAGCGCCAGGCGCGCGCGTCCGAGCCGGTCATGCGGCACAAGGATCGCGCCGGTGTCCGGATGCATGCGAAACGGGATCTGCTCCGCTTCGAGCACCCCGGTGGCTTGTGCAATCGGAATGCGCTGGTGCTGCCCGAACAGCGGCGCATAGCCGGTATCGTGCGAATACCAGGCGAGCGTGGCGGCGGTGATGGCTCCCGCAGCAACGACCAGAGGCAGCGCGCTGCGCAGTTGTCCAGCCAAGCCTGACGGCTGCGCACGCCACTTCAGCCATCGCTCGCGCGATCGCATGCCAGCGCTGCCTAGTGCACGAAAGATGTTGTCGATTCCCATATCTCGATTCACGTGCCTCATCGATGAGTGAACGGCTCTCATGCCGATGCCGGCCACTCAGCTAAGGCGTGACGCATAAGACTCACGCGTCGGGTGTCAATTTGAAGGAGCACATGGTGACAACGAATCCGCAAACTTACGAAAATCTGCGTAGTCTTTGGGCATCGTCACTGCCAAAGTCAGAAATTTGATGCAATTTCCCATTAACGAGATGCCCGACAAGCGTGGGGGGAGGAAACGAAAAAGCCCTCACGCGCGTAACGCGTGAGGGCTTTGCCGTCGTGTGAGTGCGGCGCGAGGCCGCTTCAGCGAATGTCAGGCGGCGATTTTCTCCGGGGCTGCCGCGCCGTCCACGCCGTCCATGCCGTCCACTTCGTTCTCCACCGAACTGAGCATCAGGTGCTCGAATGCGCCCAGCGACGCCTTCGCCCCCTCGCCCACGGCGATCACGATCTGCTTGAACGGCACGGTCGTGACGTCGCCTGCGGCGAAGACTCCCGGCACCGACGTCTTGCCCTTCGCATCGACTTCGATCTCGCCATGACGCGAGAGCGCCACCGTGCCCTTGAGCCATTCGGTGTTGGGCACCAGACCGATCTGCACGAACACGCCTTCGAGGGCAATCGTGGCGGTCTCGCCCGACACGCGGTCGCGATACACGAGGCCGCTCACCTTCTGAGCGTCACCCTGGATTTCAGTCGTTTGTGCGTTCATCAGCACGCGCACATTCGGCAGGCTGCGTAACTTGCGCTGAAGCACCTCGTCGGCACGCAATTGCTCGCCGTATTCGATCAGCGTGACTTCCTTGACGACGCCCGCCAGATCGATGGCCGCCTCTACGCCCGAGTTACCGCCGCCAACGACCGCGACGCGCTTGCCCTTGAACAGCGGGCCATCGCAGTGCGGGCAGTAGGCCACGCCACGGTTGCGGTATTCGCGCTCGCCCGGCACGCCGATCTCACGCCAGCGGGCACCGGTGGCGAGCACCACGGCGCGGGCCCTGAGCACCGCACCGCTGGCCAGATGCACTTCGTGAATCTTGCCCGGGATCAGGGCTTCGGCGCGTTGCGTGTCGATCACGTCGACGTCGTACGTCTTGACGTGCTGCTCCAGCGCGGTGGCGAACTTCGGTCCTTCCGTGTGCGTGACCGAGACGAAATTCTCGATAGCCATCGTGTCGAGCACCTGACCGCCAAAGCGTTCGGCGACCACGCCCGTCGCAATCCCCTTGCGAGCGGCGTAAATGGCGGCAGCGGCACCCGCTGGCCCTCCCCCCACGATCAGCATGTCGTAGACCGGCTTGTTCTCGAGGGCCTTCGCGGCACGTGCGCTCGCGCCGGTGTCGAGCTTCGCGAGCAGTTCCTTCACGCTGGTGCGGCCTTGCGTGAAAGACTCACCGTTGAGGAACACCGTGGGCACGGCCATCACCTGACGCGCTTCGACTTCGCTCTGAAACAGCGCGCCGTCGATGGTGACTTGCTGAATGCGCGGATTGATGAGCGCCATGACGTTGAGCGCCTGCACGACCTCCGGGCAGTTCTGGCACGACAGGGAGATATAGGTCTCGAAGCGGAAATCGCCGTCGAGCGCACGGATCTGCGCGATGGTGTCGTCGTCGAGCTTGACCGGATGGCCGCCGACTTGCAGCAGCGCAAGCACCAGCGACGTGAACTCGTGGCCCATGGGCAACCCGGCGAAGCGAATGCGCGGCGCCTCACCCGGCGTGCCGATGGCAAACGACGGACGGCGCTCGCCGGCATCCTGACTGACGTCGGTGTGCGCGACGACGGCGATCTGCGGCGAGAGCGGCGCGATCTCGTCCACCAGCGCCTTCATCTCGGCGGCTTTGGGGCTATCGTCGAGCCACACGGCGATCTCGATCGGGCGCGTGACTTTCTGGAGGTACGTTTGCAACTGGGCTTTGAGGTTCGCGTCCAACATGGCTTTTATCCGTCTCGATAGGGTGAACGAGGGCCACCGCGTCAGCCGGGGGCGGGCGCAGGTCAGCGTCGGGAATTCGGGATTGGGTGCCGGCGCGGCAGGTTTAGGGGGCTGCCGCGCCGGCGGGACGCCGCTCTGTGACGGGAGCGGCGCTTGCTACGGTGATGGCTCGTGACGCTTAGATCTTGCCGATCAGGTCGAGCGACGGGCTCAGGGTTTCAGCGCCCGGCGTCCACTTGGCGGGGCAGACTTCGCCCGGGTGAGCGGCGATGTATTGCGCTGCCTGCACCTTGCGCAGCAGTTCCTTGGCGTCGCGGCCGATGCCGTTGTCGTGGATTTCGCACAGCTTGATCTCGCCTTCCGGGTTGATCACGAACGTGCCGCGCAGTGCCAGACCTTCTTCTTCGATCAGCACGTCGAAGTTGCGCGAGATCGCGAGCGTCGGGTCGGCAACCATCGGGTACTGGATCTTGCGAATCGTGTCCGACGTGTCGTGCCAGGCCTTGTGCGTGAAGTGGGTATCGGTCGAGACGCTGTAGATTTCAACGCCCAGCTTCTTGAACTCGTCGTAATGGTCGGCCAGATCCCCCAGCTCGGTCGGGCACACGAAGGTGAAGTCGGCCGGGTAGAACACCACCACCGACCACTTGCCCTTCAGGGTCTCGTCGGTCACGGTGATGAAGTCGCCATTCTGGTAGGCGTTGGCTTTGAACGGCTTGATCTGGGTGTTGATGATCGGCATGTCGTTGTCTCTCTGACGGGGTGGAAAGTGTTGACAGTATGCCGAATGCTATCGATAAGTAGAAATTGATTATTGAAATCTATGTCATTGAGGCAGGCTATCGAGGTCGATAGCCTGCCCGCTATGGTGACTGGTGACAGCCTCGCGCCGACGGTCATCCCGAGACAGGGCCGGTCAATCGGTCAATCCTCTGGATAGCGCACGGCACGCACCTTGCCGCTGGCGCCGCCCCCGCAATAGAAGAGGCTCTGGCCGTCGTACTCCAGACCGCTCACGCCGATGCCGTCGGGCAACTGCACCCGCCTGAGCACTTCGCCGCCGGCCGGATCGACTCGACGCAACTCGCTCTCGTCGTCTTCCCACGTGCCGTGCCAAAGCTCGTCGCCCACCCAGGTCACGCCCGTCACGAAGCGGTCCGACTCGATGCTTCGCAACACTCGACCGGTTGCCGGGTCAACTTGCAGAATGCGGCGGTCGCGGTACTGCCCGACCCACAGGCTGCCTTCGGCCCATGTCAGCCCCGAACTGCTGCCACTGTCCGGCGCGGGGATCGAATGCACGACGCGACCGGTGGACAGCTCAATCTTGTCGATGCGGTTTTCACCGATCTGATAGAGATGGGTGCCGTCGAAGGCGGTGCCGGCGTCGCATGGGATGTCGATGGCGCGGCCGACTTCGCCGCTGGCGGGATCGAACGCCAGCAGCTTGTCTCCGGTGGCGGCCCAGACCTGCCGGCCATCGAAGGTCACGCCGTTGACGCGCTCAGTACCCGGGAAGGGACCGTACTCGCAGGTGATGTCGGCTGTGCTCTCGGCGGCGCGCAAGCGTCGTTGTGGTTGACTCGTCATATCAGGCTCCGGTTGTTACGCCGCGTTCGGCGTGCAAGTCCACTCTAGCCAAACGACCATCCAGCAGGGAGTAACAAGATCGTCGTGAATTCGGTGAGCGGTGGCGCCATCCAGCGCTGTGCCCTTGCGCGGCCAATCGACCTCACGCGTCCTTGTGCTTCGAGTTCGCCGAGCGCACGTTGCACGGTGCGCTGGCTGGCACCGAGCGCGAGCGCCAAGGCAGACGTCGACCATGCCGCGCCGTCCGCCAATAGCGCAATCAACGATGCGCGTTCGCCGTCGATCGGCGGCAACAGCAAGGTGACTGCGTCTGCGGTTGTGGTTCGCAACGCGAAGCCGCGCGGCGTCGCGTCGATCTCGGCAATGCCTTTGAGCAACGCGCGAAGACGTCCGACTTCGACACGCAGCCGCACACGATGCGTCTCGTCAGGGTGGTGCAGCCGGAAGGCTTCGGCGATCAACGTTGCCCTGTCGACGTCGCCCGGCCAGGCGCGCGCCAATTGCAGCGCCAATGTGAAGAGCACGGGCCGTTTCGCCAGCGGACGCCACGTATTGCCGATCCTCACGCCACGGCGGCAGGCGTCGATCACCAGTGCGTCCGAGTTCAGCAGTGTCACCACGTCATCGAGACTCAGGGTGCGCTCGCCGGCCGCTTGCCACTGGCGCGCGGCCGGACGCCCCAAAGCATCGTTCAGGCTCGCAATTTCCGCAGTGAGCGCGGGCACAGCGGCCGCGAGCGCCGCGGCCCGGGCGCGAGCGAGCGCGTGGCGAGCATCGGCAACGCGCAAGGTGAGCAGCGCCAACTCGGCGACGATCAGCGAGTAGACGGCAACGTTGCGAGCGGGCACGTTTGGCGACGGCGCATCGTGCAGCGCCTGGGCGGCGGCATCGAGTTTGCCGAGGAGCAGCAGGCGGCGAGCGATGAGCAGACGCGCGAGCATTGCGTTGGGGAAGTCGCCGTGCGCCGCGAGAAGGGTGGCGGCGTCGTGCAGCGAGCGCGGAGTGCCGCTCAGATCGCGCATGGCGAGGGCGACTTCGGCATCGGCGACGACACATCGCGCACGAGCGAGCGCTGCATGGGTTCCGAAGCCGCGCGCGGCGCGCTTGAGCAGTTCGCGAGCGCGCGGGTAGTCGCCAAGCTGCGCCATCGCGATACCCCGCAGCGCGAGCGCTGGTGGGTCATCGCGAAGTGCCACCCGGCGCAGCGCACCGAGCGGATCGCCCGAGGCCAGCGCGCGGGCGGAAGCGGCGATAAGGGAGTCCATCGCGGGATATTACCGCGTGGGATCTTTAGCTAAGTGGCCGTCCCGAAATGAGGTGGGCGCCTCGCGAATTGTCTAGTTCGTGTTCGCGCCAGTGCCCGGTGAAGCGAGGCAAGCACTGTGGCTACTGCCGTAGCCGCCCGAATCTCATCCACCGCCGCGTCCGCCGCGAGCAAAGGCACCGATGGACAGCATCGTCAGCGCAATCCCTATCAAGAGTCGACTCATCCCTCTCTCCGTGTTGTTGTTTTCGCTTTAGTCCTGCCAACTCGCGCATTTCCCGTTCGACTTGCGATAGCCCGGTCCCCCCCGGCTGCCGCACCCGCCACGAGAGCCGGAACGTCGGCCAGCGTAACTGCGCGAACTCCCCTTGGCCCGGCCGCCTCGAACCTGCAACAGATCGGGAGATGACGAACTGGAAGACAACGATGACAAGAGCGGCGCCGATGGCGACACCGATTGCGCGTTCGCTGACGACGACGCGCAAATCCCCGTAAACAGAACAACACCGGCAATGGCTGCCGAAATCCCCGTGATTTTCATGTTTTCCCTTGGTCGGGTTAACCTGCTCCAAACTAGCGGATGCCGCCTGCCTTCTGTGGACAGGAAATCGCATCATAACTTAGTTAACCTAACCATCAGAAAGTCGATCACGAACCGATCGTCGAAGGCCCTTGCGCGTGTCGCGCCACGACGCGTCAGTACCCGCTAAGGACCGCGAACGCCAGAGCGCCGCCCGAGAGCAACAGCAGCACGAAGAACAACGGGAAGATGAACTTCAGCCACTGACCGAAACCGACGCGCGCCGTCGCGAGATACGCCAGCAACATGCCGGACGTGGGCGTAATCATGTTCGTCAGCCCGCCGCCCAGCAGAAATGCGAGTACGGACGTCTGCGGACTCACGCCCGAGAGCTGTGCAATCGGTCCGATGATCGGCATGCTCACCGCCGCCTTGCCGGAGACCGACGGAATGAACACGTCCAGCGCCATCTGCACGCCCATCAGTCCATTGGCGACGGCCACGGCCGACTGGCCGCGCACCATGCGAGTGAAGTCGTTGATGAGCGTATCGAGCACATAACTCCCGTGCAGAATGATCTCGACCGACGCCGCAAGCCCGATCAGCAGTCCTGCCAGCATCATGCCCTTGAGCCCTTCCACGAAAGCGTCGGCCGCCGTGCGGGAGTCGAGGCGCCCGACCACAGCCGTTACCAGACTCGTCAGCACATAGAACGCCGACAGCTCCAGATTGCCCCACTTCAATTCACGCGTGCCGTAGACGAGCATCGCCGCCGCCAGCGCCAGTACGAGCAGCGTGGCCTTGTGACGACGCGAGAGCCGCGCATGCAGATGCGCCACCGTCGCCATCTGCGCCCGTGCCTCGGCCAGACGGTACTCGCTGCGATACACGTGCCAGAGAAAGTAAGCGATGCCCAGCGCGAGGAACACCACGAACACGGCAATACGAAGCCCGATGCCGGAGAACAGCGGCAAGCCGACGAGCGGTTGGGCAACCGCCAGCGCCAGGGGATTCGTCACGGACGCGATGTATCCGATCTTCGCCGCAATCGCGACCAGCGCCACCGCGAACAGATTCGACAATCCGAGACGGCGCGTGAGCACCATCACCATCGGAATCACGACGAGATACTCGGAGATGAAGCCGAGCAGCGTGCTCCCCAGTGCGATCAGCACCATGAGCAGCGGCGCGAGCACATACATGTTGCCCGAGGTCAGTTGCAGCAACCGGTCGATACCGGCATCGATGGCCCCTGTCTTGCGCATCACCCCGAACATGCCGCCCACGAACATCACCATGAAGATGAGCGGCGCGTTCTTCACCAACCCCTGGGGCACCGAGAGAAACGCCGACACCACGTTGGCCGGTTGCGCCTGCTCAGGCGTGCTGTGTGCGGCCCTGGGCGCGACGAGTATGCCGATGTCGTGCGTCTTTGGCACCACCTGATAGGTGCCGGGCACCACGAGTTTGCCGTCGCGCGCGAAGCGGCCCGCGTCGACCCACCATGTCATCGCCACGGCCACGATCAACACCCCGAGCATCATGACAACGGGGTGCAGCATCTTGCCGTGCGGTTTTTCGGTCTTGCCGGACTCGCCATCGCTGCGCCCGGCAGCGGCGCTCGCGAGATCGGAATGGGAATGCCCGTCGACGGGCGTCGGCGCAAGCGCTGTCATGTCAGTCCTGCCAGTTGTCTCTTTTGTGTTTAGGAAATGACGTCGCACTGCGCCCCATCCCGGCTGGCCGGCTAGCCGATGCGGCTCGCTCGCCGGGCCGGGTTTCGCGCGGGGCTACGCCACCTTGTTGGCTTGCGCCTCGTGCGGGGTCTGTCCGCCAGCGGCGCCCGCATACCCCAGTTCGGCCGAAATCTGCCGGCTGCACGCCTGCAAACGCTCCAGATAGTCGGGAATCTCGATGCGGCTGATGCGCGCCTCGGGACCTGAAATGGAGAGCGCCGCCACAACGTCACCGGACACGTCGCGCACCGGCACCGCGATCGCCACCGCGCCGCTCGTGACCTCGCCCGCACTCATCGCGTACCCCTTGCGCGCCACGGCCGCCAGTTCGTCGGCGAGTGCCATCGGCTCGGCAGCGGCCGGCAGATGCTTCATGCGCACGAAGAACTCGTTGCGAATGGCGTCCTGAGAGAACGCGAGCAGCAACTTGCCCGACGCCCCCGAACTGAGCGGCCGGCGATTGCCGACCGAGCCCACCGAGCGCACCTGATGCGTGGTTTCGCAGCGCGCCACGCACACCGTCTCCAACCCTTCGCGCACGCGCAGCACGATGGTCTCGTTGATCGACTGATTGAGCGCGAGCATGTGCTTCTGCGCGGCACGCACGAGAATGTTCTGCTGCGACGCCGCCACGCCGATCACGAACGCCTGCGGCCCCAGCGAGTACGTGGTGGTGCGCTCGTCCTGCAACACGAAGCGATTGTGTTCCAGCGTGCACAGCATGCGATACGTGCGCGACTTGTTGATGCCCAGACGATTGGACAGCTCCGTCACACCAAGGCCCGGATGCTCCGCGACCAGCGAGAGCAGTTTCAGAGCGCTGTCGACGGAATCGACGATGTAGTTCATGGGATTTCCTTCGGGCTTGACTGCGCGCGCACCCAACGGGCGAGCGCAGCAGTGAACGTTTCCAGATTGCGCCCGAGCGTATCAAATCCTGCGTGCTTCACAAAGCGCGCCTCGTCCATATACAGCGCTCGATTGATCTCGATCTGCAAGCTGGAGCACCGGCGCCCCGGATCGCTCACCGCCGTGAGCAAATCGCCCCCCTGATACGGCGCATTCACCTGAACGCGGTATCCCAGCTCACGCAAAGCATCCGCCACCCACTGCGTGAAGGCCGGGTCGGCCGTGGTCCCGAGCCGGTCGCTCACCACCATGTCCGGACGCGGCTCGCCGTCATCCACATTCATCGCATTGCCGCGCGACTTCATCGAATGACAGTCGACGTGCCACAACGCCCCATGTGCGGCATACGCGGCTTCAGCGGCCATGCTCAGCGCCCGGCGATACGGCAAGTAATAGGCATCGATGCGATGACGCACTTCGGCCACCGTCAGCTTGCGGTCGTACATCGGCATGCCGGGCAACGCATAACGACGCAGCAGGCCCATGCCACGCGCCGAGTATTTCTCGGGGGCGATCGGGCCCGGCCACGGTGCGTCGAGCATCTCCGCGTCGATATCGGTCACGGCGCGGTTGGCGTCGATGTAGGCCCGCGGGAAATTCGCGGCGATCAGCGTGCCGCCATGACGCGGCACGCTCGACCAGAGTTCGTCCACGAACGCATCCCACCCTGAGAGCAGCGCTTCGCGCGGCGCGACCGTCCCGAAGTCGTCCGGCATGTCGAAGCCGCTGTGCGGCGAGTCGAACACGATCGGTAGCGACGGCTCGCATGCCGGCACGACCACAAAGACCTCGGAGCGCGCCGCCTCACCGGACTGGAACGTGCCGGGCAAAGTCGTCGTGTTGTTTTCTCGCGTCACCATCAAAGATTTTTCCAACTTTTTCCAACGTGTCGACGGCCACCTGACAGGCCGAAATCGTGGCGTCTTCCGCCATCGAACCGTCAATGTCTTATTGATTAAAACAATGTATTAAAAATTAAGCCTCAAAAACGTGAGCCGGTCAAGCGAGGAATCTGTCATCGGCGCAGGCGCTGATACGCCATCGCCTTCAAACCCTTGGCATATCAGCGAATTCCGGCGTGTTTCAATCATTGAAATACCCCACAACGCTGACGTCCGTCACTTTCCCGTCAGCAATTTTTTCTCGACGGTTGACGTGCTCGCTTTTCGGAATCGATAATTTTCAAAACGTTGTTTTAATCAATAAGACATTCGTTAGAAAGTCATTCAACACACACCCGGAGGGGGGATATGAAGCAGCAGCTTTGGCCGGTCGCACGCGTGGCCGCAATGGGGATGGGGATCGCAGCGCTGTCGGGGTTCAGCACGTCAGCGAGCGCGCAATCGAACGTCACGCTTTACGGCCTGATCGACAGCGGCGTGACGTACGTGAGCAAGGTGGCGGGTCCTAGCGGCACGGCCACGGGCAATCGCTTCAGCGTGGATAGCGGCGACCTTCAGCAATCGCGCTGGGGGATGAAGGGAACCGAGGATCTTGGCGGCGGCATGAAGGCGCTGTTCATCCTCGAAGGCGGATTTTCGGTCGCCAACGGCACCTCGGGACAAGGCGGTCTGCCGTTGGGCCGCACCTCGGTTGTCGGCCTGTCGAGCCCCTACGGTACCGTGCAGATCGGCCGCCGCAAGGACTACATCGATGAAATCGCGACCTGGTATTCGAGCGTCTACAACTTCGGCGTCTTCATCAATGGCGTGCACGACAACAATCTCGACCGCGTCGGTGGCAACCGCTCCAACAACTCGATCCGTTATGACTCGCCCGACTATCGCGGCCTGACGGCCAACGTCACCTACGGGTTCGGTGGCACGGCCGGCTCGATGGCAACGGGCCAGTCGCTCGGCTTTGGCGCGAACTACAAATACGGTGGATTTGGCGTCGGCTTCGGTTACTGGCAATCGCGACTGGGCACCGGCACGGCGGCGACGAACACGTCGAGCGACGTGGGTGCGAGTTCAGGCGCGGGGTGCGATCCGGCGTTCGGGCAAGCAGGCGACGTTTGCATCCGCACATGGATGGTCGGCACGAGCTACAAGTGGGACAACGCACGCGTCTACGCGTCGTGGTCGCGCACGCTGCAACCGCTCGCCCGCTTCGGCGGCACGGCAGCACCGCTTGCCACGACGTTCACCAGCGCCGCGAGCAGCGGTGCATTTGCGGCTGCCGGCTCGAACAACAACGCGACGAACGTATTCGACGTGGGCGTGAACTATTGGGTGCTGCCCAACCTCGAGCTGATCGGCGCGGTGCTGCATTCGCGCTACTCGTTCGTCGGGGCACCCGCAACGGGGCGCCTGCTCCAGTTCAACGTCGGCGTGGATTACTTCCTGTCCAAGCGCACCGACATCTACTCGTACTTCGCGAACTTGAGGGCATGGAATATGTACAACCCGGGCATCACGGGCGGCGCGCCGGGTCGAGACGCGACCCAGAACGCCATGACCATTGGCCTGCGTCACGTGTTCTAAGCACGAGAGGGGGCGCCGCACCCTGCAACGGGGTGCGGCGGCATCGAGACGGATTCAGTGCGCCTGAGGCGTCGACTCGTCGCGGCAATCGCCTCCCGGACAAGACGACGGTGAGCCGCGCACCTGCTTGACCGATCCGGACGACGTGTCCGAGCGTCCAAAGCCGATCTGCTCAAAGACACCGCCCCCCAGCTCGAAGCCGGTGGCGTAGTGATAGGCGGCAACTGTGGAGCCGAGCGCCACCGATAGCAACAGCAACGTTCCCGTACGCCAGCGGCGTCGGACCGTGGAAGCCATGTCTCCTCCCTGTCAGAGGTCGGCCCGCTCGAATGACGCTCGTTACCTGCATAGGGCAACCAACACGCCAGCATCTCGGCGGGGATCGAGTTCCAGTCAACTGCTGAGTCTCGTTTTTTCGCGATTCTGCACGCAGCGGGGCCCCTTTGTCATCCCGGGTATCCCTAAGATCCTCGAATATATCGCCTTGCGATATATCTTTTGGCGTTCCGCCCCTTCGGCGTTCATCGCCGGCCCGACTGATGTCTGCGCCCAGCCCTCCCGGCTCACCGATCGCCGCCGACGCGCTGACCCAGCGCGATTTCGACGCACTTTCGGAATTTCGCTATCGCCTGCAAGCCGTGCATCACAGTGTGGTGACGCTCGTCGCCCGCTGCGAGAAAGCCGGGCTCGTCACCCGCCGTCAGAACGAGACCGAGCGTCATGGCATAAAAAAACGGCGCCAGAGGCGCCGTTTCAGATTCTGCTACGTGCACGCGATCTGACGAACGTCAGTGCATGGCGGCGGAGTTGCGGGCGTCGCCCGAAGGCACCGGATGATTGCCGCTGGCACGCTCCCAGGCGTTCTTCGCAAGCAGCGCGACGGTGGCGATCACGGCCGGAATCGCCAGCAGCGAGAACGTCGCGGAAAACCCCAGATGACGACGCATCAACTCGGCGCCCAGCAAGGCACCGGCAATGCCGCCGAAGCGCCCGATGCCGAGCATCCAGGCCACGCCGGTGGCGCGCCCATGCGTCGGATAGAACATGGCTGCGAGCGATGGCATCGACGACTGCGCACCGTTCATCGCGGTACCGGCGAGGAAAATCAGCGCGACCAGCCAACCGATGCTGCCCATCGCCTGACCGACCGCATACACCAGCGCGGCAGTAAGCGCGTAGCCCACGGCCACCACCTTCTGGGCATTGAACTTGTCCATCAGCCAGCCCGACAGAATCGTGCCGATGCCACCGCCCAACGGGAACAGGGCCGTGATGAGAGCGGCGCGCTCGATCGTGAAGCCCGCATCCTTGAACAGGATCGGCATCCAACTGGTGAGCAGATAGAAGATCACGAGCCCCATGAAGTACGTGAGCCACAGCATCAGCGAACCGAAGCCGTACTGCTTCGAGAGCACCACGCTCACGGCAGAGCCGGCGCGCTTCGGTGCCGCCTCATTGACCGTGAACGTGTCGACGTCGCTGAGCGATTCGCCCGAGATGCGCGACAGAATGCGACGCACGCGCGCTATCGGCTTTTGACGAACCACGAGAAACTTCACCGATTCGGGAAGGCACAGGATGAGCAGCACCGAGAGCACCAGCGGCAGCACGCCGCCGAGCACCAGCACGCTGTGCCAGCCGAAGTGCGGTATCAGCCACGAGGCGACGAAGCCGCCCACCGATGCGCCGAGCGGAAAGCCGCAAAACATGGTGTTGACGATGACGGCACGGCGCGACGCCGGCGCGTACTCCGAGATCAGCGTCACCGCGTTGGGCATGGCCGCGCCAAGCCCCAGCCCCGTGAGAAAACGCAGCGCGGTCAGCGTCTCGAGATCCTGAGCAAAGGCGGTGGCGAGACTCGCAATGCCGAAGAACACGACGGAGAGCACCAGCAGCGTCTTGCGTCCCAACTTGTCGGCGAGCGGCCCGGCGAAGATCGCGCCGCCGGCCAGACCGAAGAGCGCCGCCGAGAGTACCGGACCGAGCGAGCCGCGGTCGATGTGCCACTGCTGCACGAGCGACGGTGCGATGTAGCCGATGGCTGCGGTATCGAAACCATCGATCGCCACGACGAAGAAACACAGGATCAGCACCAGCCATTGATAGCTGGAAAACCGTTGTGCGTTGATATAGGCGGGCACGTCCACCGTGCGCGATTGATTCATGAAACTGTCTCCTCGGGGCGTGGCCGCCCCGTTTGTCATCCCATTCTTATTTTGAATTCGTCGCCGCCTGGGCGCGCCCGTTTCTACTGGGGGTGGCGCGCCGCTGACCGACTTGCCGCAGCGATAGTGCGGCGAAAGTGTGGCGATAGTGCCGCAATACTACGGCAATACTGCGGCAATCGGACGTCGTCGATTTCTGCCGCTACTGTACGTCCTTCAACTGCCCTTCAAAATGATCTTTCTTCAGGCCATCCATAACGCGGGGTTATGCAAGGCGAGGCACGCGGCCACCGCGGGCGGTGATAGCACACCCGCCGCCGTGCTCCCGTGCCCCAGTGCCTTCGGCGCCGTTAGCCGCGAGACGTCAAGCGTCAGGCGAGCGGCAAGCCCACGTAGTTCTCGGCCAGCATGAGCGACGCCGCGCGCGAACTCACCACGTACTCCAGCTCCGAGCGCTGCATCTGTTGCTCGAACGGCGTAGCGTCGTCAATGCGATGCATCATGCGCGTCATCCAGTACGAGAAGTGCTCGGCACGCCAGATCCGCTTGAGCGCCGCCTCGGAGTAGCCCTGAAGCCCGGCCTCGCTGTCGCGGTGAAAGAAGTCGTCGAGCGCGCGTGCCAGACGCCAGACGTCGGCCACGGCCAGATTCATGCCCTTGGCACCGGTCGGCGGCACGATGTGGGCGGCGTCGCCCGCGAGGAACAGGCGGCCGTACTGCATCGGCGTGGCGACGAAGCTGCGCATGGCGACCACGTTCTTCTGGAAGATCGGACCTTCCTTGAGACGCCAGCCGTCGTGAGTCTGCGTACGCGTTTGCAACTCCTCCCAGATGCGCTCGTCGCTCCATTCCTCTGCGCGCTCGTTCGGATCGCACTGGAAATACATGCGCTGCACGGTGGGTGAGCGTGTGCTGATCAGCGAAAAACCTCGTTCGTGCGACGCGTAGATCAGTTCATCGGACGACGGCGGCGCCTCCACCAGCACGCCGAACCAGCCAAACGGATACACGCGCTGGTACTCCTTGCGCACCGAGGCGGGCATGGCCGGGCGGCACACCCCATGGAAGCCATCGCAGCCCGCGATGAAGTCGCACGTCAGACGCCGCGTCTGGCCATCCGCCGTGAACTGCACGCTTGGCTGCGTGCTGTCGACGTCGTGCACCGAGACGTCCGACACGTCGAACAGGATCTCGCCCTGCGCCGCTTCGCGCGCCGCGATCAGATCCTTGATGACCTCGTGCTGCGCATAGACGGTAATGGCGCGGCCCGTCAGTTCGGTCAACGCGATGCGATGACGCTCGCCGCCGAACGCCAGCTCGACACCGTGATGCACGGCGCCTTCACGACGCATGCGCTCGCCCACGCCCGTCTCGTTGAGGATATCCATCGTGCCCTGCTCCAGCACACCGGCGCGAATGGTCGATTCGACCGCCGCACGCGAGCGCGATTCGAGCACGATCGACTCGATACCTTGCAGGTGCAGCAGATGGGAAAGCAGCAAGCCGGCGGGACCGGCACCAACGATGACGACAGGGTAATGGGTACGCATGAGTTGTCTCCTGAGATTTGCACCGCCCTCGTCCGGCACTTCTTGGCCGGGTCGTTTCGCGACGAAAAAACGGCATGCGTGCGGATTGCATTTCTTGGTTGTCTCGCGCACGCTGCACCCTTTAGGACTGCGCGTAAACGAGCATGCCGAAAGGTGCTTTCACGCCTTGTCACGAGGGGCGAATGCGTCATATCTTATGGAGCGCGTGCGTCGCGTTGAATGGATGAATCGACGACTTTCTTGTACTTTTTTGACAACTTCGCCCAAGGGAAAACCAGTATGTCAGGCGCGTCATCCCGGCTGCGCGCGGCTCGCGAGACGATTCCGGAATTTTCGCTGTACGGCGAATTGACGGAAACCGACAGTGCCGATTTCGTCCATATCGAGTGGATCGAAACACGCAGCCGCCTCTACGACTGGCATATCGATACCCATCGGCATCTGGGGCTCTTTCAGGTGCTGGCGATTTTCGAAGGCACGGTCGAGGCCAACGTCGACGACGCGACATGGGAAGTCGAAGGCCCGGCCGTCATCACGGTGCATCCGTCCGCCGTGCACAACTTCCGCTTCTCGCGCGGTGCACACGGTTTCGTGCTCACGATGGCGCAGAGCGTGCCGTTCGATGCCGCCATCGGTGCCGACGCGGATATGGAGTCGCTGCTGAGCAAGCCGTGGCTGTTCCCGCTGGGCGATGCGCCGCAAACGCGCGATCGCCTCTACACGCTGCTCGGCCTCATCATGGACGAGTTTTCGCGCCCGCAACTGGGGCATGCGGAGATGGTCGGATGGCTCACGCGCAGCGTGCTGCTGCTGCTCGCAAGGCTGCATGCGCATCAGGATTCCGCGACACGCTCGGGACGCACCGAGCTCGATCTGTTCGCCCGCTTTCGTGCGCTCGTCGAGACGCACTACACCGAAGCGTGGGCGATACCGGCCTACGCCGAACGGCTGCATGTGACCGAGAGCAAGTTGAACCGGTTGTGCCGCCGTATCGCGGGAAAATCGGCGTTCGATCTGGTGCAGGACCGGCTCATGCTCGAAGCGCGCCGCAAGCTGATCTACATCCCGGCGCCTGTCTCGCACGTCGCCTACGAACTCGGCTTTCAGGACCCGGCGTACTTCTGCCGGGTCTTCAAACGGCACGTCGGCGTCACGCCGTCGGCCTTCCGGCGCACCGCGCAAAACGCGCATCTGGGCGACGAATGAGCGCACGTGGCCGGGTTGGCGGGGCCGCTACGACAAGCGCCCCGCCCCCGTGCTCACGCCGGTGTTCAGCGCTTACGCGCTCGCCGGCGTCTTCCCCCCCAGGAAAGTCAAAAGCGCCTCGTTAACGGCAGGCGCACACTCGATATTCGACAGATGCGCGCCCGGCACGATGACCTGTCGCGCACCGGCAATACGCTCGACGATCGCGCTCGACATGGCCGGCGGCGTCGCCAGATCCTCTGCGCCGGTAATCACGAGCGTAGGCGCCGTAATCGACGCGATCTCATCAAGCTGGTTCATGTCGCGCACGGCCGCACACGCTGCCGCGTAGCCGTCTGCCGAGAGCGAGCGGAACATCGCTTTCATGCGCTCGATGACGGCGGGTTCGCGCTGGGCGTACTCAGGCGTGAACCAGCGCGACACCACCGCGTCGGCAACCGCACCCATGCCGTCGGCCTGCACGGTTCGGATGCGGGCATTCCAGCCGTCCTCGCCACCGATGTGCGCGGACGAGCAGACAATCGCCAGCCGTTCGAGCCGTTGCGGCGCATGAATGCCCAGCCACATGCCGGTCATGCCGCCCATCGACACCCCGGCCAGACTCGCGCGCTCGATGTGCAAGGCATCGAGCAGTGCGAGCACGTCGCGTCCCAGTTGGTCGATGACATACGGTCCCGGCGTGACGGACGAGCCGCCATGTCCGCGCGTGTCGTAACGGATCACGCGGAATTCACGGGCGAGCGCGGGCACCTGCGGTGCCCACATGTCCAGCGTCGTGCCCAGCGAGTTGGACAGCACGAGCGCCGGGGCACGGTCATCACCATCGACGGCCACACGCAGCGTGGCGTCGCCGATCTCGATCAGACATTCCATCGTCATGGGTTCGTCTCCTCAGCCTTGTGCGTCGTTGCGCACGCGGGTGGTCGAACCGGGTTCGGCGGCCTCCATCTCTGCGAAGACCTTCTCGGCGTCGTGGATCGCCTGATTCGCTGCGGGCAGACCGCAATAGAGCGCCGAGTGCATGAACAGCTCCTTCATTTCCTCGCGCGTCACGCCGTTGTTGAACGCGGCGCGCACGTGCATGCGGAACTCGTCGCCCCGATTGAGCGCGATGAGCAACGAGAGCGTAATCATGCTGCGCATATGACGCGTGAGGCCCGGACGCGTCCAGACGTCGCCCCAGGCAAAGCGCGTGATGAAGTTCTGGAAGTCGTCGTTGAATTCATTGCGACGCGTGAGCGTGCGATCCACGTGTGCGTCGCCGAGGACGGCGCGGCGCACCTGCATGCCGTTGTCGTAGCGTTCCTGATCGTTCATTTGGATTTCCTGCCAGGTTGAGTGGGCGGCACTGCGGCGTCGGCAAGCGCGAGCACCCGGCTCACGAACGTCTCGGCAGCGCCCAGATAATGTTGCGGGTCCGTCAGACGCTCGAGCGCGTCGGCGGAGAGAATGCGCGTGATCTCGTCGTCCTCACGCAGCACGTCGAGCAGATGGCGGTGCTGCGCAAGCGCATCGCGACAACGCGCCTCGACACGCCGGTGCGCCTCGAGACGCCCCATCGTTTCGCCAAGCGCCATCGTCACCGCCTCGGCCATGATGAGTCCGTGCGTGATGTCGAGATTCGCCCGCATGCGCGCCGTATCGACCGTCCAGTCGTCAACGAGCGTGCGCGCCGTGGCCAGTGCGCCACCGCACAGCATCAGCAGCTCGGGCAGCGTCTCCCACTCGGCGTGCCAGGTGCCCAGACCGCGTTCGTGGTCCTGCTGCATCGCAGCGAACAGCGTGGCAGCGAGTTGGGGCGTGCGGGCGGCGGCCGCCAGCATCGCGGCGCATCCGACGGGGTTGCGTTTGTGCGGCATGGTGGACGAACCGCCACGTCCCGGCCCGGAGGCTTCGGCAATTTCGCCGACTTCGGTTTGCGTGAGCATGGCCGTATCGCGTGCGAACTTGCCGAGCGAGCCGGTCAGCGACGCCGCCCAACTGCCCACGCGCACGATGCGATCGCGCTGGCCGTGCCACGGCGTGGCCGCATCCGAGAGCCCGAGGTGGCGGGCGAGCGCCGCCGCAACGGCTGGCCCCTGCGTGCCGAGCGACGCCAGCGTGCCTGCCGCGCCGCCGAACTGCACACACAGCGCGTGTTCACGCACGTTCGCGAGATCGGCACGCGCGCGCAGCAAGGCGTCGAGCGTACCCGCGAGCTTGAGCCCGAACGTGATCGGCAACGCATGTTGCAGCCATGTGCGCCCGACCATGACCGTCGCGCGGTGCTGCCGGACTTGCGCTACGAGTTGGAGGATGAAGCCGTCGAGATCGGCGCCGAGATCGTCGAGCGCGCCACGCACTTGCAGGACAAGACCGGTATCGATCGCGTCCTGACTGGTGGCGCCCCAATGCACGAAGCGAGCGGCATCGGTGTCGAGCGCTTTCACGCGGGCCGTCAGTTGCTTGACCAGAGGAATGGCCAGGTTGCCCGCGCTAGCCGCGTCGTCGCGCAGGGCGGTCCAGTCGAGGTCGCTGGCACGGGCGGCGGCGGTAATCGGTGCGACGGCGGCAGCCGGGATCAGACCGGCCTCGGCTTCGGCAGCGGCGAGCGCCACTTCGAAGTCGAGCATGCCCTGGAGCGTGGCGTCGCGCGAGAAGCGCGCCGTCACGGCAGCGCCGCGCAGCAATGAGTCAAGCAGTTCCGTCATCGGAGAGTCGATGGTGCGATGGTGGTTAAGGTCTGTTCGCACGAATTCCGCACTCGTGGCCAAACCTTTGTACGTTGCAAAAATGCAGATACGGCCACGGGCCGCCGGCACTGCATGCCGGCAGCCCGAAGCCGCGCCAGTTTCAGCCTTGCAAGACCGACGTCAAAGGACTTCAAAGGTCGAGGAAAACCGTCTCCTCGTCACCCTGCATGCGGATGTCGAACCGGTACGACACACGGCCGCAGCTCACCTCGCGGCGTGCGATCAACGTGTGGCGACGCTCGGCCGGCACTTGTTGCAGCACGGGATCGGCCTCGTTGGCCGCTGCCTCGTCGTCGAAATAGATACGCGTAAACAGATGATTGAGCAAGCCCCGCATCGTCAGCACCACATCGATGCGCGGCGCCTCGCCCGGCGCTGTCGAGCCCGGCTTGATCGTCTCGATGACGAAGCGGTTCTCGGCGTCCGTGCCCGTGCCGCAACGGCCCGCGCCGGCAAAGCCCGTGCGCTCGATCTCGTCGGCGCTCTGCACGTAGCGGCCATGGGCGTCGGCCTGCACCACTTCGATCAGGGCGTCGTTGATCGGATTGCCTGCACCGTCGAGCACTTGCCCGATCAGACGAATGGCTTCGCCCTCGGCACGGTCAAGCGCCACCACGGGGGTGAAGGCACTCTTGAAGTCGTAAAGGTACTGCTCCGGCGAGAGGCCATAAGCGAAGTACGGGCCGACGGTCTGCGACGGCGTTTGCTGGTAATCGGACATGGCTCAGGACTCCATCGGCGTTTGGTCGGCACCGCGCAGCACGATGTCGAATTCATAACCCAGCGCGTATTCGGGCTCGGTGATGTCCATCGAGAAGCGCGCGATCAGGCGGTCGCGGGCATGCGCCGGCGTCGCCTGAAAAATCGGGTCGTAAGCGAGCAGCGGATCGCCGGGGAAGTACATCTGCGTAACCAGACGGGTCGCGAAATACTGACCGAACACCGAAAGGTGCAAATGCTGCGGACGCCACGCGTTGTGGTGATTCTTCCACGGATAGGCGCCGGGCTTGATGGTCAGGAATTTGTAGCGGCCCTGCGCGTCGGTCAGGGCACGGCCGGCGCCAAGGAAATTCGGATCGAGCGGCGCGTCGTGCTGGTCGACCTTGTGCACGTAGCGGCCGCAGGCATTCGCCTGCCACAGCTCCACGAGCGTATTCGGCACGGGACGGCCGCCTTCGTCGAGCACACGGCCCGTCACGATCATGCGCTCGCCCAGCGGTTCGCCATTACGCACCGCATTGCGCGTGAGATCGCTGTCGAGCTCACCGATGATGCCGTGGCCGTAGACCGGCGCGCGCAGGTTCGAGAGGTTCTGTTTGATCGGGACAAGCAGTTGTTTGGGGCCGCGCAGTGCCGTGGACTTGTATCCGCTATCGATGAGCTTGGGATGGGAATCCCAGTCGCGCGGGCGCAGGACTGTGGTCGTTTCCGACATGGTCTCACTCCATTTTGTGTTGACTGATCTGGCTTGCCGCCAGCTTGTTTTCCCACACTATATCCATAATCAACGGATATATTTATTGACATTTTCTTAGGTTTTTCATAACTTTTCGGCATGGAAAGACACCTACTCGACGGGCGAATCAAGCTGCGCCATCTGCAATGCCTGCTGGCCGTGGCCCAGCACGGCAGTCTTCAGCGGGCGGCCGAAGCGCTGTCCATCACGCAGCCTGCCGTGAGCAAGACCATTGCCGAGCTCGAAGGGCTGCTCGACGTACGGCTGTTCGATCGCGGCCGCAACGGCGCGCGGCCCACCGCGCAGGCCGAGCTGTTCCTGCGACACGCGGGGGCAAGCGTGAGCGCGTTGCGTCAAGGCATCGACGTGCTCTCGCGTGCCGTCGGTCAGACGGGCGGAGTCATCGAGATCGCCGTGCTGCCCACGCTGGCCGCCGCCATGATGCCCAGCGTGCTCGAAGCCTTTCGCCGGGAATGGCCGGGTATCGTCGTGCAGGTGCACACCGGCGCCAACCAGCAACTGCTCACCCAGTTGAAGTCCGGTCAGTTGACACTCGCGCTCGGCCGGATGTCCGACCCCGAGGGCATGTCGGGACTCACCTTCGAACATCTGTGTGCAACGCCGCTGTGTGTGGTCGTGCGTCCGGAGCACCCGCTCGTGCAGCAACGCAGCGTGTCGATGACCGACATTGCGAACCATCACGTGGTGTTGCCGCCGCATGGCACGATCCTGCGTCATACGGCCGACAGCTTTCTGCGCGCGCACGGTGTAGGCACACTCGACGACTATTCGGAGTTGCTCTCGATGTCGCTCGCCCGCGCCATGACGCTGCGCGACAACGTTGTCTGGATCGCCTCGGAAATCACCGTGCAGGACGATCTCGCCGATGGCGTGCTGTGCGCGCTGCCCTTCGCGACGAAGGGCACCGAGGAGTCCATCGGCATTCTTTGGCGCAACGACACCCTGCCCACACCGCCGGAGCAAACGCTCATCAACGCCATGCGCGAGGCCGCACGCGTGCGTTACGGGGTGCGATAGGGCGTCCGTTACGGCATCCCTTACAGCATCCGCTAACGCATACCGGGACCGCGCGGACCACGCGACGGCTCACGCTAGCGCAGACACCGCCGGCACAGGTGCCAGCCCGAGCATGCGCACCGCGTTGTCCTTGAGCACCAGCGGTTTGACTTCATCGCGAAATCCGACCGTCTCGAAGTCGCGCAGCCACCGGTCCGGCGCGATGAGCGGGAAGTCCGAGCCAAACAGCATCTTCTCTCGCAGCAGCGAGTTCGCGTACTGAATCAACTCCGGCGAGAAATACTTGGGCGACCATCCCGACAGATCGATGTAGACGTTCGGCTTGTGCAGCGCGATGGACAGCGCCTGCGATTGCCACGGCCACGACGGATGGGCGATCACGATGTTCATGTCCGGAAAATCGGTCGCGACGTCATCCAGATGGATGGGCTCCGAATACTTGAGGCGCAATCCGCCGCCGCCCGGCATCCCTGAACCGATGCCCGAATGCCCGCTGTGGAACACGGCCGTGAGCTTGTATTGCGCGATCAGTTCGTACATCGGGTACGCCATGCGGTCATTGGCGAAGAACCCCTGCATGGTGGGATGGAACTTGAAGCCGCGCACGCCGAACTCCTCGACGAGCCGCCGCGCCTCGCGCACCCCCATCTGCCCTTTGTGCGGATCGATGCTCGCGAATGCGATCATGATGTCCGCGTTCTCCTGTGCGAAGCCCGCGATCTCCTCGTTCGGAATACGGCGACGGCCGATGTTCGCCTCGCAATCGACCGTGAACATGACGAAGCCGATGTTGCGCTCCCGGTAGTGTTCGATGGTCTCCGGAATCGTTGGCCGGCGATTCTGTTTGAGGACCGTGCCGAAGTACTTGTCGGCTGCGTCGTCGAATGCCTTGCCGAACAGATCCGGCGGCTGACAGCACGAGACTTCCGCGTGCACATGGGTATCGATGGCGACAAGGTTGTCGAGATTCATTCGCCCATCTCCGGATCTTGAATTTGCGCCGCAACGATTGCCATCGCGCGATGCGTCTGCGGCAGTTCGAACTTCAGCCAGTAGCGGGCTGCACGTCGCTTGTGATCTTGCACCGCGCCGGTCGCCGTCTGTGCACGCTGCCCGGCGCGATGTTCGGCCAGCGCCGCCTGCGCCCACAGTCCAGCCATCGAGAGGCCATGCACGACACGCATCACCTCCCCTGCCACACACAACGCCGCACGCGGCGACGATTGCGCCAAGGCAATGACCGACGGCAGCAGCGAAACCCACGCGTCGAGCGTCGTCAGCGCGGTGTCGAATCCCTTCAGTGCATCGACGGCTCGCGCGTCATGCAATTGCGCGCGTACCCATGCGAGCCATTGCAGCAGCGTGGCGCCATCGTCCCGGACAACCTTGCGCAACATGAGGTCGATGGCCTGAATCTCGTTGGTCCCTTCGTAAATCATGGGGATTCGGGCGTCACGCAGATACTGGGAGATGCCGGTCTCTTCGACATAGCCATAGCCGCCGAAGACCTGCAACGCGGCGCTCGCGCCGTCAAACGCCTGCTCGGTGAGCATGGCCTTGACGACCGGCGTGAGCAGCGCGGCCAGCGCGTCGGCCTTCGTGCGCGCTTCGGGCGTGTCTGCGTGATGCGCCTCGTCGATGGCGAGCGCGGCGCGATACAGCAGCAGCCGCGCCCCTTCGACGGCAACCCGTTGCCCTTCGAGCAAACGCCACACCGCCGGGTGCTGCGCAATCGGCGCACCCTCAGCGGCGCCCGGCACGCGCGACTGAACCCGCTCCCGGGCATGTCTTGCGGCCATCTCATAGGCGTTCTGCGCCAGTCCGACCCCCGACGCCCCGACGTGCAGACGCGCCGAGTTCATCATCGCGAACATGGCTTCGAGTCCGCGATGCGGCCGACCGATGAGGTATCCCGTCGCCCCCTCGAACGCCATGGAACACGTGGCGCTGCCGCGAATGCCCATCTTGTGTTCGATGCCGGTGCAGTGCACCGCGTTGCGCTCGCCATTCGCCAGTCGCTTGGGCACGAGAAACAGCGACAGTCCGCCGCTCCCGGCGGGGGCATCCGGCGTGCGCGCAAGCACGAGATGGACGATGTTCGGCGTCAGGTCCTGCTCGCCGCCGGAGATGAAAATCTTCTCGCCGGTCACGCTGGTGATGCCATTGCGCGCATCAACCCACTCGGCGCGCGTGCGAATCTGCCCCAGATCGCTACCGGCGCCCGGTTCCGTCAGCGCCATCGTGGCGAGCCATTCGCCACTCACGAGCGGACCGAGCCAGGCATCGCGCAAAGCATCGCTGCCGAACCGATGCACGCACTCATACGCCCCATGCAGAATGCCGGGGTACATCGTCCACGCGAGATTCGCGCCCGCCGTCAGTTCCTGCACCGCGACCTGCGCGACGACCGGCAACCCCTGCCCGCCCAGTGACGGATCGCAGGGCAGCGATGGCCACCCGGCCTCACGATACTGACGGTACGCCTCGGCAAAACCGGTGGGCGTGCGCACCTCGCCATCGCGCCATGTGCAGCCTTCCCGATCGCCGACGGCATTGAGCGGCGCGAGCACTTCGCGCGAAAAGCGCGCGGCTTCATCGACGACCTGCAAGAGCGTTGTGGTGTCGAGCTCTCGATACGGGGCGAGTTGCATCAACGCTTCGCCCACGCCGAGCGTATCCAGCACGAACGCGATGTCTTGCGCCGCGCCGCGCACCTCCGCATAGGTCATGTCAACGCCTTGCCGCAGCCAGAATGACGCGCGCATCGCCCGGCTGAGCGGCATGCAGCGCGTCCACCGTCGCCGCGCGATGATCCTGCACCGCGCGCTGGTTGATCGACCCCTTGTCGGTGACTTCGCCCCGGTCGAGCGACGGCGGCGTATCGAGCAGGATGAGGCGTGCCACATAAGTCGCGCTGCCACCTGCGTTCTGGTTCAGTCGGACCAGCAGCGCCGAGAACACCTCGCGCACAGGTGCCGACGCCAGCACGTCGGCCAGGGCGGCGTCGCCCGGCAGGCCGCTCAAACGCCGGCAATCTTCCACCCGAGGGAAGATCATCAACCCGATGTCATCGCGATTGATGCCGGTGACGACCGCGTCCTGGACATAGGGCGCCCCCTCCGAGATGACACGGGCACGCAGTGGCCCTACGCTCACAAACGTGCCGGAACTGAGCTTGAAATCCTCGGTGAGGCGACCGTCGAATTGCAGGCCGACCTCCGGGTGTTGCGCGTCGACGAACGTCGCGGCGTCGCCCGTGCAGTAGTAACCCTCTTCGTCGAACACCGGATCGCCGGACTCGTGACGCCAATATCCCGCCATGACGTTCGGGCCGCGAAACCGGACTTCGAGCTTGTCGCCCACGGGGGCCAGTTTTACCTCGCAGCCCGGCGCGGGCAGGCCGATGTAGCCCGCGCGCATGATGGGCCCGGTCGTGAACATGCAACTCGGCGACGTCTCGGTCATACCGAGTCCGGACATGATCCGGATGCGCTCGCCGCAGTGCGCTTCGGTCACACGCTCGAGCCGGTTCCAGGCCGCCTGCGACAACCCCGCACCACCGAAGAAATAGAGATTCACACGCGCGAAGAAGCGCTCGCGCAACGCGGCATCGCTCTCGAGCGCGATGGCGAGATCTTCCCATCCCTTCGGCACGTTGAAGTACACCGTTGGAGAGATCTCGCGCAGATTACGCAGCGTCTCCTCGAACTTTCCGGCGACCGGCTTGCCGTCGTCGATATAGAGCGTGCCGCCGTTGTACAAGGCGATGCCCACATTGTGGCTGCCGCCGTAGGTGTGATTCCACGGCAACCAGTCCACCAACACCGGCGGCACCTCGCCGAAGGTCGGGAACGTTTGCAGCAGCATCTGCTGATTGCTGCACAGCATGCGCTGCGTGGTCGGCACGGCTTTCGGCTGGCGCGTGGAGCCGGACGTGAACAGGATCTTGGCGATGGTGTCGCCAGTGACTTGCGCATGCGTAGCATCGATATCGCGCGGCAGGGTGTCGAGCAACGTGTCGAAAGCCAGCGTGCCGCCCTCGCCGAGGGCGCTCACGCGAATCACGTCGTCGCCCAGCACGGCATTCATGGCGCGTCCGTAGGCATTGACGTCGGACGCATAGACGAGGCCCGGACGCAGCACGCCAAGCGTGTGACGCAGCTTGCCGAAGTCTGTCGACACGATGGAATAGGCGGGCGAGATCGGCGCGAACGGCACGCCGGCATACATCGCCCCCAGCGCCAGTTGGAAGTGCTCCAGATCGTTGCCGGACAGAATGGCAATCGGGCGATCTGCCGACAGCCCGCGATCACGCAACGCCTGACCGATGGCTCGCGCACGCAGCAGCATCTGTGCATAGGTAATGCCGATCCATGCGCCGTCGGGACCGCGCCGCGCGACCAGCAGCCGCTCCGGATGCCAGGCCGCGCCCGAGACGAGCCGGTCGGTCAATCGCTCGGGGAAGTCACCGAGCGCCTCGCGTGAGCGCAGGTACCAGAACGCCCCCTCGCGGCGCACTTCGGCGCCCGGGTTGCCGATGCTGACCCGGCGATAGCGATGCGCGGCGATGTCCTGCGTCGCGGCCGTGTTGTTACCTTGATTCAAAACGCTGTCTCCTGCTTTTAACCGGCCGCGACGCTCTCTCGGTAGCGTTCGCGGCGCGGGTACTCTCTCGTCCTTCGGACGATCAGATCGGATAGTGGCGCGGTGTGGTCTGCACGGTAATCCAACGCAGTTCGGTAAATTCGCCGATCGACGCCTTGCTGCCGAAACGTCCGTAACCGCTGGCCTTCACCCCACCGAACGGCATCTGCGCTTCATCGTGCACGGTCGGACCATTGATGTGGCAAATGCCCGATTCGATACGCTTTGCCAGTTGCAGCGCTCGCGACACGTCGCGACTGAAGATCGCCGCCGACAAACCGAACTCGCTATCGTTGGCGACCCGCACCGCTTCATCGTCGCCGTTCACGCGCTGCACCGTGACCACCGGGCCGAACGACTCCTCGCGGTACAGACGCATCGCCGGCGTTACGCCGTCGACAATCGTCGCCTGCATGATCGCGCCGTCGACACGGCACCCCAGCGGCAGCCGTGCGCCATGCGCGCGGGCATCCTCGACGAGCGACGCCACGCGAGAGGCCGCCTGCGCACTGACCATCGCCCCGAGCACGCTGTCAGGCGACGTCGGCGCACCCGCATGCAGCTTCGCCGCCTTCGCCGTGAGCTTCTCGACAAAGGCATCGGCGATGCGCGCATCGACGATCACGCGCTCCGTCGACATGCAGATCTGCCCCTGGTTGAAGAACGCGCCGAAGGCGATACCGTCGACGGCGGCATCCAGGTCTGCGTCGTCGAGCACCAGCACCGGCGCCTTGCCGCCAAGCTCCAGCAGCGCAGGCTTGAGCTGCTCCGCCGCAAGGCGCGCGATGATGCGGCCGACATGCGTCGAGCCGGTGAAGTTCACGCGCCTGACGCCCGGATGTGCAATCAGATGCGCCACGATCTCGCCGGCGTCCTGCGGCGCATGGGTCACGACGTTGACCACGCCATCGCCAAGCCCGGCCTCGTGCAGACAGGCGCCGATCAGCGCATGCACCCCCGGACATTGCTCCGACGCCTTGAGCACGACCGTGTTGCCGCACGCAAGCGGCATGGCCAGCGCACGCGTGGCCAGAATCACCGGCGCATTCCACGGCGCGATGCCCAGCACCACACCGACCGGTGAGCGCACTGCCATCGCCAGGCTGCCGGGCACATCGCTCGGAATGACGCTGCCGTCGATCTGCGTGGTCATGGCCGCCGCTTCGCGCAACATGTTGGCCGCGAGCATGACGTTGAAGCCATACCAATTGGCCATGGCGCCGGTCTCGGCCGCGCCAATGGCGATGAACTCGGCCGCGCGGCTGTCCATCCGCTCAGCGGCCGCGAGCAAACGCTGCCGGCGCGCGGTGGGAGACAGCGCCGCCCAGGCGGGGAATGCCGCCTGCGCGGCGTCGACGGCCGCGTCGGCATCGGCCAGCGTGGCGGCCGGTGCTCGCGTGGCGACCTCGCCCGTCACCGGGTCGATTCGCTCGAACGTCGCCCCGCCCTGTGCGCCGCGCCACTGGCCGCCGATCAGCATCTGCACTTCATGCATTGCGCGATTCCTCTTTCGTCCTATCGGTCACTGATGGTCACTGCTGCTCACTGATGATCGCGTCACTTCAGCGCTTGTAAGCTTGCAGGCCGGGCTTGATCGACTTGTCGTCGAGGAACTGCTTCAGGCCCTGCTCACGGCCGTGCTCCGGGTCGCGCAGTTGCGCCTGATCGAGCTTGGCGTACAGATAGTCTTCGCTCTGCTCCCAAGTGAGTTCGCGCGCACGCTTGAAGCCGTGCTTCGCCGCACGCAGCACCACCGGGTTCTTCTCGAGCAGCTTGGCGGCCAGCGCCAGCGTGGCGTCGCGCAGTTGGGCGAGCGGCACGCTCTGATTGACCAGCCCCATCTCGGCCGCTTCCACGCCCGTGAACGTGTCACCGGTCATGATGTAGTGCAATGCACGACGATGACCGACCGTGTCAGCCATCGCCTTGCTCACCAGATTGCCCGGCGGAATGCCCCAGTTGATTTCCGACAGCCCGAAGACAGCCTCGTCGGCGGCAATCGCCAGATCGCACGCCACCAGCGGAGAGAAACCGCCGCCGAAGCACCAGCCGTTGACCATGGCAATCGTCGGCTTGGCGTACATGCGCAGACGGCGCCATTGCCAGTCGGACGCGTCGCGGCGCACGCGCTCCTGCACGATCTCCGGGCCACCGTCGATCTCGCGGAAGTACTCCTTCAGATCCATGCCGGCGGTCCATGCCGAACCCGCGCCCGTGAGCACGACCACTTTGATGTCGGTGTCGAGTTCGACAGCGTCGAGCACCTGGTTCATCTCGATGTTGAGCGTCGGGCTCATCGCATTGCGCTTCTCCGGACGATTGAAGATCACCCAGCCAATGCCGCCCTCGACCTTCACGTCGACCGTTTTCCAGCGTCCTTCGTATGCATTCATTTGCGTAATTCCCAAGTGTGCGGGGCAACTTGCACCACGCGCCGGGAGTGGCGCGCGGCGTTGCCGACACACACATTTAATATCAGGCAACCTTACATTGCAAGCGCTGCGTTTTCGGTGAAAACCCTTACCCTGAAGTGTCAGAACGTATGACGCATGCCGAGCATCACGCCGGTCTGTCCCTCGCCTGCGGGCGGCGTAGTGCCGCCGCCGCCGCCACTGACCGAGTACGCAGCACGCGCGCTGTTGAAGAGATAGGCCGCTTGCGCGTAGACGGCGGTGCGCACCGAGAGCGAGTACGTCGCGCGCAGCGTGGTCATGGTGCCGCGCGTGTCGTGATCGCTGTTGATGATGCGATAGACCTCACCATCCACCAGCCACGCGGGCGTGATGTTGTACGCCGCGCCGAGATAGAACAGGTTCGAGTGCGTGTTGACGGCAGACGTCGAAACACGACGGCCGAGCCATCCGCCACCGACCTTGAATGCACCGTACTTGTAGTACGCGCCGAGGGTCGTGCGGGTGTCTTTGTCGCCGCTGCTGGTGAAGAGCGACGTGGGTTGCCCGTCGAAGAAATTGGCCGCCGCATTGGTGCCGCCGCGCTGCTCTTCATACGATGCCGCCACGCCGAAGTTGCTCGCGTCGTACTTGAGCATCACCGACCAGTCGCGGCACTGGACCGCCTGCCCCGGCACCTGCCCCGCGCAAGTGCCCTGCCCCGGCGAGTTGCCCGTGCCGCCGGAATCGCGGCCGAACGAATAGCCTGCGCCGAAGCTCAGTCCCTGCCAGCCGACCTGATACGTGATCGAGTTGTCGGCGCGCGCGTTGGGGATGTAGGCATCGAACGAGCCCATGCCGTAGATGTCCGGGCCAAGCACGTCGGAGCCCAGCAGCGCGTAGTACGTCATGGTGTACTGGCGGCCAAGCGCCAGCGTGCCGTACGGTCCCTTTACGCCCACAAAGGCTTGCCGGCCGAACAGGCGTCCGCCCTGACCGAGATCACCGCCACGAATGTTGAAACCGCTCTCCAACTGGAAGATCGCCGCCAGACCGCCACCCAGATCCTCCGTGCCGCGCAGGCCCCAGCGCGACGGCAGCTCGCCCGTCACTCCCGGCATGCGCCACACCGCACCGTTCACACTCGCGTGCGAGACGTACTCGATACCGGTATCGACGATGCCGTACAACGTGATATTCGATTGCGCGCTGGCAATGCCGGGGACAGCCAGTGCAGCGGCTGCACCAAGGGTTGCGAGCGCACGAGTGCGAGAGCGAAATGCCATGCGAGTCTCCAAAATATTAGTGTCGTTATGTGTGCAAGCTTGCTTCGGCGGGTACGCGCGACAAGCGCCAAATCCGCTGGGCGCGCGCAAGAAAAAACGCGACGGGGCAGCCGAGCGCCGTCCGTCGCGTGCAAGCGGGGCCAACCGGTTGATGCTGGTCAGTCAGCCGCGCGGGGACGACGGATGAGCGTGAGTGCGGCCAGCGCGGCCACGATCGTCACGGGAATGCTCGCGCCGATCACCACGGCCGCGCTGCTGCCCACGGCGAGCAGCATGCCGGCCGCGAGCGGCCCGACCACCGAGCCGATGCGCCCAATGGCCACGGCTGCGCCCACCCCCGTGCCACGCATGGCGGTCGGGTAGTAGGCCGCCGCGAGTGCGTAGAGCACCGACTGGCCGCCGATGATGAACATGCCGGCGAAGAACGCCGCGGTGGCCAGCACGCCGAAGCCTTGCGCGGCGGCGAGTCCGACGAGCGAGGCGATCATGCCCAGATACATGCCGCCGATCACCAGCGACATGCGCGCACGATCCATCAGATAACCGAGCGCGAGTACGCCGACGGCACTGCCCACGTTGAAGAGAATCTGCACCCAGCCGATCTCACCGCGAGCCAGACCCCGCGAGCCCATGAGCGAAGGCAGCCAGTTGAGCAGGAAGTACAGCACGATGAGCGTGCAGAAGTAGGACAGCCAGAGCTGGACGGTCGAGACGCCGCGCCCCTCGGAGAACAGCACCGTCGCCATCGGCGCAGGCGTGGCGCGCTGGCCCTGCGCGGTGGCAGCCGCGAATGCGCGCGACTCCGGCAGGCACCACGCGAGCAGCGGCAACAACAGCAGCGGGCCCACGCCTCCGACATAGAAAATATGGCGCCAGTCGGCATCGCTGACCGCGAGCATGCCGATGGTGGCGGCAATGCCGCCGCCCAGCGGAATGCCGCAATACATGATGCTCACGGCGGTACCGCGCAGACGGGGCGCCACGGCCTCCGACGACAAGGCGATCAGGTTCGGCATCGCCCCGCCCAACCCCACCCCGGTGAGCACGCGCACGATCACCAGCATCCAGAAGTCAGACACGAACGCGGTCGCAATCGATAGCACACCGAAGAGCGCCGCCGAGAGCATCAACACGCGCTTACGACCGATGCTGTCCGCCAGACGCCCCCCGACCATCGCACCGGGCAACAGGCCGAACGTTCCGGCCGAAAATGCGATCCCCATTTGCGCAACGCTCAGACCGAACTCCTTGGCCATGCCGCGTGCGGCCACCCCGACCGATTGCAGATCCAGACCTTCGAGCAACGCCACGGCGAAGCACAATGCCAGCGTCAGCGCTACCGGATTGGCCGCGCTCGCCGCCCCGTCCGGCCCCAATGGCAACGCCTGCGCGCTGCCCTCCTGATTCGATTTCATGGTGTCTCCTGTGATCTTCTTGATGGACTTCGGTCGCCACCCGGCGCGGGTAGCGCCTGATGCGCCGTCAGTCGACACCGGCAACGAAGCACCGCGACTCACGCCATATAATCAGGATGCCTGATATTAAGGGCGTGAGCACAGCGGGCGTGACGATGCCGCGTGAGCGGCTCATCACTGTCGTCTTACCGTGTCACTGGGATTCGGTCGCGCGTTTCGCTCCGGCGACGGACTCCATTTAATATCAAGCTACCTGACAATACAAGCAATCGGCAGGTCGGGACAAACCCGGAGTCAGTCGCGCAGATTGCGCACAAACATTTCAAGATGGCGTTGCACGGCCGCGGCGTCTTCGCGGCTCACATCGGCACGCATGCGCATGTCGATTTCCTTGGCGACGGCCTCGCATTGCGCGAGGATGCGGCGCCCCTCATCGGTCAGTTGCAGCAGCACGATGCGGCCGTGATTGGGATCGGGCTCACGCGTGATCCATTGGCGCGAGGCCATGATGCTCACGACTTCGTTGGCCGACTGGGGTGTGATGAAAGAGCGCTGGGCGAGTTGGGCGTTGGAGAGCTTGCCGCGCGCGTCGAGCACCGAGAGCGCGGTGAACTGGGCCAGCGTGAGCCCGAGCGGTGCCAGCGCTTCCGACATGTGGCGGCGCAGCAAACGGTCAAGGCTGGCGATGACGTACGTCAGTCTCAGTTTGGAGCGGCGCGGGCGCGCATCGGCCGAGCCTGACGCCTCGCCCGGCGTCTCGTGCTCGGTCTGCTCGGAGGCAAGCGTAACGGTGTCGAGGGACGCTGCCCTCAGGGCAGACTTCTTTTTCTGGGGTGCAACGCTCATGATGAGAAGGCGATGATGCGCAACCGGTGTGCGCAGATTTTCGCGTAGTGCAGGAAAGTGAGCAGTGTAACGCTGCCGCCGGGTGGTGGCGACCGTGCGTCTGCAATTCCCCCTTACGATGAGCGCGGCTGCCGGACCGCCCCGATCTGCGCAGATCGGATGCGCTCCGGCCGGGCAAACGACGTCAGCTCGCGAGCTTGCGGAACGTCTCGAGCACGGCGTCGCCCTTGAACGGCTTGACGATCCAGCCCTTCACGCCGGCGGCCTTGCCGCGCTCCTTCATCGCCGGGCTGCTTTCCGTAGTCAGCATCACCACGTTGACGGTCTTGTTCGCGAGTTCGCCGCGAATCTTCTCGACCATCGTCAGACCGTCCATGTTCGGCATGTTCACGTCGCTGATGATCAGCTTCACGCCCGGGCTGGCCTTGATCTTGGCCAGGCCGTCCTTGCCGTCGACGGCCGTGTCCACGTCCAGGCCGTTCTTGCGCAGGAAGCCCGCGACTTCGTCGCGCACGGTGCTCGAGTCATCGACCACGAGAATCTTCGACATGATGTTGTCCTTGTGTGTAATGGGTAAGTGGATGTGCGAGCCGGGATCTCAGAACAGTTCCAGCGCCCCGGTCTCGACGGGCTGCGTCGTCGCCTGTGCGGCTTCGCGAAACGCTTCCGGCGACCAGTTGAGACTGAAAACGAAATGCTGATGCAACGTCACGATCTGTGCGTTGACCGGATCGGTGAGTCGATAGACGAAGCACAACTGCGGGTTGTCGGTGCCGAAGGAGATGTACTTCTGTTTGTGATTGATGAGCAGCGGCACCTGCACCTGCGCGCGGTCGACCGTAGACGGATCGCCCATGTAGCGGTTCTTGAACGCGCCCCAGATCAGGTTCGTCAGTTCGCCGAGCATGCCGTTGAGCTCACGAAAGCCCGCCTGCCCCTCGCAACGGCCAGTGTGTTCGAGCAGCTGCATGAAGGGGACCTGTTCGGCCTGCATCATCATGTAACCGCGGCACCAGGCGCTCTCGAGTGGAATCAGACTGAAGACTTCGCCAAAGATGATGCGATCGCGCACCACGCTGGGCGACTCGCAGCTTATGGCGATATCACCGAACAGGCTGCGAAACACGCCATCGGTGATATCGATCATGCCGCGCACAAGCGCCTCGGGGTACTCATGCTCGACGCTATCTTCGAGGATCAAAAACTGGCTGACCGACTCGCGGGGGGTGCTTCGGTTCATTGTCGTAATTTCCTATGGCGTACGCCGATTCAAAACAATTCCAGTTCGCCGCTGCTGTCCTGCGTTTCGCTGAGTTCGGCGTTGAAGTCGAGCGGAGCATGCGCGCAAACACACAGCGTAGCAGCCAGACGCACCGAGCCGTCGAGCGTGATGTCCCACGACGCGAGATGGTTCGGTTTGAGCTGCATGAGGTGCGGCACGCAGTGCGCGCTCAGCACGTAGGGGGTCGACATCCCCAGATCGGGGAAGTGGCCGAGCAGTTCCTGATTGATCGCCCCGCAGCACAGATTGCTGATTTCGAGGAAGACTTCGCGAAACGGCTTGTCCTGATCGTCGCCCACGAAGTACCGCGTGGTGACGTCGTCCTCGTCGAAATGGAGCACCAGCAGCATGCGAAAGTCGATGGACGAGATCGTGAGCACCACCACGTTGGCGTGCCGCGCCACGAGATCGACGTCGGTATCCATGGCGGCCGAGCCCGGCTGACGGACGTTGAGCCGCACGATGTCGCACGATGCGTCGGGCGTGCGGGGCAGTCGTGTGCGTGCCGCCTTAGTCAGAATGCGTTCGAAACTGTCGCGTGCGTGTGCGCTGATCACAACAAAACCTGCCTGCTTAGTGAAGACGGGAATGCAACTGCTGCGCCAACGACTCGACGCTCGAGAGCGATGCCGCAATCATCTTGCCGCCCGCCTGAATGTCCTGAAACGTCGCCGTCGTCGTTACGTCGTTGCGATGCAGGCTGTCGCGGTAGCTTTTCGAGAGCTCCTCGGAACGGGTAGCGAGCGCGCGCACCTCACTGGCGACGATGCCGAAACCGCGCCCGGCCGTGCCTGCGCGCGCCGCCTCGATGGACGCGTTGAGCGACACGATCAACACGTGCCGGACAATCGACGACAGCTCGTGGTTCTTCGCGTGCATGTCCTGGTTCTGCGTCATGAGCGAGGTCATCTGCTCGTGCCAGCGCTCGAACGTCGCCGCCAGTCCGCGCAGCCGCGCCGCCTCTGCGGCAATGCGCTCCGCCTCGGCCTGCCAGAGGCCCTTCGCCTCGAGCACGGCCGCTTCCGACTTGCGCGCCACCTCCAAGTCCTGCTCTGCCTGCGTCAGACGCGCCGTCAACTCGGCAAGCGCCTCGTCGTTCGACTCACCGCCCTCTTCCTTGCTGGCGACGGCCAGACGCTCACGCTCGAGCGCCTGCTCCAGCGCTTCATCGTGCGTCTTGGTCAGTGCGCGCCAGTGCGCGGTGGCCTGCGCCATGCGCCAGCGGTGCGCCACAAACGCTGCCGCACCTGCGCCGATCACGCCGGCTACGGCACCGGCCAACAGCCATTCCACTGCTTCCATACTTCATTCGTCTCCGAAAGCGGCGCGGCGGCCGCAGCCCCTCAGGTCTGCGCCGCCTTGACCACCGTGCTGACTTTGCCAACCGTGGGGCGTACCTCAGACCTTGTCGGCTTTCGACAGATCGCCCCGCAAGTCGGCGCGCTCGTCGGCGTCGAGTGCCGGCAGGTCGACGGCATCGGCCGCGACACTGTTCAGGTCGAAGCCATCGACCACGAGGTTATCGGGCAGGCACACCACCGTCTGGAACTGACGGAACTCGGCGCCCTTGTGCTCGTCGGTGAAACGCAGTTCGATGCGGCCGTGTTCGCGGCGCACGAAGTCCTGCACGGCATCCATGCCCACGCCGCGCCCCGAGACTTCGGTGACTTGCGCTGCCGTCGAAAAGCCCGGACGGAAGATGAACTGCGCGATCTGCTCGTCCGTCACATACGTCTCGGCCGTAATCCAGCCACGCTGTACGGCGATGCTGCGGATGCGATGCAGCGCCAGTCCGCGACCATCGTCGGTGAGCGTGACTTGCAGCATGTTGTGATCGAGTCCGACTTCGATGTCGATGGTGCCGGCGTCCGGCTTGCCTTTCGCGCGACGCTCGTCCACGCTCTCCAGCCCGTGATCCATCGAGTTGCGCAGCAGGTGCATGAACACGTCGCGCAGAATTCGCACGGCGGGCGAGCGCAGGCGATAGCCGTTGTCGTCGATACGCACGATCGGGGCCGGCTTGCCGAGTTCAGCCGCGAGCGACGGCAGCGAATCGAGCACGCCCCCCAGCGCCTCGCCCACGCCTTCGGTGCCCAGCAGACGCAGCGTCTGGTGAACGGCGTCGCGCATGGCAACGAGTTGCCGCGGATCGTTCGGATCGGCCGCTTCGAGCATGCGCAGGCTGGCGCGGATGTGCGCGCGGTCGACCACCATCGACTGTTCGTCGGCGGTACGGCCCGGCCCCTTGCGGCCGAGGCTCATTTCATTGATTTGCGCATAGGTATCGACGGCTTCACGCACGCGTTCGAGTTCGCGCATCAGGCCATCCTGATCCCACAGACGGGCAACGTCCGGCTGACGCAGTTCGTGATAGCGCTGCTCGGTCTCGTGCACAACGTTCGTCAGGTATTGCAGGTTGTACGTGCGCGCATTGCCCTTGATGGTGTGCATGTTGCGGAACAATTCGGCAATGGCCGCGCTGTCGGCTTGCGAGTGCTTGCGGATGATGCGTTCGTTCTCGCGGATGAAGCCGGTCGAGCTTTCGATGAAGTGGTGGAACTTCTCCTGACTCACCGCCAGAATCTCGCCGATCATCTCCAGACGCTGCTTCTGCTCGCTGGCCTCGGCCGCGAGCTCGCGCAGTTCGGTCACGTCGCGCACGCACAGCATCAGACGCAGGATCGTGTCGCTCTCGTCGGTGATCGCCGACCACGTCAGATCCAGTTGCTTCACACGCCCGTCCGGCATGCGCTTGCCGAGCTCACCCACCAACAGGTGTTCGTTGAAGGCGAAGTTGATGGCGTCTTGCCCGATGCAGGCGTCGATGGCGGCTTCGACCTGCGAGAGCGCATCCGAACCGAGATCGCTGTCGGCGAAGACCAGTTCCATGACGGGACGCCCGGCGATGTCCTGCGTCTCGAAGATCGCTTCGAGGTAAGCCGAGTATTCGCCGTGCACCTTCGAGCCGTCGACGACCGTCAGAATGCCCTGCTGCATGTTCTGCAACATTGCCTGAATGTCGGCCGTCTTCTGCTTGAGCTGCGCCGAGCGCTCCTGAATTTTTTCGATCATGCCGTTGAACGCCACGATCGAGCGCCCGATTTCATCCATGCGGCCAACCGGCACACGACGGGTGAAGTCCTGGCTGTTCGCGATCTCGCTCATCATGGCCTGCATGCGCGAGAGCGGACGCGTGATCTGACGGTACAGCAGCGCGCCGATGGCCGTGAGCAGCACGATCGCCAGGCCGGTCACGAGGGCGATGGCGGTCGTGGTGGTCGAGAGCGTGTCGTTGAGCGTGGCGATGGCCTGGTCTTTCTGGCGATTCTTCTCAACGCGCAGCGTGTTGACCACGCCTTCGAGTTCGTCGCGATATTGCGCGACCATCGCGAAGAGGAATGCCTGCGCCATCTCGGTCTTGCCCGCCTGCTTGAGCTTGGCGGTGTCGTTGATGGCGTTGAAGTAATTCTCGACGCTCTCGCGGGCCTGCGTGACCAGCCCCTTTTGCGCGTCGCTCGCGGCGCCCTCGGCCTGACGGGCGAGCGACTGATCGATGTCGCCGCGCAGCTTCTTGAGATTGTCGAGCGCCTGTTCGACGACGGTGTCGTCCGGCGCGTAGACCAGCGTCATGGTGGCGATCTGCACCGCCTTGACCTGCGAGACGAGGTCGGCGGAAGCGAGCGCGCTCGGCACTACGCCTTCTGTCACTTGCCGCACCTTCTGAGCGCTGGCGCGGGTCTGATAAACCGCGTAGCCGCCAATGATCGAGAGCGCGACAAACGTCAGGATCACCAAGAGCGTTATTCGATGACGGATCGTCATTGCGTCATTTCCCCGGTCGCACCGGCGCCCGGTGCCACGCGTGAGTTGACGCAGTAGATCGGCCGCCGAATTAGTTATGTAGATTCCTCGTGCGACGAGATTATTGCGGGCGAACTGTGACGATTCGATGAATCCATGGAAGCTTCACGCATGCCAGATGCGTCAGCGCCTTGTAGGAATCCGAGATGAGTGAGTGCGCACCAACATTGCACTGGTGACGCGCATCGTCTGTCGCGCCACCCACCGGTAGCGGCGAGCGATCACGCGCTGCGCCGGGCGTCCGCCATGGCATCGATGCGCTGCATCGACTCGACCGCCAGCTCGGTGAATTGCCGCCAGAGCTCGGGCTTCCTCCGCCCGCGCTTGACGATACGATGGAAGCCCAGCGTGACCTCAGGGTGAGCGAGCACTTCGCAGCGAACTGCACGATGACGGCAGGCGGGAAACGCAAACGTCGGCATGATGGCCGTACCGAGGCCCGCTTCGGCCATGCCGATGAGCGTTTCAAAGCGGCGAAACATGGGACGTGGCTCGTCGGCCCGGTCAATGCGCGCGAGGTGAGTCTCCACTAACTGCTGAATCGGATTATCCGGCGGCAGTCCGATAAGCACCTCGTCGCGAAGTGCCTCCCATGTCGCGTGGCCATCACCAGCGGCCTCATCGCTTCGGGCCGCTTTGCGCGGCAGACGCTTTGCCGCCGCCGTCACCTTCATCAAGCGGAACGACTGCAACAGGGTTCGCTCGATGCCGTGCGACGCCTTTGTGAAGAAGCCAAAGCCGAGGTCGGCTTCGCCTTGCTCGACGAGCCCCTGCACCTGCGCGAGTTCCGCTTCGTGCAAGCGCAGATCCACATCGGGATGCATCGCCCGGAACGCCCCGAACCACTCAGGAATCAGGTGCGACGACACGAGCGGCGTGGCCGCGATGCGCAGCGTCTTGCGCTCCGCCTGCCCGAACGCCGCAATCTGACCGGCCACGGCATCGAGTTGGCCGACAGCCGCGCTGGCCACGGGCAGCAGCGCATGCCCCGCTTCGGTGAGCGTCACACTGCGCGTGGTGCGGTCGAACAACCGGCTGCCGAGTTGCGTCTCGATCTCCCGCATCATGACCGACAACCCGGCTTGTGTGATGTGCAGCCGCTCCGCCGCCCGCGTGAAGTTGCCGAGCGTGGCCACGAGCACAAATGCCTTCAACTGTCGTAGCGAGATGTTCACGAGACACTCATAACGATTCGATATGAATTCATATGATAGTCAAAATTCCCCAATGACTGGCGACGCGTTCTAATGGTGGCCATTCCAGAACCACTAGCGCATTGCCGCTCAGGAGACACGCACCATGTCCTCATCGATCGATGTGGCCATCGTCGGCGCCGGTATCGGCGGTCTGACCCTCGCCCTCAGCCTGCACGACGCCGGCATCGCCTGCCGCGTGTACGAAGCCGTACCGGAGATTCGTCCGCTCGGCGTGGGCGTAAACATCCTGCCGCACGCCTCGCGCGTGCTCGACGGGCTGGGCCTGACGGCCGCCCTGCGCGAGGTCGCTGTCACGACCCGCGAATCGGTGTTCTACAATCGTTTCGGTCAATTCGTGTACCGCGAACCGGCAGGCGAACATGCCGGCTATGCGTGGCCGCAGTTCTCTGTTCATCGAGGCGACCTGCAAGGGATATTGCTGAGCGCCGTACGTGAGCGCCTCGGTCAGGACGCGGTTGTCGAGGGGCATCGCTGCACCGGCTTCCTGCAAGACGACGACGAGGTCACGATAGCGTTCGAGTCGCCCGAAGGCGATATGCTGGCGCCGGTCACGGCACGCCTGCTCGTGGCGGCCGACGGCATTCACTCCATCGTGCGAAAGCAGTTTTATCCGGCCGAAGGCGCACCGCGTTATTCGGGCGTGAACATGTGGCGCGGCAGCGTGGTACTGCCTCCCTTCCTCACCGGCGCGTCGATGGTCCGTGCGGGATGGCTGTCCGTCGGCAAGATGGTGATCTACCCGATTCGCAACAATGTCGACGGCCGTGGCAATCAACTGGTGAACTGGGTCGCCGAGATCGAGGCCCCTCGGCCTGCACGGCGTGACTGGAATGGGGTCGGACGTCTCGAGGACTTTTTCCCGGCGTTCGCCGACTGGCACTTCGACTGGCTCGACGTCGCCGGCATGATCGAGTCGACCGAGACCATTCTCGAATATCCCATGGTCGATCAAGACCCGCTGCCGCGTTGGAGCTTCGGACGCGTGACGCTGCTCGGCGACGCCGCGCATCCGATGGTGCCGCGCGGCTCGAACGGCGCCGGTCAGGCAATTCTCGATGCCCCTTGTCTGGCCGCACAGTTGCGTGAGAATGGCCTCACACCGGCTGCGCTCGAAGCCTACGAGCGAATTCGCGGCAAGGCCACGGCCGATGTCGTCTTGATGAACCGCAAGGCCCCTCCCGACGCGATCTTGCAGACGGTGCACGAACTGAGCGGCGACAAGCCGTTCTCCCATATCGACGATGTCATCAGCGCCGCCGATCTCGCGGAAATCTCGAATCGCTATAAAAACGTTGCGGGACTAAATCGCGAGACGTTGAACGCGGCCAGCACGTCTGGCACCGCGAGCACGCACCGCTAACCTCACCGAGACGCCCCGCCAACGCGCGCCTGTGCAGCCCCCGCGTGCAAACGTTTTTCCCTTCTCGAAAGAGCCCCGCCAACGGGGCCGTTCACGGAGACAGTGCCATGCCTATCGCCCGCATCGATCTGCGCGCGCTCATCGAGGATCGGCCTTTTGGCCGCTATCAGATATTCGTCACGGCGCTGTGCGCGCTGATCGTCTTTCTCGATGGATTCGACACGCAAGCTATCGGCTATGTCGCGCCGGCCATCGTCCATGCGCTCGGCATCGAACGCTCGGCACTCAGCCCGGTGTTCTCGGCAAGCCTCGTCGGCCTCACGCTCGGCGCCCTCATCGGCGGCCCGGCGTCAGACCGCGTGGGACGTCGTCCGGTACTCATCGCCGGCATGCTGATCTTCGGCGTGATGTCGCTTGCCACCGCACTCGCCCAGTCGGTCACGTCGCTGCTCGTGCTGCGCCTCGCCACGGGCATTGGCCTGGGCTGCGTCATGCCCAACGCCATCGCACTCACCGGGGAATTCGCCCCCGAGCGCGTTCGCTCGACGGCCATCATGGTGATGTTCTGCGGCTTCTCGCTGGGTGCCGCACTCGGCGGCCTCGCTGCTGCCGGGCTGATTCGCGACTTCGGCTGGCAATCCGTTTTCATTGTGGGTGGCGTGCTACCCCTCATTGCCGCGCTCATCGCGTGGCGCAGCCTGCCGGAGTCTCCACGTTTTCTGATCGTTCGCGCGAAAGATCCGGCGCGCCTGCATGCGGTGCTGCGCAGGCTCGCCCCCGACCTTCCTGCCAATGCGCAGATCGATGGCGGCACCGACCTGCACGCCACCGCCCGCGCAGGTGTAGGCGCGCTCTTCGCGGACAAACGCGCACGCATTACCCTGTTGCTCTGGGTGATCTTCTTCATGAGCCTGATGGATCTGTACTTCCTGTCGAGCTGGCTGCCGACAGTGATTCACGATGCAGGCATCGCGCTGGACACGGCGGCTCTCATTACATCGATGCTCCAGATCGGCGGCACGCTCGGCACCCTCACGCTGGGGCGCGTGTTCGACCGCGTGCCGCCGTTCAAGGCGCTCGGCGCCGTCTATCTGTGCGCAGCGGCGTGTATCGTGCTGGTCGGTCTGGCAGGAACGTCGGTGAGCGTGCTGAGCGCAACGATCTTCGGTGCGGGATTCTGCGTGGTGGGCGGCCAGATCGGCGCGAACGCGTTGGCCGCGCGAACCTACCCGACGGCGATTCGCGGCACCGGCGTCGGGTGGGCGCTCGGGATTGGCCGCATCGGCTCCATCGTCGGGCCGATCGTCGGGGGCATACTGCTGGCGCTGCGTTGGAACCCGCAGCATCTGTTCATGATCGCCGCCGTGCCGGTGCTCATCGCCAGCGTGGCGGCGTTCACGATCAGCGTGGGCGCGCGGTACGAATCGCACCGCGCAGCCCGCACGACAGGCAAGGCGGCCTGATCAGTAACCTGCGGCGAGACCGTCGCGACGACTGTCGCTTGCGGCAACGTACCCGCGCTCCGGATCGTTGCGATCCAGACGCCAGATGTACTGGCCGGAGCCGAAGTCCATGTACGGATCGTCGATGGACTTCAACTGATGGCCCATCGCCACCAGCCCGGCGACGGTCTCGCGGTCGAGCGTCGATTCGATGTCGACGGTGAAGTCACGATTGACCTTCCAGCGCGGCGCGTCGCATGCCGCCTGCGGCTGCTGGCCGTAGTCGATCATCCGCACGATCGATTGCAGATGGCCTTGCGGCTGCATGTCCCCGCCCATCACGCCGAAGCTCATCACCGCCTCGTGGCGGCCGTCGACCTTCTGCGTGAGGAACGCCGGAATGATCGTGTGGAACGGGCGCTTGCCGCCCTCGACCACGTTGGCCGACTTCGGATCCATCGAGAAACCGCAGCCACGGTTTTGCAGCGCGATGCCCAGATCGGGCACCACCACGCCGGAACCGAAGCCCATGTAGTTCGACTGGATGAAGCTGACCATCATGCCTTGCTCGTCGGCCGAGCTCAGATAGATCGTGCCGCCGGACTTCGGCATGCCGAAATCGAACTGCGTTGCGCGATCGGGGTTGATGAGCTTCGCGCGCGCGGTGAGGTAGGCATCGTCGAGCATCTGCTCGGGCGTGACTTCCATCGAACGCGGATCGGCAACGTATTTGTAGAGATCGGCAAAGGCGAGCTTCATCGCCTCGATCTGCAAGTGCTGGGAATGCACACGGTCGACGGCAAGACGCGACACGTCGAACTTCTCGAGAATGCCCAGCGCCATGAGTGCCGCGATGCCCTGCCCGTTCGGCGGAATCTCGTGCACGGTGTAGCCGCGATAGTCCTTCTCGATGGGCTTGACCCAGTCCGCGCGGTAGTTGCGCAGATCGTCGGTCGTCAGCGCGCCGCCATGCTGAGCCGACCACGCGGCGATGCGCTGCGCAATCTCACCTTCGTAATAGGCGCGCGGCCCTTCCTTCGCAAGCATGCGAAGTGTGCGCGCGTGGCCCGGCATGCGGATCATCTCGCTCGTCGTCGGTGCGCGGCCGTTCGGCATGAACGTCTGGGCGTAGCCCGGAAGGTCCTTCAACTCCGGCACCGCCGCCGCCCATTTGCGCGCGACGATATGCGCGACGGCATGGCCGCGCTCGGCGATCTCGATGGCCGGTGCCATGAGATCCGCGAACGGCAGCTTGCCGAACTTCGCGTGCAACGCTTCCCAGCCGGCGATCACGCCGGGCACGGTCGTGGTGTCGACGCCGCGCGTCGGCTGCTTGGCGATGCCATGCTGCTCGCCGTACTTCTTGCGGAAATAGTCGACGTTCCACGCGGCCGGTGCGACACCCGAGGCGTTCAGGCCGTGCAGTTCCTTGCCGTCCCAGATCAGCGCGAAGCAGTCGCCGCCAAGGCCGTTCGACACCGGCTCGACGACCGTCATGCACGCGGCGGCGGCGATCGCGGCGTCCACCGCATTGCCGCCCTGCCACAGAATGCGCAGACCGGCTTGCGCAGCGAGCGGATGCGACGTCGACACGATATTGCGGGCGAACACCGGCAGGCGCGGCGTCGGGTACGGATTCTGCCAATTGAATTGCGTCATGGGACTAACGTTTGACCTTTGTCTCGAATGGTTGGAATGTGCCTGCCGGATGGCGATGCCGACGATGATGGCGTCGCTCGCCTCACGATTGCTCGCGCGGATCGAGCGCGTCGCGCAAGCCGTCGCCCAGCAGGTTGAAGCCGAGTACCGTCAGAAAAATGGCGATACCGGGGAAAATCGACATCCAGGGCGCTTGCTCCACAAAGTCCTTGGCCGTGTTGAGCATCGAGCCCCACGACGGCAATGGCGGCAATTGCCCCAGTCCCAGAAACGACAGGCTCGCCTCGGCGATGATGGCCGTCGCCACCGTCAGGCTCGCCTGCACGATGATCGGCGGCAGCACGTTCGGCAGGATGTAGCGCACGATGATGCGCGTATCGGTCAGCCCGATCGCACGCGCGCCCTCCACGTACTCTTCGGCCTTGACGGTCAGCGCCTGTGCGCGGGCAAGGCGCACGAAACGCGGCATCGCCGATACGCCGATGGCGATCATCGCGTTCGTGAGGCTTGCGCCGAGGAACGCCGCCATCGCAATCGCGAGGATCAGGAACGGGATGGACAGCAGCGCGTCGGCCAGACGCGAGATGATCGCGTCGACCCAACGGCCGAAGTACCCCGCGAGCAGCCCCAGCGGCACACCGACGATCACGGCAATGCCCACCGACACCACGCCCGCCGCGAGCGACGCCCGGGCGCCGAAGATCATGCGCGCGAGCACGTCGCGGCCCAACTCGTCCGTGCCGAACCAGTGCAGCGCACTCGGCGCCTGACGCACGGTCATGAAGCTCGTGGCAATCGGATCGTAAGGCGAGAGCCACGGCGCGAAGATCGCGACGATCACCGCGAACGCCACGATGACGGCACCCGCGACCGCCGCCCGGTTGCGCGCGAACTTGCGCAACCCGCGATGGCGGCGTCGCGGCAAACGTTCGGCGCCGGCCACGGTCGTGACGGGACTGCCCCCTTCGGGCGTCGGCGATGCAGTAGAAGTCGTTGGCAATGCGGCCATGTTCGAAGAGGTCTCAGGCGCGACGCAGGCGCGGGTTGAGCAAGACGTAAAGCACGTCGGCCAGCAGGTTCAGCACAATGAAGCCGGCCGCCGTCACCAGCACCACGCCCTGTACCACGGCGTAGTCGCGGTTGAACACGGCGTCGACGATCAACTTGCCGAAGCCCGGAATCGTAAAGACTTGTTCGGTCAGCACCGCCCCGGCGAGCAACTCGCCGAAGAGCAACGCCAGCACCGTCACGATCGGAATCAATGCATTGCGCAGCGCATGCTTGAGCACGACGGTGCCGCGCAACAACCCCTTGGCGCGCGCCGTGCGAATGTAGTCGGTGCGTAGCACCCCCAGCATGGCGCTACGCGTGTGGCGCATCAATTGCGCCCCGAGCGCCGCCCCGAGCACGAACGCGGGCATGACCATCGTCTTGAAGCTCATCCACAGGTCTTCGCCCGGCGGCACATAGCCCGACGACGGCAGCAACTGCCAGCGCACCGAGACAAGGAAGATCAGCAGAATGCCGAGCCAGAAGTTGGGGATCGACATGCCCGACAACGCCAGCACGTTCGCGCCGTAATCGATGGCCTTGCCGCGATTCGCCGCCGACAGAATGCCCAGCGGAATGCCGATCCCGATGGCGATCACCAGGCCGAACATCGCCAGTTGCAGCGTGACGGGCAGCTTCTGCGCGATGAGTGTCGTCACCGGCTCACCCGTGCGCAGCGAGGTACCGAGGTTGCCATGCAGCACGTCGCCGATCCAGAGCGCGTACTGCGAGGGCAGCGGTTTGTCGAGGTGATATTTCTCGCGCAGCGCGGCGATGACCTGCGGGTTCTGGTCCTCGCCGGCCATCGCGAGCACGGGATCGCCGGGCAACATCTTCTGAAGCCCGAAGATCATCATCGACACGATGATGAGCGTGGGGATCGCAACCAGTGCACGATGAACGACGAGGCGCAGCATGGCGGCTCCTTCTCCTTTTTCCGTTATCCCGTTATCCCTTGAGGCTCACGCCGCGCAGGCGAATCAGCCCATCGGGATACGCAACGAACCCTTGCACCTTCTTGCTCAGCACGTAAGGCCACGGTTGCACGTACAGATAGAGGATCGGATCGTCGTCCGCCAGTATCTTGTTGGCCGCGTCGTAGAGCGGCTTGCGCTCGGCCACGCTCGACTTCACGCGCGCCTCGTTGAGCAGCTTGTCGACATCGGCGTTGCAATACTGGCCGTAGTTCAGGTTGCCCTTGCACGTGACAAACTGATGCAGATTGCCGTCCGGGTCCACGCGTCCCGACCAGCCGTTGTAGAGCACGTCGAAGTCGCCGCGATGGGCGGCGTCGAGCGCCGCCGCATAGTCCATCGGACGCAGCTTCAGCGTGATGCCCGCCTCGGCAAGCATCGCCTGCAACATCTGCGCCATCTGATTGGATACCGTGTTGTTGCCGAAGCTCAGCGTCACATCGATCTTCTCGAAGCCCGCCGATTTCAGCAGCGCCTTCGCTTTGGCCACGTCGCGCTTGGTCGTCTTGATCGACGCGTCGTAATACTGGCCCGAGTGCGGCAACGCCTGATTGGCCGGGGTGAAGATGCCGCCGCCGATCACCTGATTGATGGCGTCGCGATCGATCGCCAGGTCGAACGCCTGACGCACGCGCTTGTCACGCAACGCCTTGGGCGCATTCGCCGCCACGTTGAACGTGAGGCCGTAATAGCCGAGGCCGTCGATCGAGACGAAGTTCAGATTCGCATCGCGCTTGACCGACTTCACGTCGGACGGCGAGAGGCGCTCGAGCATGTCGAGCGAGCCGGAGCGCACATTGGCCAGTCGCACGGTCGTGTCGGGAATCGGCAGGAAGATGACCTTCTGCGTCGGATACTTGTCGGCGTCCCAGAAGCCCGCGAATTTCTCCAGCACCACGCGATCGTTCTGCACGCGTTGCACGAACTTGTACGGCCCCGAACACACCGGGCGGGCCTGCACGGCGGCGTCATCGGTCAGCGTCTTGGGCGCGAGCATCATGCCGGCGCGGTCGGACAGTGTAGCCAGCAGCGCGGAATCCGGCGCCTTGAGCACGATGTTGACCGTATTGTCGTCGACGGCGTCGACATGATCGATGGACGACAGCTCGCTCTTGCGATTGCTCGCAGGCAGGCTGCGCGCACGGTCGAGATTGGCCTTGACGGCGCGGGCGTTGAAAGGCTCGTCGTCGTGGAACTTCACTCCCTGGCGCAGCTTGAACGTCCATGTCTTGCCGTCGGCACTCACGCTCCACGAGGTGGCGAGCATCGGCACGAACTTCAGATCGGGGCTGATATCGACCAGCGAGCTGCACAGCGAACGCAGCACCATGCGATCGACGACCTGCGAACTGCGGGCAGGATCGAGCGAACCGATGTCCTCCTGCAAGCCGATGCGAAGGGTCGACTGCGCCATCGCAGAGGCCGCACCGGTCGTCAAAGACGCCGCCAGAACAAGATCGAGCAAAACGTTGCGCATGCGTGAGATCCCTTGTGTGTGATGGTGTAGTGAAAGTGTTGTCATCCGGCGATTGCCGCGTCGGCCTGCGCCTGTCGGGCGCGATACAACGCGAGTCGCGCCTCCAGCTTCTCGCTCGGTGGCGCTGCGCGCGCAGGGCTGGCACCGGCGTTCTGAATCTCGCGCCAGAAATGGCAGGCGACCTGCCGCCCGTCGGGCAGCACTTCGTCGATCGGCCGCTGGTCTCGGCACACGGCCTTGGCATGCGGACACCGCGGATGAAAGCGGCACCCCGGCGGCGGCGCCGTCGGACTGGGCAACTCACCGCCCAGCGGCGCCCGCTCGCGTCGCAGATGCGGACGACTCGCGGGAATCGCCTGCAAGAGCGCCTGCGTGTAGGGGTGCAGCGGGTTGTCGAAGAGCGCATCGGCGCTCGCCAGTTCGACGATCTCGCCGAGATACATCACCGCCACGCGATCGCTCATGTGACGGATCACCGCCAGATCGTGAGCGACCATGATGAGCGTGAGGCCGAAGTCGTGCTTGAGTCGTTCGAGCAGATTGATGACCTGTGCCTGCACCGAGACGTCGAGCGCCGAGACCGGCTCATCCCCAATGATCACGCGCGGCTCTCCGGCCAACGCCCGTGCGATGCCGATGCGCTGGCGCTGGCCGCCGGAGAATTCGTGCGGGAAGCGCTGGGCATAGTCGGGTTGCAGGCCAACGGTGCGCAGCAGCTCGGCCACGCGTTCGTCACGCTCGCGTCCCCGGGCGAGGCCATGCAGGGCGATGGGTTCACCGATCAGTCCGCCCACGGTCATGCTCGGGTTGAGCGAGGCGAACGGGTCCTGAAAGATGATTTGCAGTTCGCGCCGCAGACGCCGCATCGCGCCGGCGCCCAGCGTCATGATGTCTTCGCCCTGATAGCGGACTTCGCCGCGCGTCGCGTCGAGCAGGCGCAGCAACAGCCGTCCCAGGGTGGATTTGCCGCAGCCGGATTCGCCCACGATGGCGAACGTCTCGCCCGCCTGCACGGCAAACGACACGCCATTCACGGCATACACCGTGGGCGCCCGGGAAAAGCCGACGCGGTGTCCGCCGAAGTGCTTGGTCAGATCGCGGGCTTCGAGCAATGGGGATGGGGCATTCATACGGCGACCTCTTCCAACGGCGCGGCAGGCGGTGTCAGGGCGTCGACCGGCGCCAGCCAGCAGGCGACGCGATGCGCGCCGGACAACGTGCGCTCGATCGGCACCTCGCGGGTGCAACGGGCTTCGGCAAACGGACAGCGCGGCGCAAAGCGGCAACCGGCAGGCATGCGTTCCGGCGACGGCACCGAGCCGCGAATGGTGGCGAGCGTGCCTTCACGTTTGCCGATCGAAGGGATCGCCCCCATTAGACCAATGGTGTAAGGATGCTGTGGATCGTCGAAGATTTCGTCGACCGTGCCGTATTCGACGATGCGCCCCGCGTACATCACGGCGACGTCGTCAGCGACTTCTGCCACCACACCCAGATCGTGCGTGATGAGCACGACGGCGGTGCCCGTCTCGCGCTGCAAGGTCTGAATGAGGGTGAGCACCTGCGCCTGAATCGTCACATCAAGGGCCGTGGTCGGTTCGTCGGCGATGAGCAGCGCGGGCCGGTTGGCGAGCGCCATCGCGATCATCACGCGCTGTCGCATGCCGCCGGAGAGTTCGTGCGGATAGTTGTCCAGCCGCGTCTCGGGCGCGGGAATGCGCACCCGCCTGAGCATGTCGAGCGCCTCGGCGCGTGCGGCGCGCCGGTCCAGCCCCCGATGACGGCGAATGCCTTCCTCGATCTGATGCCCGATGGTGAACGCCGGATTGAGCGAGGTCATCGGCTCCTGAAAGATCATCGCGAGCCGATTGCCGCGCAGGTCGGCGAATTCGCGCTCGCCCAGCGCCAGCAGATCCCGGCCTTCGAACATCGCCTGGCCCGCCACCACGTTGGCCGGCGGCGTCGGCAACAACCCCATGAGCGCGAGCGACGTCACGCTCTTGCCGCAGCCCGACTCGCCGACGATGCACAGTGTCTTGCCGGGATGCACGGCAAACGACACGCCGTCGATCAGGTTGGGCGCATCGGGCGCCTTGGAGAATTTCAACGATAGTCCGGTGACATCGAGCACCGGCCCAGCGTCTGCGGGCATGGTCATGGGCGCGTTATGTGGGTCGGTCTTCTCGCCCTCCGTCCCGGCCAGGCCGGTCATGAGGGATGTGCATGACACGATTATGTCCCCCACGCCATCAAAGGAAATATTAATATTTCTTTTTCATCCGTAAATTATTCTTAACTGCCAGATGCTCACGTTACGCATGTTGAAGACGTTCCGGCTGGTGGCGCAAACCGGCTCTTTTGCGGCCGCGGCCGAGCGTGCGGCGCTCACTCAGGCGGCTGTCAGCCTCCAGATGCGCGGGCTTGAAGACGCTGTCGGACAGCGGCTGTTCGACCGGCGCGGGCGGCAGATCACGCTCACGCGTCAGGGGCGCGACCTGTTTCCTCGCGTGGAACAGATTCTGGCGCTCACGGCCGAGCTGACCGCCACGCCCATCGATGCCATGCAGGGGCCCGTCACCATCGGCGCGGTGGTGTCGGTCATCGGCGCCCTCTCACTCGTGGTCGCAGAACTGAAGACCGCACACCCCCGGCTCGACGTGCGGCTCACGTCGGCACGTTCGGACGAACTCACCGATCTCGTCGAACAGGGCGAGGTCGATATCGCCGCCGTGGTCGCGCGCGCCGACGATGCCCGTGCCGACGGACTGGTGTGGACACCCCTCTACACCGAGCCGATGGTCATGGTCGTGAATCGCGACGTCACCGAGCCGGAGCCGCAACGCATTCTCGACGAACACGCGTTTCTGCGATTCGACCGGCGCGTTCGTACCGGCATGGTGGTCGAGCAGGCGCTGCGCGCGGCCAAGCTCAGCGTGACCGAATATCTCGAGTTGAACTCCATCGAGACGATCGTCGCGCTCGTCCGCAAGAACGTCGGGGTGTCCGTGCTGCCGCTGCTGCATCGTGGCGACTGGCAATCCGACCCGCTGCTGCGCATCGTCCCGATTGCCCAGCCGGCTTTGCTGCGCACGGTCGGCATGATTCATCGCGAGCACGATTCGCGTACGCATAACATTACGGCTGCCATTGCCGCCATGTTGCAGGATGTGTGAGTTGGCGCCCGGGACGTAAAAACGGCGCGAACCCAGTCGCGCCGTTGGCAGGAAAGAGGGGCATAGGCGGCGTTAGTCGCGAGTCTCGAGGGCCTTGTTGATGCGCAAGGCCAGCAGCGTGCAGACCGTGCCCGAGAGCAGATAGCCACTCACGGCGATCAGCCCGAACTCGGCCGACAACCCCAGCGCCACGAGCGGTGCGAACGCCGCACCGAACAGCCACGCGAAGTCGGTCGTGAGCGCCGCCCCCGTGTAACGGAAGCGTTGCTCGAAGTTCGACGTTACCGTCCCGGCCGCCTGTCCGTAAGACAAACCGAGCAGCGCGAAGCCCACCAGAATGAAAATGTCCTGACGTGTCGAACCGCCGCCCATCAGGAACGGGGCAAAGAGCGCGAATATCCCGATGAAGATGGCGAACAGGCCCAGCGTGGTGCGCCGCCCGATTCGGTCGGCAATGCGCCCGGAAATGACCGTGAACACGATGGCAATCCCCGCCCCGCACAACTGCACGATCAATACATTGTCCAGATCCTGCGTGTTTTGCAGGGAAATCCACGACAACGGGAACACCGTCACCAGGTGGAACAGCGCATAGCTGGCCAACGCTGCGAAGGCGCCGAGGAAGATGTTGTACCCCTGCGAGCGAACCATCTCGCGCGTGCTGATCGGCTCCAGTTGGCCCTCTTCGAGCATCTCCGTATATTCGTTCGTCACCACCAGACGCAGCCGCGCGAACAGCGCCACCACGTTCACGGCGAAAGCCACGTAGAACGGATAACGCCAGCCCCACGAGAGAAAATCGTCAGACTCGAGGCTCCAGTGCAGAAACAGAAACAACCCTGCCGCGATGCTGAAACCGATCGGCGCCCCCAACTGCCCCATCATCGAATACCAGCCGCGCCGCTGCGGCGGCGCGTTCATCGCGAGCAACGACGGCAAACCATCCCACGAGCCGCCAAAGCCGATGCCCTGCACCAGACGGAAGAAGGCAAGCAGCCAGATGGCGCGATCGCCCAACACCGAATAGCCCGGCAGGAAGGCCATACCGGCCGTGGCCGTACCCAGCACGAACAGCGCGCCCGTGAGCTTCACGCTGCGTCCCCAGCGGCGCTGCACGTTCATGAACAGGGCCGTACCGAATGGGCGCGAGATAAACGCGAAGGAGAAGATGGTGAACGCGTACAACAGGCCGTGCAGACTGTCCGCGAATGGGAAGAAAACGTGAGGGAACACGAGAACGGCGGCGATCCCGAACACGAAGAAGTCGAAGTACTCGGAAGCGCGGCCAACCACCACGCCCACGGCAATTTCCTCCGGCGCGATGCGAGACCGGCTGCCGTGATCATGCTCCGTCGAAGGGACGGCTACGCCGGGAGGCGTCGGCGATTTATTAGCACTGCTTGGCATTATCTGACCCCCTTGCGGATCGGCATGACGATGACACTCGTGCCAGAAAAGCATCGCAGGTATCTCGAATCGACGCTATAGGGTTTACCCTAAATTGATGCATAAGGAAGGCGAGTCCATGATGGATCCGGTGTAGGGCTACGGTTCCATAAATCGCAGCATGACTTCCGCCAAATGCCTTCGCGGGGTAGTTTTACTCCCCGCCGCCGTGTTGCTGTCCGGCTGCAATACCGTATTGATGTCGCCATCGGGTGATCTCGCGATGCGCCAGCGCGACGTCATCATCGTTTCCACGGTTCTGATGTTGCTGATCATCGTGCCGGTGATCGTGCTGACATTGCTCTTCGCGTGGCGATATCGCGCCTCGAACAAAGACGCCGTCTACACCCCCGAATGGGACCACTCGACACTGCTCGAACTGCTCATCTGGGCTGCGCCGCTGCTGATTATCATCGCGCTCGGGGCGCTCACCTGGGTCAGTACGCATAAGCTCGACCCGTACCGGCCGCTCGAGCGCATCGACGCCAGGCGCGAAGTGCCTCCCGACACGCGCCCGTTGACGGTGCAAGTGGTCGCGATGGACTGGAAGTGGCTGTTTTTCTATCCCGATCAGGGTATTGCGACCGTCAACGAACTGGCCGCGCCCGTCGACCGGCCGATCCGCTTCGAAATCACATCGACCACGATGATGAATTCGTTCTTCGTTCCCGCACTGGCCGGTCAGATTTACGCAATGCCGGGCATGGAGACGAAGCTGCACGCGGTCATCAACAAGCCCGGCGTCTATAGTGGCTTCTCCGCGAACTACAGCGGCGCGGGCTTCTCTGGCATGCGCTTCAAGTTCCACGGCCTCTCGGAAGACGATTTCGAAGCGTGGGTCAAGCAGGTCAAGGCGAAGGGCGAGAACCTCACGCGCGAGAAATACGAGGCGCTCGCGCAGCCGAGCGAACGGGTGCCCGTGCAGTACTACGCCGACGTGGCGCCCAATCTCTACGACGCGATTCTTAACCGCTGCGTGCAGCCCGGGCAGCCCTGTCTGAAAGACATGATGGATCAGCCCAATCACCCGCACGCCGCCAGAGCGCGCGCAGGCAAGACAGACGCGCTGCTCGCCGATTCGATGTGCACCGCACAGAACACCGTGCAGTTCGCGTCAGGCATGCGAAGCCCCCCCGGTGGAGGGTTTACGCAGTGACGCCCACCGCGCCCCCGACAATGATGCGCCTCGTGCGCCAATGATCCCAGGCACTGGCTTATGGACCTCGTCAAGCTGATCTTCGGACGTCTCACCATCGAGGCGATTCCGTACCACGAACCGATCCTCCTTGCGACGTTTGCGGGTGTGGCGTTTGGCGGCCTGGTCGTTCTGGGCGCCATCACCTACTTCAAGTTGTGGGGCTACTTGTGGCGCGAGTGGTTCACGAGCATCGATCACAAGAAGATCGGCATCATGTACGTGATCCTTGGCGTCATCATGCTGCTGCGCGGCTTCGCCGACGCCATGATGATGCGCCTGCAACAGGCGATCTCGTTCGGCGACAATCTGGGGTATCTGCCGCCGCATCACTACGACCAGATCTTCACCGCGCACGGCGTCATCATGATCTTCTTCGTGGCGATGCCGCTCGTGACCGGGCTCATGAACTTCGTGGTGCCCCTGCAAATCGGTGCGCGCGACGTGGCCTTCCCGTTTCTCAACAACTTCAGCTTCTGGATGACAACGGGCGGCGCGGTGCTCGTCATGATGTCGCTGTTCGTTGGCGAATTCGCGCAAACCGGCTGGCTGGCTTATCCGCCGTTATCGGGCGTGCTGCAAAGTCCGGACGTCGGGGTCGATTACTACATATGGGCACTCCAGGTGGCCGGGGTGGGCACACTGCTCTCGGGCGTCAACCTGCTCGTGACCATTGTGAAAATGCGCGCGCCGGGCATGACGATGATGCGCATGCCGGTCTTCACCTGGACCTCGCTGTGCACCAACGTGCTCATCGTGGCGGCTTTCCCGGTGCTGACCGCCGTGCTCGCCCTGCTGGCGCTGGATCGCTACGTGGGCACCAACTTCTTCACGAACGATCTGGGCGGCAATCCCATGATGTACGTGAATCTGATCTGGATCTGGGGCCACCCCGAGGTCTACATTCTCGTGCTGCCGGTGTTCGGTGTGTTCTCCGAAGTCGTCGCCACCTTCTCCGGCAAGCGGCTGTTCGGTTACGCGTCGATGGTCTACGCCACGGTCGTGATTACCGTGCTGTCCTACCTCGTGTGGCTGCATCACTTCTTCACGATGGGCTCCGGCGCGAGTGTGAATTCGTTCTTCGGTATCACCACCATGATCATCTCGATACCGACCGGGGCGAAGCTGTTCAACTGGCTGTTCACCATGTATCGCGGGCGAATCCACTTCGAAGTGCCCATGCTGTGGACGGTCGGCTTCATGGTGACGTTCGTCATCGGCGGCATGACCGGCGTGCTGCTCGCCGTGCCGCCCGCGGACTTCTCGTTGCACAACGGCCTGTTCCTGATCGCTCACTTTCACAACGTGATCATCGGCGGCGTGATCTTCGGGATCATGGCGGCGATCAACTACTGGTTCCCGAAGGCCTTCGGTTATCGGCTCGATGCGTTCTGGGGCAAGTGCTCGTTCTGGTTCTGGCTTGTCGGCTTCTACGTCGCCTTCATGCCGCTGTATCTGCTCGGCCTGATGGGCGTGACGCGTCGCGTAAGCCATTTCGACGATATGTCGCTGCAAATATGGTTCCAGGTGGCTGCGGTAGGTGCCCTGCTCATCGCCATCGGCATCGGGTGCTTCCTCATCCAGCTCGTGGTGAGCTTCATGCGACGCGAGCAGTTGCGCGACGACACGGGCGACCCGTGGAATGGCCGCACGCTGGAATGGTCGACCTCTTCCCCGCCGCCGGCCTATAACTTCGCCTTCACGCCGGTCGTTCATGACAACGACGCCTGGTGGCAGATGAAGCAGCACGGGTTCAGGCGTCCGGAAGAAGGGTTCATCCCGATCCACATGCCGAAGAATACGGGCGCGGGCATCATCCTCGCGGGTCTTGCGACCGTGTGCGGCTTTGGCCTCATCTGGCATATGTGGCTGGTGGTGATCGTCGCGTTCGCCGCCTTGCTGGCGGTCGCGATCGGGCACACCTTCAACTATCACCGCGAGTACTACATCCCGGCCGATCAGGTCGCACACACGGAGGCAGCGCGCGCGCGACTGCTCGCCCAGAATGGCTGACACGACCGCAACCTTCACGGGAGGTGGCGCCCCGCTGGGGACTCACACCCCGAGCCCGCCGCGCGATGGCGAGCTGAAGTTCGTGATGACGAGCGACTACCACCCGCCCAACGGGACGCTGCTCGGCTTCTGGGTCTACCTGATGAGCGACTGCCTCGTCTTCGCCTGTCTGTTTGCGGCGTATGGCGTGCTTGGGCGCAACTACGCGGGTGGGCCGACCGGCGCAGAGCTGTTCGAACTGCCGCTCGTGGCGCTGAATACGACCTTCCTGCTGCTCTCGTCGATCACTTACGGCTTTGCGATGCTCGAGGTGCAGAAGCGCCGCCAGAGTGCCGTGATTGGCTGGCTTGCCGTGACCGGCGTGCTGGGTGCCGCGTTCATCTCGCTCGAACTGTATGAGTTCGCGACCCTCATTCACGAGGGCGCCGGACCGTGGCGCAGCGCGTTCCTGTCCTCGTTCTTCGCGCTGGTGAGCACGCACGGGCTGCACGTCACGTTCGGCATCGTCTGGCTCATCACCCTGATGGTGCAGGTCGGCAAGCATGGCCTCACCGCGCCCAACCGCCGCCGTCTGATGTGCCTGTCGATGTTCTGGCACTTTCTGGACGTCGTGTGGATCGGCGTCTTCACCTTCGTCTACCTGATGGGAGTGCTGCCGTGAGCACCCACGACTCGACCTCTCACAATGCCGACGGGCACGATCACGACCACGCTCATGGCGAGGAAGGACCGCACAGCACCCTGCGCGGCTATGCGACCGGCTTCATCCTGTCGGTCGTGCTCACCGCCATTCCGTTCTGGTTCGTGATGGGCGGCGTGTTCGAGAAATCGAGCACCACCGCGATCCTGATTCTGTTTCTGGGCGCGATTCAGATCGTCGTGCACATGATCTACTTCCTGCATATGAACGGGAAGTCCGAAGGCGGCTGGAACCTGTTGTCGCTGATGTTTACGATCGTACTGGTCGTGATCACGCTCTCGGGCTCACTCTGGGTGATGTATCACCTGAACCAGAACATGATGCCGGGTATGATGCAGGATATGAAGAACCTTCCTTGAATGGCATTCCCTTGAGCAGCAATCGACTTCATGACTCGGGGGACGCACAGCGTCCCCCGCGCGCTTCCGGCGCGCCCTCCCGTCCCTCCGCCCTGCGCGTGGTCATCCTCGGCGTCATTACGCTGGTGCTCGTCTCCCTGTTCGCCTCTCTGGGCACCTGGCAGGTGCAGCGCCGCGCGTGGAAGCTCGAACTGATCGAGCGCGTGAATTCGCGCGTGCATGCGCCGCCTGCGCCTGCGCCCATGCGCTCGCAGTGGCCTGCCGTCAACGCGGCCGATGACGAGTATCGCCACGTGTCTCTTACCGGCACGTATCAGTTCGACAAGGACACGCTAGTGCAGGCCGTCACCGATCTGGGGGGCGGGTACTGGGTGCTCACGCCGCTGCGCACGGCTGACGGCAGCAAAGTACTCATCAACCGGGGCTTCGTGCCGCCGGGCTGGAAAGAAGCGGTGCCGCCCGCCCCGGCCGGCGAAGTCACTGTCACCGGTCTGCTGCGCATGCCCGAGCCGGGCGGTGGATTCCTGCGCAAGAATGCGCCGTCGGAAAACCTCTGGTATTCGCGCGATGTCGCGGCCATTGCGAGCGCACGCGGACTCACGACGACGGACGTGGCGCCTTATTTCATCGATGCGGACGGCAAGCCCGGCGCAAACGCCGGCACCGATGCCGTCAGAGGCGATGCCGAAGCCGTCACCGGCAAAGCGCCCGCACGCGACTATCCCGTGGGTGGCCTCACCGTGGTGCAGTTCCCGAACAACCACATGAGCTATCTGCTGACGTGGTACGCGCTCGCCGTCATGTCGGCTGTGGCAGGCTGGTTTGTCATCCGGCTGGAACTGCGCAAGCGCGCCGAGTGAGTAAAGTACAGGGTACCGGGCACCGGGCGAAGTGGCGTCCGGACGCCCAACTCATTTAGCCGACGCTACCACCGCGTCGGCGATCCGCGTTGCAATCTCCGGCAGCCGCGCGTCATCGAGCGCGGCGTAGCCCAGCACCAGCGCCGGGGCCGCGGCCTGCGACCGGGTGAACTCTCCCAATCCCTCCACAAATACGCCCTGCTCGCGCAGCGTCGCGACAAGCGCCGCCTCATCGACTTGCGGCGGCAGCCACAGCACGAAGTGAAAGCCTGCATGCTCGCCGGTAATACGGCAGGGCATCGGCATGCGCGCGCGAAGTGCGTCGAGCAACAGATTGCGGCGACGCAGATACACACTGCGTGAAGCGCGCAAGTGCCGTGCGAAATCACCGGCGTCGATGTAGCTCGCCAACGCCATCTGCTCGATGAGACTGTTGGCGCGCCCCGACGCCGAGCGCAATCCCGCAATGCGGGCAAGCAAGGCCGGCGGCGCCAACAGATAACCGATGCGCAGCGACGGGAACAGCGACTTGTTGAAGCTGCTGCAATGAATCACGCGAGCGTGCGTGTCGATGGCCTTGAGTGCGGGTAACGGCGCGCTGCCGTAGCTGAACTCGCTGTCGTAATCGTCCTCCACGATCCACACATCACGCGCTGCCGCCCATTCCAGCAATTGCATGCGTCGGTTGATCGACATCGTGGTGCCCAGTGGCGCCTGATGCGCAGGCGTGACGTAGGCGATGCCCGGACGCCCCGCTCCGGCACGTTCGGCGGCCTCCACGACAAAGCCTTCGTCGTCGACCGGCACGCTCACGCAACGCTGCGGCGGGGCCTTGAGCAGCGACGCCAGATTCTTGTAGCCGGGATCTTCGAAATAGAACGCGGTGCTGTCGTGCGCGAGTACGTCGGTGATGAGATCGATCGCGTGACGAATCCCCGTGGTCACGACGATCTCGGCAGCATCGCACGCAATGCCACGGGTCATGCGCACGTAGCGGGCGATGCTCTCGCGCAGCGGCAGATAGCCACGGGGATCGGTATCGGCCAGCAACGCAGGCGTGACGGCCCGCAGCGCACGATTCATATGCCATCGCCAGGCTGGCAGCGAAAACAGCGCGGCGTCGACCGAACGACCGGTCTTGAGCGCAATCGACGCCGCGTTTTCAGGCAACGGCGCGGCCGGTATCCCCGCATGGCGCTCGGCATGAGGCGAAGCCCCGGCAACGGACAGATCCGCGACCACCTCCGTGCCCGCACCGACACGACTTGCCACGTAGCCCTCTAGCGTCAGTTGCTCGAAAGCCAGTTCGACGATGCCGCGCGACACGCCCCATCGCTCTGCGAGTGTGCGTGTGGACGGCAGACGATCGCCTCGCCGCAACTCGCCCGCCACGATGCGCTCTCGCACGCAGCGATAGACCCACGCCTGACGCGTCTCCTTTTCATGACGGCCCGAAAGCGGCAATTCGAGCGATTGACTGAGGTGGCGTCGGCGCATGGAGGTGAGTAGATCGGAGGGATGAGCAAGACGGTGAGAACGCGCGCCACATCGCACAATCCGTTCATAGTGGCCCAATCAATAGTGCGATAAATGGCGCTTCGAATTATACAAGTTGGACCGTATCCTTATCGCCATAGACACTTGTTGCGCAGACGGTAACGCGACAGCAGGTCCCCAAAGTCGTAAAGATCCGTGGAGAAATTCGATGGAGTTGGCACAAAGAGAAGCCGTCGGGGCGAAGTTCAGCGCCGCCGCGATGCAACGCGCGCAGGCCCTGACGTGGGAAGCGACCGAGAAGATCGCCGCTCTCATCAAGCCCGGCATGCGCGAGTCGGAAGCCATTGCCGCAAGCAAGGCACTGCTCGAGACGCTCGGCATGGATCGCATCTGGCATCCGGTGCTGATCCGCTTCGGCAAGAACACGCTGCGCACGTTCAGTGAGCGCAGCGACGACGATCCGGTGCTCGGCGACGACGACATCTACTTCATCGACATCGGCGTGGTGTTCGGTGCGCACGAGGGCGATTGCGGCTTCACGCGCACGACTGGCACCGATCCCGACATGCGGCGCTGTGCAGATGACGCCAAGCGCCTGTTCGACATCGTGCAGGATCACTGGCGCACGCGGGGCGTGAGCGGTCAGGCGCTTTACGAGTTCGCGCAGGCTCAGGCCGAGGCGATGGGCTGGGTGCTCAACCTCGACATCAAGGGCCACCGCGTAAGCGACTTCCCCCATGCCATCTACAAGGCGGGCCGTCTGGCCGATCTGGCCGACACCCCCAGCGGCGGGCTGTGGATTCTGGAGATCCAGATTGCGCATCCGACGCGAGCGTTCGGCGCGTTCTACGAAGACCTGCTGGTCTGATAGGCGCGACGCGTTGATGCGTTGACACGTTGGCGCATTGACGAATCGGCGAGCGGCGCCGGCCATCGGTGCCGCTCAACACCGCGTTTAATCCTGCTCCACCTTCGCCCGCAAAAGAAGCGTCGGCTCGCAGCGGCAACGCGTCCGTGACAACGTGGTGACAGCGCAACAGCCACGGGGCGAAATCTCATCTTTTCGCGTCGTTTCGACTCGCGATCTACCCCGTTCGACGAACAATTCCCCACATCAATCTGACCCCAAATAGCGCTCAGCGCTTGCCGGTGAAGGCGTGAGCGCACTTGCGCGAAATGTCCAGCGCCAACGGATATCGCGTCGTGGCCCGCCGCCCGGACTTTTGGCGCATCTTTCCCCATTTACCCGTTATGCGTTACCGTTCGCTAGTCGACGGAACTTTTACGCACGTCAGTCATCCGGCAGCGGAGACGTCGCCCCGGAACAGTGCCGGTCCCAGGCACTGGTCGCGGGCGAGCTGCCGGTCGTGCGTCCGTCGCCGGCGACGTTGAAGTTCCCGCCGTTGAATTTCCCGCCGTTGAAGTCCCATTGATCTCGCTCAGACAAGAACCATAGAAAGACGATGAAAAATCCAACCTTCACCAAAGCGCTTCTGGCCACAGCCCTGAGCTGTGCGCTATTCAACGCTCACGCAGCCTCGCAGGCACCGGTCGGTGCCGAGAACGGCATGGTCGTCACGGCCCAGCACCTGGCGTCGAAAGTCGGCGTCGACGTGCTCAAAGCCGGTGGCAACGCCATCGACGCCGCGGTTGCCGTGGGCTATGCCCTCGCCGTGGTGTATCCGGCGGCCGGCAATATCGGCGGCGGCGGCTTCATGACGATCCAGCTCGCCGACGGCCGCAAGACCTTCCTCGACTTCCGCGAGAAGGCCCCCCTGGCGGCCACGGCGAACATGTATCTCGACAAGGACGGCAACGTCATCAAGGGTGCCTCGACCACCGGCTATCTGGCCGTGGGCGTGCCGGGCACCGTGTCGGGCATGGAGTACGCCCGCGAGAAGTACGGCACGAAGACGCGTCAGCAACTGCTCGCGCCGGCCGTCACGCTGGCCGACAAGGGCTTCGTGCTCGATCAGGGCGACGTCGACATGCTGTGGACCTCGACCAAGGACTTCGAGAAGGACCGTGCCAACTCGGGCGCCATCTTCCTGAACAAGGGCAAGCCGTTCCAGCCGGGCGAGCGTCTTGTGCAGAAGGATCTCGCGCGCACGCTCAAGCTGATCAGCGCCAAGGGCACCGACGGTTTCTACAAGGGTGAAGTCGCCGACAAGCTCGTGGCGTCGATGAAGGCAGGCGGCGGCATCATCACGCAAGCCGACCTCGATCAGTACAAGACACGCGAACTGGCCCCGGTCGAGTGCGACTATCGCGGCTATCACGTGGTGTCGGCCCCGCCCCCGAGCTCGGGCGGCGTGGTGATCTGCGAGATCATGAACATCCTCGAGGGCTACCCGATGAAGGAACTGGGTTACCACTCGGCACAAAGCGTGCAATACACCATCGAGGCAATGCGCCACGCGTACGTCGACCGCAACAGCTATCTGGGCGACCCGGACTTCGTGAAGAACCCGATCGCGCAGTTGCTCGACAAGAACTACGCCGCCAAGATCCGCGCTGCGATCAACCCGCAGAAGGCCGGTATCTCGCAAGAGATCAAGCCGGGCGTGCCGCCGCATGAAGGCAGCAACACCACGCACTACTCGATCATCGACAAGGACGGCAACGCCGTGTCGGTCACCTACACGCTCAACGACTGGTTCGGCGCGAAGGTCATGGCCAACGGCACGGGCGTGCTGCTCAACGATGAAATGGACGACTTCACCGCCAAGGTGGGCGTGCCGAACCTGTACGGTCTGATCCAGGGTGAAGCGAACGCCATCGGCCCGGGCCGTCGTCCGCTGTCGTCGATGAGCCCGACCATCGTCACGAAAGATGGCAAGCCGGTCATGGTCGTGGGTACCCCGGGTGGTAGCCGCATCATCACGGCAACGCTGCTCACGATGCTCAACGTCATCGACTACGGTATGACGCTGCAAGAGGCCGTCGATGCGCCGCGCTTCCACCAGCAGTGGATGCCGGAAGCCACCAACATCGAGCCGTTCGCGCTGAGCCCGGACACGCAGAAGATCCTCGAGAGCTGGGGCCAGAAGTTTGCCGGCCCGCAACCGGCGAACCACATTGCCGCCATTCTCGTCGGTGCACCGTCGCTCGGCGGCAAGCCGATCGGCAAGAACCGCTACTACGGCGCGAACGATCCGCGCCGCAATACGGGTCTGGCACTGGGGTATTGATGGGATGATCTGATTACGTGATCCGGACAGCGATCGTCCGGATCCGATCAGTCGACAGGGCCGCGCAAGCGGCCCTTTTTATTTCGCGATGCCATCGTGTTTCGCGATGCCATCGACACGGCATCAGCGACGGTGATCGACGCGGCGCGCGAGCCGCTCGCCGGTGAACTGCACCAGCGTGACGAGTACAACGAGGATCACGATCACGTTGAACATGACGCTCGTCTCATAGCGCTCGTAGCCGTAGCGCACTGCCAGGTCGCCCAGACCGCCCGCACCGACGGCACCGGCCATTGCCGACGCGCCGACCATCGCAATGACCGTCACCGTCGCGCCGCCGAGAATCGCAGGCAGCGCCTCGGGCAGCAACACGTGCCGCACGATATGCCAGCGGCGGCACCCCATCGCACGCGCCGCTTCGATCAGGCCCGGGTCGATCTCGCGCAGGCCGACTTGCGTCACGCGGGCGAAGAAGGGAATCAGATGCACGGCGAGCGGCACCACGGCCGCCCACGTCCCCATCGTCGTGCCGACGATCCAGCGTGTGACGGGCAACAGCGCGACCAGGAGAATGATGAACGGCACGGCGCGAAACAGGTTCACGACGACCGACAGCGCCCGGTTCAGACGCGGCCGCGGCGCCAGACCGCCCGGCGCGGTCACGACCAGCACCACGGCCAACAACATCCCGACGGCGAAGACGATGGCGCAAGCGCTCGTCACCATCAACAGGGTTTCGCCAAGCGCGCGCAGATATTTATCGAACATGGGGTTTCCGGGAAATTCAGAGGGCGTGAACCTGCGCCTGCGGACGTGTCGCCGACGCTGCAAGACGTCCTTGCCACGCGTGTTGAAGCGGACGCAGCAACGCACGTGTCGCCTCGGCCTGCGGATTCGCGAAGACCTCTTCGACGGGGCCCAGCTCGGCAATGCGTCCCTGATCTAGCACCAGCACGCGGTCGCAGGCCTGATGGATCACGCCCATGTCGTGGGTGATGAGCACGACCGTCAGCCCGAACTCGCGCTGCACGTCACCGAGCAGCGTGAGGATGGCGTCGGTCGTCTCCGGGTCGAGTGCCGAGGTCGCCTCGTCGCACAGCAGCACCTCGGGGCGGTGCACGAGGGCTCGCGCAATGCCCACGCGCTGCTTCTGGCCGCCCGAGAGCATCGCGGGATAGGCGTCGGCTTTACCGGACAGCCCTACGAGCGAGAGCAGTTCGTTCACGCGCGGGGCGATCTGCGCTTTGGGCACCCCCGCCACGCGCAGCGGCAGCGCAACGTTCTCGAAAACCGTCTTCGCCGAGAGCAGATTGAAGTGCTGGAAGATCATGCCGATGCGGCAGCGCAGGCCGACCAGCGCGTCTTCGTCGAGCGTCGCGACATCGATGCCGTCGACCTTGACGTGCCCGCTGCTCGGCAGCTCCAGCGCATTGATCGTACGCAGGAGCGTGGATTTTCCCGCGCCGCTGCGCCCGATGATGCCGAAGCTCTCGCCGCGTTGCACCGCGAACGAGATGTCTTGAAGCGCGGCGCTCGATGCGCCCGGGTAAATCTTGCCGAGCCCATCGAACGTGATGTGCGCAACCTCGCGGAGCGCCGCCGTGGGCAGCCGGGTGACGGGGGCCGTCGAAGTATGTCGGGGAGTCATCGCATGTTCCTCGCTGGTGACGTGTGACGCGCGGCGTCTGGCGAGCGACGCGTCTGGTGTCGCTTTCGTCGCTATTTCGTCGCTATTTCGTCGCTATTTCGTCGCTATTCGGTCGTTCTTCCCTCGCGTCCCGCCTCAGAACGCCGGGACAACCGAGCCCTGATACTTCGTCTCGATAAACTTGCGCACCTCGTCAGACTGATAAGCCTTGACCAGCGGCGCGACCCAAGGCGCGTTCTTGTCCTTCTCGCGCACGGCGATGATGTTCACGTACGGATTGTTCTCGCGCTTCTCCACGGCAATGCCGTCGCGCGTGGCGATCAGACCGGCCTGATAGGCGAAGCTGTTGACGATGGCCGAGGCGTCGACGTCGGGCAGCGAGCGGGCCAGCACGACCGAGGCGCTCTCGATGAACTCGAGCTTGCGCGGATTGGCCGTGACGTCGGCGAGCGTGGCCGTGCCGGTGTACGGATCGAAGCCGTCGCGCAGCTTGATGAGACCATGGTCACGCAGGATCACGAGCGCACGGGTCTGGTTGCTCGGATCGTTCGGCAGGCCGATCTTCGCGCCCGTGGGCAACGCTTCGAGCGACTTGTACTTCTTCGAGTAGAAAGCGATGGGCGAGATCAGCGTGTCGCCCACCGACACGATCTTGTAGCCGCGCTGTTTGACCTGATCGCGCAGGAACGGAATGTGCTGGAACGAGTTGGCGTCGAGATCGCCGTTGTTGAGCGCTTCATTCGGGCTCGCCGTCCCGGTGATGACCACCGTCTCGACGTTCAGGCCACGCGATTTCGCCACCTTCGTGACGACCTCCCAGATCTCCTCGTCGACACCGCCGCGCACGCCGACCTTGAGCGGTTTGTCGGCCGCATGGGCGCCCATCGTCCCCAGCGAGCCGATGGCCAGTGCGAGCGAGAGACTGCCGAGCAGGCGAAACAGTTGGCGACGTTGCATGGATGATTCCTTTCGATTTGGATGGGGTGATTGCCGATTCAGGCGAACGACCAGTCTAGGAAAATGCCCTCGATGACGTCCAATAACCAAACAAGCAAAGCTAATACGGCGCGCGGCGCAGAACATTCGTACGGCGAAGGTTCGATACATGTAACTTTTTGTAATACGCCACGAGGAAATTCAGGAACTCCTCGTCAACGCACCGTCCAACAGGTTTCCCCGTGTGTTGCGTCTGTGTCCTGTGTGGCGATCACCGCCGTGCAAGGCTGTTCCTTTGCACTTTTGCATGCACGCGTCGACCGTCACCCTCTCACTACGGAACCGCGCGAAGATGTCTGCCCTGTGGTACCCGCTGCTCAGCCCCTGCCTGCCACGTCTCTATCGCCTGTCGCCGCGCGCGATTGCGCTCGCGCGTCTCGTGCTCTTCGGTGTGATATTGCTCATCGCGGGGTTGCCGGTGAGCGATGCACTCGCCGCCACGGCCCAGCAATCGAGCACCGGCAATCGGCGCGAGGCCGCCGTCAAGAAGAAGAAAGCGATCGCCAGGAAGCCGTCGAAGACTCCGCATGGGAAGACGGCCGCAAAGAGTGCATCGCGCAAGCGAGCGTCGAGCCCTCGGGCAAAGGCACCTTCGGCACGCAAAGCCGGCAAACCGGCGCGTCAGGCGAAAGCGGCGGCGAAGCGTCCACCCGCGGCGGCACAGCGCAAGATGACGCCGAAGAAAGCGACGGCCGCCGCCGTGGCTGCGGGTGCTGCGGGGTCGGCGAAGACAGCCCAGGCCTCTCCCACGCAGGTCAGCACCGACGCGAAGCCAAAACTGCTCGCCCGTTGCGGCTTCACGCCCGCGTCACGCAAGCATCTGTTTTCGCGGGCCGTCTATATCGTCGACGAGACGACGAATACGCCGCTGTTCGCGCACAACGCCGATCAGGTGCGGCCGATTGCATCACTGTCCAAGCTGATGACGGCCGTGGTCTGGCTCGATAACGGCCCGGCGATGCGCGCGCCGCTCACCGTCACGAAGGCCGATCTCGACACGCTCAAGTACACGCATTCGCGTCTCGCGGTAGGCTCGACGCTCTCCCGCGCCGACATGCTGCATATCTCGCTGATGGCGTCGGAGAACCGCGCCGCCGCGGCATTGAGCCGCGACTATCCGGGCGGACGTCCCGCCTTCATCTCCGCCATGAACGCCAAGGCTCGCGCCTTGAACATGCCGAATACGCGGTTCGTCAACTCGACCGGGCTATCGCCTCGCAATGTGTCGACGGCACGCGAACTGGCGCATCTGGTGCGCGCGTCAAACGGTTATCCGCTCATCCGCCGCTACTCGATCGATCATCAGCAACGGGTGCGCACGGGCAAAGGGCAGTTGCAGTACGTCAACACGAACCGCCTGGTGCGTTATGGGAAAGTGAGTGCGAGCGTGCAGAAGACCGGCTTCATCAACGAATCGGGGCACAACATGGTGATGCGCGTGATGGTGCACGAGCGACGTCCGGTGATCGTCACGATGCTTGGCAGCGACACGCCGGAGGGCTCGCGCCTCGACGGCGTGCGCATTGCGCACTGGCTGTCGTGTTCGTTGCCGTGAGGCAGCGCGATAGCACCCGTTAGCCCATCAGCCGATCCGCTCGAACAGGGGTGACGAGTAGCTTGCGGCGGCAAGTTCTGACGCCGCCGCCAGCAAGGCAGGACCAAGCCGTGTCATCCGGGCTTCGTCGAGCCGCATCATCGGTCCGGCAATACTGATGACGCCCAGCGCCGGATAGCCCCGACGCAAAATCGGGGCCGCCATCGCGGTCATGCCCGGCGCGAACACCTCGTTGATGGTGGCGTAGCCGCGCTGCCGTGCGGCATCGAGAAACGCGAGCAGTCCCTGCACGGTCGTCGGCGCGTTCGGGCCGTAGTCCTTCGGCTGCCCGAATCCCTGACGGCTCACCAACGCGATGGCGCGCTCGTCGCTCATCGTCATCATCCATGCGTGGCCGGTCGCCGAGCACGACAGCACGGTGTCCATCCCCATATCGGGGTCGTACTTGAGCCCCTTCATCGCACCCTGCGCTTTCGCGACCCACGTGATGCGATCCCCGTCGACGATGGCCAGTCGCACCAGTTCGCCCGACGTTTGCGCCAAGCGATCGAGAATCGCTTGCGCCATGTCGACAATGCCCGACGTGCTCAGAAAGCTCAGGCCCAGCCCCACCAGCTTCGTGGTGAGCACATAGTCACCATGCTCACGTACCTGGCGCACATAGCCGAACGCCTTCAGGTCGGTGAGCAACCGGTGGCAAGCGCTGCGGGGGATATCGAGTTCGTCGGCAATGAAGGCCAGCGGCGTGCCGCCCACTTGCTGGGCCAGCAGTTCCAGAATCGCGAGGGTGCGCTCCATGACGCCGTTCATCACGTCTCCATGTCTTGATTTTTCCGCATTGTGACACGCAATTCCAGTCTGGAATAGTGTTCCAGCAACCTCACTAAGATCGCAGTTGCCAGCCCGGGACACGCCCGAGCGGCCCCCGTCATCGACACACGCTTCTGGCAGATGCCGATTCTCTCGGCGCCTTGCGCCTGCGACGATGGGGCATGACGACAGATCAAACGGTTAGGAGACAGGCATGACACACGTAGCGACCTCTGCGTCGGACGCGTCGATGCAGACACGGGCGGTCACTGCCGCCACCATCGGCACCGCGCTCGAATGGTTCGACTTCACCTTGTACGGCGCGTTGGCGGCGACCTTGCTGCCGAAGTTGTTCTTTCCCGCGATGGAGCCGACATCGGCCCTGCTCGCTTCGCTGGCGACATTCGGCGTCGGGCTGGCGGCACGCCCGTTGGGCGCTGTCATCTGCGGCTCGCTCGGTGACAAGTTCGGGCGGCGCAATCTGATGCTCGCCACCGTCTCCGTCATGGGGGTGGCCTCGGTGCTCATGGGCTTGCTACCCACTTACGCGCAAATCGGCGTGTGGGCGCCGATTCTGCTGGTGGTGCTGCGCATCGTGCAGGGCTTCGCGCTGGGCGGCGAGTCGACGGGCGGGCAACTCATGGCGATCGAACACGCGAGTCCGGACCGGCGAGGCCGATATTCCGGCTTGCTGGGCATCTGCTCACCGGTCAGTCAGATTCTCGCCAACGCGGCGCTATTCGGGCTATCGGCCTCGTTGTCGGCGCAAGCGTTCGAGTCGTGGGGATGGCGCGTGCCATTCTTGCTGAGCTTCCTGCTGGTCATCGTCGGGGTCTACATCCGGCTCAAGGTGCACGAAACACCGGCGTTCGCTGCAATGAAGCAGGCAAAGCAGGTCGTGAAGGTGAGCAATCCGTTACGCGATGCCGTGCGGCTGCATTACAAACCGCTCATCCGCTGGACGCTCTTCTTTTGCGGCCCTGCGGCGATCTTCTATCTCATCGTGGTGTTCTCGCTGAGCTACATCACCAAGACGCTTGGCGTGCCAAAGCAGACGGCGTTCATGCTGCTCATGGGCGCGAATATCTTCGCGATTTTCGGCGCGCTTATCGGTGGAACGCTCAGCGATCGGATCGGGCGCAAGAAGGCATTGGCGATCGGTTCTTGCGCCACGCTGCTGATCTCGCTCGTCTACTTCTCCGTACTCGATACGCGCAGCTTCGTACCGATGCTGCTGATCATGGGCCTGTTTCTCGGCTTCACGCAGTACCAGAGCGGCATTCAGCCGGTGGCGTTCGCAGAGGCGTTTCCGACCAACGTGCGCTACTCGGGCTCTGCGCTCGCCTACACCGGCGCCAATCTGCTGACTGGCGGGCCAATGCCGATGGTCTCCGTCTGGTTGCTCTCCATCAGCAACGGTTCGCCCTGGGCCGTGGTCGCGTTATGTGCCGTGCTCAATGTGATTTCGCTGGCCGCCATCCTCATCGGGCCCGAAACGCGGGGCATCGATATGCACCGTACCGACTCGACGCAGGCGCTCACGGGCGATGCCGCAGATTCGGCAACGCTCAACAGTCCCGGCAGCACCGCCAATGTCTCGGGCATCGCGCCAGTCGAGCGTGCGCACGGCATGCGCAACAGCCATTGATTATTTGTCTTTCACCGGAACCGCATTCACCACCATGTCCGATCTTGTCTACATCCTCAACGGACCGAACCTCAACATGCTCGGCAAGCGCGAGCCGCACCTCTACGGGCATACCACGCTCGCCGAGATCGAAACGACCGCGCGGGCGGTGGCAGCGCAGTTGGAACTGCGTTGCGAGTTCCGGCAGACGAACAGCGAAGCCACGATGATCGACTGGTTGCAGGAAGCGTTTGAAGCCGGCGCGGGCGTCATCCTCAACCCGGCCGGCTTCTCGTTCCGGTCAATTCCGGTACTCGACGCGACGAAGCTTATCGAGCGCCCTTTGATCGAGGTGCACATCACCAACATCCACAAGCGTGACGAGATTTACCGGCACTCGTTGATCTCGAGCGTGGCGACGGGCGTGATCTGTGGACTCGGCGTGCAGTGCTACCCACTCGCACTGCACGCGATGGCCGGCATGCTCAAGACGGCACGTTAGGCGTGGCGTGTCGACGTTGGCGTCGCGGTTGACGTCGTATTAACGCGAACGGGCGTACCAGTGCCCCCACGCGGCGGTCGCAATCAGCAGGATGGCGGCCGCTGCGATCACGGCATTGAAGCCCTGATCGAAGGCGGTATTCGCCAGGCGCGTGAGCGAATCGGCGAGTGCCGTCGGCAACTGTTCCGCGACGAGTTGTGCTTCGTCGAGGCTGTCGCGCACAACGCTCGGTAGCGAGTCGGTCTGCGGCACGTGCATGCCCCGAGCGTAGACGAACGACAGCAAGCTGCCCATGAACGTCACCCCCAGCGCGCCGCCGAGTTCATACGAGACTTCCTCAACGGAGGCCGCCATCCCGGCACGCTCCGGCGGTGCGCTTTGCATGATGGTGCTCGAGGCGGCCGTCATCGTCGCCCCCACGCCAAAGCCGAGAATCGCCAACGTGACGATCGACGGCATCAGTCCCATATCGCGCACGAACAGATAACCCGCCATCCCGATACCTGAGATCAGCAACGCCATCGGCAACATGCGGGCGGCCCCCAGACGCGGCAGCAGGCGGCCGGCAATCGGCCCGGCCACGAAGGCGGCAATCGGCAACGGCACAATGGCCCAGCCGGCTTCGAGCGGTGAGTAGCCGAGTACCAGTTGCAAGCGCTGACTGAACACCAGCTCCATCCCGATCATCGACGCCGAGGCGACCAGCGCTGCGACGACCGCGCTCGCGAATGCCGGATTGCGGAACAGCGTGAAGTCGAGCAATGGGTGAGCGCTGCGCTGTTGACGGCGCGTAAAGGCCACGAGGAAGACCACACCCACGATGAGCGCTGCGCCCACCGTCAGCCAGTCAGGCGAGGGCTTGCCCGCCGTCTTGATGGCATAGGTCACGCCAACCAGCCCCACCATGAAGAGCACCGAGCCGAACCAGTCCCACGGCTGGGTCGACGTCCCCCTGCCCTTCGGAATCAGCCAGAGGGCGAGCGGCAGCGCCAGCAAGATGATCGGCACGTTGATGAGGAAGACCGAGCCCCACCAGAAGTGCTCGAGCAATACGCCCCCCACGACCGGGCCGAAGGCGGCCCCTCCTGAGGCGACCGACGCCCAGATGCCGATAGCGAACGAACGCTCACGCGAGTCGGCAAAGGTGATACGAATGAGCGACAGCGTGGCCGGCATCATCATCGCCGCGCCCACGCCGAGCAAGGCGCGCGCAGCGATCAGCGTGTTGGCGTCCGGCGAGAAGGCCGCCGCCAGCGAGGCGATACCGAAAACGGCTAACCCTGCGATGAAAAGACGCTTGTGACCGAGGCGGTCACCCAACGTGCCCATGCCGAGCAGGAGGCCGGAGACGACAAGTGCGTAAGCGTTGACGATCCACAGCTTGGCGGAGGCCGTCGCGGCAAGATCGTGAGTCAAGCGAGGCAATGCCGTATAGAGCACCGTCATGTCGATCACGATGAGCAACAGCGCCACCGACACGACCGCAAGCACCAGCCAGCGACGGGCGCCGCTCGGCTGAGTGACCGGATGCGATGAAGTATGCAGACTGGACATCGGAAAGCTCCTTATGTTGCGCGGCGCCCGTTTGCAGGAGGGGCCCGCGCGCTCCCTTTCACGCTAGGGAAAACCCGCATCATCCATCAATAAATCAATTAGGAAAAGTTGGATTCCATCGAGCAAATAGATAAGCGCGAGAAACTTCGGGCGTCGCCGTAGGGCGGATGAGAGGAAAGTGACTGAGCGCTGGCATCAAACGTCCGAAAAGGAGGATTCGAACGGTCGTTCAATCTCGGCCGTCAAGACTGGCGGCGCACCACGGGGGCGCATACAATCTGCGCCACATCTTATCCGGCGAAAACTCCCCCCGATTCATACATGGCATCTCATCCGACCCGAATTCCCGACGCCGTCTCGCTCCCCGAGCTGACCGTGCGCGGCATGATCCTCGGCGCCCTGATCACTGTGGTGTTCACCGCTTCCAACGTCTACCTTGGTTTGAAAGTCGGGCTGACGTTCTCCTCATCGATTCCGGCCGCCGTCATTTCCATGGCGGTGCTGCGTGCATTGCGCGGCGGCAACATCCTCGAGAACAACATGGTGCAGACGCAAGCGTCTGCGGCCGGCACGCTCTCCTCGATCATTTTCGTATTGCCCGGCTTGCTGATGATCGGGCACTGGCAAGGCTTTCCGTTCGGCTTGACGTTCGCGATCTGCGCGTCGGGCGGGATTCTCGGCGTGCTGTTCACCATTCCGCTGCGGCGTGCGATGGTGGTCGACAGCGAGCTGCCTTACCCCGAGGGGGTGGCGGCGGCGGAAATTCTGCGTGTCGGCAGCGAGGGCGACGATGCCGCGTTAGTGGACAAAAAGGCGTCGGCGGCGAAACGTGACGGTGGCAACGAGGCCAGCGGCGTGCGCGAAATCGCGTTCGGTGGTGTGGTCTCTGCGTTGTTCGCATTCGCGACTGCGGGCCTGAAAGTGTTGGGCGAGAGCATTACGGCGTGGATCCCGGCGGGCACCGCTGTCTTCCGTCTGACGACCGGCTTCTCTCTCGCGCTGATTGGTGCGGGTTATCTCATCGGGATCGTGTCGGGTCTGGCGATTCTGTTTGGCATCGTCTTCAGTTGGGGCATCGCCGTACCGGTGCTGACGTCGATTACGCCGAACACCGGTGGTCAGACGATTGCCGCGTTTGCCAATGGGCTTTGGCAGCAGAAGGTGCGATTCATGGGGGCGGGCGTCATTGGCGTGTCCGCCGTCTGGACGCTCATCACGCTCGCAAAGCCGATGATCGATGGCGTGAAAACCTCGTTCACCGCACTGGGACAGGCACGCGGCGCGCGCGGTAAAGGTGCAGCGGTGGGACGCACCGAGCAAGACCTCTCGCCGTATTGGGTCATCGGACTCACGCTCGTGTGCGTAGCCGTGTGGGTCGTGACGTTCGGCGTGTTTCTCTCGGAAGCACCGCTGTCGTTCGGTGGCATTGCAACGCTGGTGGTCTGTAGCGTGGTGTTTGCGGTGGTCTTCGGCTTTCTGGTGGCGGCAGCTTGCGGCTATATGGCTGGGCTCGTCGGTTCGTCAGCGAGCCCGATTTCGGGTATCGGGATCGTTGCGGTGGTGCTGGTCTCGCTGCTGATTCTCAGCGCCAGTCAGGCAAGCGGGTTGCTCGACACGAGCGAGGGCAGCAAGCTTGCGATTGCGCTGGCACTGTTCACGACGTCGGCCGTCATCGCCATCGCGACGATTTCGAACGACAACCTGCAAGATTTGAAGACGGGCTGGCTGGTCGGGGCAACGCCGTGGCGTCAGCAGGTGGCGCTGCTCGTTGGCTGCGTTGTTGGTGCGGCGGTGATTCCGCCGGTGCTGAACCTGCTGTATAACGCCTATGGCTTTACGGATGCGTTACCGCGTCCGGGCATGGATCCGTCGCAAGCGCTCTCCGCGCCGCAGGCCATCTTGATGACGGCTATCGCCAAGGGCATCTTCACGCACAAGTTGGACTGGTCGATGCTTGGCATCGGCGCGCTGCTCGGACTCGCGTTGATCGCTATCGATGCGGTACTGGCCAGGCGCGGCGGTGTTGCGCGGTTGCCGGTGATTGCAGTGGGCATTGGCATCTATCTGCCCCCGACGATCGGTTCGGTGCTGGTGATTGGTGCGCTGCTGGGCTGGATTGCGCAGCGTGTGCTGAAGGCTCGGGCAAAGGCGCAGGGGAAGGACTTTGGACCGTTTGCGGAAGCTGCGGAGCGACGTGGCGTACTGCTCGCATCGGGCCTGATCGTCGGCGAGAGTCTTGTCGGCGTCGCGATGGCGATGGTCGTCGGCTTCACCGGTTCCGATTCACCGCTGGCGATCGTCGGCAGCAGCTTTGCCCCGACCTCCGAATGGCTCGCGCTGGTCGTGTTTGCAGGGATCTGCGTGGTGTTGGTTCGACGCGTTCTCGCCACGACTCGGTAACGAGCAAGTCGAATAGATCGAGTCTGTTCGTTGCTGTTTTCGCGTCTGGTTTCACCTCTGGTTTCTACGCTGTGAGCCGCCGAGTGTCCAATCGGCACCAAGTGGCTCGCAGCGCACCCATCCTCGTATTTCTCTTCCAAAGCGGACCAAACGCATGGCACTGTGCCGTGTCTGGTGAGTGCCGCGCATCTCCCTGCTTTTTCCCCTTTTCATCACCGCCCAGTAATCGGTATCGCCTCGAGCTTCGTAGACGTAAGTCACCGAGGAGAAAAAGCAGAGACGAGTGCATATCCACAGCATCCCGCGAAACGCCAATCGGGGACGGACAGACGCTCGCCTACAGACGCACGTAGGTCGAGTCATAGATGAGCAGCCTGACCGGAGGCATGCCGACTACCTCATGGAGTAAGCGCCTTATAGGCAAGCAAGTGCTCAAGCAACCAGCTCGGACGAGACGCGAACATGTCGTGCGAGCGTCGGGGGCGTGTCGAGACAACGCCTCATCGCCAATTGACGGCAACCAGGCGAGATAAAGGGTGTATCTCCCGGCATCGAAGTGCCATCCGTCAGACGTAGGAGCGAACAGTGATCGCACCCGCGTTGATTCAATTCGCGATGAGACCTCGATACCAGTATCGGTAACATCGGCGTGCAAGCGTTACACCGCGCACTTGGCTTCGAAGAAACCAAGCGCGTCGTCTTCCTCAAGAAGCGCACAACGAAGACCGAGCCAGCGTGAGCCAGAAGCTCGACTGAAGAAATGGCTAGTCCTCGCGAAGGAAGTCTCTTGCCGGACTGAACCAGTCCTCGATGCCCTTGGCGAGATATCACATTGGCGCAGGTGGCACCGGAGTGATTGATGCCTGACATCGATCAGTTGGGAGCGGCTGGCACCGTAGCGCCGGCTCGTCTCGACGTTGGACACACAAGCGAGATATCACATAGAAGCGGCTGAGGCCGCAGCCGATATGGATGTAGCGCGTCAGCGCGCATTAATCCGTTGGTAGCGCCCTGCTTGGCACCCTCCCGCATCGGGGGATGGGTGAAGTTATGTGCTGCAACGACCGGCATCGGCCGATCGATGGCATTTGAATCATGTGGAAGGCTTTGCACTGTGCACTCGGATATCCCATTGACGCAGATGGCGCCGTAGCGAAGTCCCACCTCGATCAGTGGGAAGCGGCTCGGTTTGTGGCGTACCGATAGCCGGTGTCGGCCAGTTGAATAGATGCGTAGATGCGGCTCATCGCCACCCGAAGCGATTGCCCAAAGCAAAAACCCCTTGCTACGCGTTGTAGCAAGGGGTCTTTAGGGGAGCCTGACGATTACCTACTTTCACACGGGTATCCGCACTATCATCGGCGTGGAGTCGTTTCACGGTCCTGTTCGGGATGGGAAGGGGTGGTTCCAACTCGCTATGGTCATCAGGCATAACTTGTATGTTCTGCTGCACCCGCGGTGCAACAAAACCAATTCAGAAGAAGCGTAGCACTACATGTAGTTTGGGTTGTGAGCGTATCAGCGCCATACAGGGCACACGCTACTCACACCAGGAAAAACACACTGGTTATAGGATCAAGCCTTACGGGCAATTAGTATCAGTTAGCTTAACGCATTACTGCGCTTCCACACCTGACCTATCAACGTCCTGGTCTCGAACGACCCTTCAAAGGAATCGAGTTCCTAGGGAAGTCTCATCTTAAGGCGAGTTTCCCGCTTAGATGCTTTCAGCGGTTATCTCTTCCGAACATAGCTACCCGGCGATGCCACTGGCGTGACAACCGGTACACCAGAGGTTCGTCCACTCCGGTCCTCTCGTACTAGGAGCAGCCCCCTTCAAACTTCCAACGCCCACGGCAGATAGGGACCAAACTGTCTCACGACGTTTTAAACCCAGCTCACGTACCTCTTTAAATGGCGAACAGCCATACCCTTGGGACCGGCTACAGCCCCAGGATGAGATGAGCCGACATCGAGGTGCCAAACACCGCCGTCGATATGAACTCTTGGGCGGTATCAGCCTGTTATCCCCAGAGTACCTTTTATCCGTTGAGCGATGGCCCTTCCATACAGAACCACCGGATCACTATGACCTGCTTTCGCACCTGCTCGACTTGTCAGTCTCGCAGTTAAGCACGCTTTTGCCATTGCACTATCAGCACGATTTCCGACCGTACCTAGCGTACCTTCGTACTCCTCCGTTACACTTTGGGAGGAGACCGCCCCAGTCAAACTGCCTACCATGCACTGTCCCCGATCCGGATTACGGACCTAGGTTAGAACCTCAAACAAGCCAGGGTGGTATTTCAAGGACGGCTCCACAGAAACTAGCGTTCCTGCTTCAAAGCCTCCCACCTATCCTACACAGACCGGTTCAAAGTCCAATGCAAAGCTACAGTAAAGGTTCATGGGGTCTTTCCGTCTAGCCGCGGGTAGATTGCATCATCACAAACACTTCAACTTCGCTGAGTCTCGGGAGGAGAC
>NZ_JAELTP010000150.1 GCF_016428915.1 Pandoraea sp. ASV26
GGTGCTACGTTAGCGGTGACCGAGATATTACCCTGACCGCCCATGAGCATGAGCGCAACAGCCGTCAGGTCGTCGCCGCTATACACGGCGAAGCTCTTCGGGGCACGCCGGATCAGGTCGATGCCGCGATCCAGATTGCCCGTGGCGTCTTTCACGCCAACGATGCCTGGCACTTGCGCCAGACGCAGCAGCGTATCGTTGCTCGCGTCTGCCACGGTACGGCCGGGCACATTATAGAGGATCACCGGGAGCTCAACGGCTTCGGCAATGGCGCGGAAGTGCTGGTACTGCCCTTCCTGCGTAGGCTTGTTGTAGTACGGCACGACCTGGAGCGACGCATCGGCGCCGACTTCCTTCGCGTGCTTCGTGAGTTCGATGGCTTCGGCCGTCGAGTTGCCACCCGTGCCGGCAATCACCGGCACCTTGCGGCCACGCGACTTGCCGGCTTCGGCAGCTTGCTGCACAGCGATCTCGATGAGTTCGCAATGCTCTTCGACGTTGACGGTCGGCGATTCGCCGGACGTACCGACGATCACAATACCGTCAGTGCCCTCGTCGACATGCCAGTTGATCAGGTTACGCAGTGCTTCACGGTCAAGGCTGCCGTCCTCTGCCATCGGCGTGACAATCGCGACGATACTGCCTTGAATCGGAGTTTGGGTAGTCATGGTTGATCGAACAATTCAGCGATAAGGGTGGATTGTAGCGGATTACGCTGCCGGCTCGTACAGCGCGGCAGTGCCGGGGTTTTCCCCGGGTGCCGCGCGCGTGGCGCACAAACGCTGCACACACGCCGCACGCGGCGCCGGCAACGTGACATCCTCGAAGCCCGCAACGCGAAGATCCGCCGTGCGCGCCGCGTCGAGCAACTCACCGGGCGCCAGCAGGAACAGCGGATTGGACGGCTTTCCGTACCTTTCGTTTCCCTGCGCAAAGGTTTCATAAATCAGCACGCCGCCCGGGGCAACACTGGCAGCAATACGCGAGAGCAGCGGCCGGTGCAGATAGTTCGTGACGATCACGGCATCGAACGTCGTGCCCTCGGCCAATGGCCACGGCGCGCCTTCGAGATCGGCCGCCAGTGTCGTGACATTCGCCAGCGTTGACAGGGTGGCAAGCGCCGCCTCGTCACGATCGATGGCGGTGACGTACGCGCCCCGCGCCGCGAGCCAGCGCGTGTGACGCCCATGGCCGCACGCCAGATCGAGCACGCGCGCACCGGGGGCAATCAGATGCGCCCAGCGCACCAGCCAAGGCGACGGGGCGCCGACGCCATGCATCATGCCGGTAACGGCGGCATCCATCATGAATACTGCAACCCCATGGCCTCGCGCACGTCGCGCATGATCTCTTGCGCAGACTTTCGAGCCTTCTCACAACCGTCGGCAGCGATGGCGCGCAACAGCGACGGATCGTCCATGTACTTCTGCGCGCGCTCGAGCATCGGCTGCTGCTCGCGCAGAATGCCTTCGATGACCGGCTGCTTGCACTCGAGACAACCGATTCCGGCGCTACGGCAGCCCTTCTGCACCCAGTCGCGCGTATCGTCGTCGCTGTAAACCTGATGCAGTTGCCACACCGGGCACTTCTCGGGATCGCCCGGGTCGGTGCGACGCACACGTGCCGGATCGGTCGGCATCGTGCGCACCTTCTTGGTGATCGATTCGGCGTCTTCGCGCAGGCCGATGGTGTTGTTATAGGACTTCGACATCTTCTGACCGTCGAGCCCCGGCATGCGCGACGCCGGCGTGAGCAACGCCTGCGGCTCGACCAGAATCAGCTTGCGGGCGCCTTCGAGATAGCCGAAGAGCCGCTCGCGGTCTCCCAGCGACAGCGACTGCGATTCGGAGAGCATCGCACGTGCCTGCTCGAGCGCCTCGTCGTCGCCCTGTTCCTGATAAGCCGTGCGCAACTCCAGATACAGCTTCGCGCGCTTGCCACCGAGCTTGCGCGTGGCAGCCAGCGCCTTCTCCTCGAAGCCCGCTTCGCGACCGTAAAGATAGTTGAAGCGGCGCGCGATCTCGCGCGTCATCTCGACGTGCGGCACCTGATCTTCCCCCACCGGCACATGTAACGCGCGGTAAAGCAGAATGTCCGCCGCCATCAGCACCGGATACCCCAGGAAGCCGTACGTCGACAGGTCCTTTTCCTTGAGCTTCTCGATCTGCTCCTTGTACGTCGGCACGCGCTCGAGCCAGCCCAACGGCGTGCTCATGCCGATGAGCAAGGCCAGTTCGGCATGCTCGGGCACCTTGCTCTGGATGAAGAGCGTGGCCTGATTCGGATCAATCCCTGCCGCCAGCCAGTCGATCAGCACGTCCCATACGTTCTGCTCGATGACTTCGGGCGTTTCGTAGTGCGTCGTCAGCGCATGCCAGTCGACCACACAGAAGTAGCACGGGTACTCGGACTGGAGCTGAATCCAGTTCTTGAGCACGCCGTGATAGTGGCCGAGGTGCAGGCGACCGGTCGGTCGCATGCCGGAGAAAACGCGTTCGGGGTACATGGGCTTGTTATGGTCGGCAAAAACTTCAGGAAATCAGCGACAGCAGCGGCGTGAGCATCCAGACAATCAGGTCACGCCCCCACTGGATCAGCGGCCACAGCCAGACACGGCCAAGCACGCCGCTCACCACGAGGGCCATCACGATGAAAAAGCCGTAGGGCTCCAGCCGCGAGAGCGTGTAGGCCGCGCGCGCCGGCAGCAGCGACACGAGCACGCGCCCGCCATCGAGCGGCGGCACCGGGAACAGGTTGAACATGCACATCACCAGATTCACCAGCAGACCGGCCTGCGCCATCATCATGAAGAACGGCTCGTGAATGCCGGCCACTTGCAGGCCCAGACCGAACACGGCCCAAAGAATCGCCTGGACGAAGTTGCACAGCGGGCCCGCCAACGCCACCCAGATCGTATCGACGCGCGGATTGCGCAGACTGCCGAAGGCCACCGGCACCGGCTTCGCATAGCCGAACAGGAACGCCCCGCTCGTCATGAAGTAGAGCGCGAGCGGCACGAGCACGGTACCGATCGGGTCGATGTGCTTGAGAGGATTGAGCGTCACACGGCCCATCAGATAGGCCGTGGGGTCGCCGAAATACTTGGCGACGTAGCCGTGCGCGGCCTCGTGCAACGTAATCGCAAAGAGGACGGGGAGCGCGTAGACCGCAATGGTCTGGATCAGGTCTGCATTCATAGCCGACTATTGTAACAAGCCGACCCGCCCGCCAGTATTACCGCGCATTGCAAAGGTGGCGGAACGTGCCTGGTCACGACAACCCGAACGGCGCCAGCGAGCCGCGCCCGCGGCGCAACACCTCGGGCGGAGTCACGGTCAGATCGACCACTGTCGATGGCTCTTTCGGACACGCACCGCCGTCGATCACCAGATCCAGTTGCTTTTCCAACCGCTCACGAATCTCTTCAGGATCGTTCAGCGGCTCGGTTTCGCCCGGCAGAATGAGCGTGGTGGCGAGCAGCGGCTGGCCAAGTTCCTCCAGCAATGCGAGCGTGATGGCATGTTCCGGCACGCGCAGGCCGATCGTCTTTCGCGACGGATGCGAGAGGCGGCGCGGCACTTCCTTCGTCGCCTCGAGAATGAACACGTACGGGCCCGGCGTGGTCGCCTTGATCAGCCGGTACTGGCGATTGTCGACGATGGCGAACTCCGCCAGTTCCGACAGATCGCGCACGAGCAGCGAGAGCATTTGCTTCTCGTCAAGGCCGCGAATGCGGCGCAGCCGGTCGACGGCCAGCTTGTCGTCGATGTGACAGGCAATCGCGTAGCTCGAATCGGTCGGTAAGGCCACGATGCCGCCCTTGTCGATGATCTGGGCGGCTTGCTTGATGAGTCGGGACTGAGGATTTTCCGGATGAATCTGGAAGAATTGCGACATAGCGTCGGAAGCTTAGCGTCGGAAGGTTACTGCCAGCGGCTCCAGACCGGGGTGAGATCGTCGGGCAGCGCAGGCAGCTTGCCGAGCAGCGCGCGGCTCTCGGACGGTCCATGGAAATCCGAGCCGCGCGACGCCAGAAAATCGTACTGACGCGCGACATCGGCATACTCGCGGTATTGCTCCGGCGTATGACTGCCGGTAATCACTTCGATCGCTTCGCCGCCCAGTTCGCGGAACTGATCGAACAGTACCCCGAACTCCAGCGGCGAGAATTTGTAGCGGCCCGGATGCGCCACGACGGCAATACCGCCCGCACCACGGATCCATTTCACGGAGTCCTCGAGCGTCGCCCAGCGGTGCGGCACATAGCCGGGACGCCCCTCCGCAAGATACTTCGCGAACACATCCGAGACCGATGCACATTTGCCGATCTCCACCAGATACCGCGCGAAGTGCGTGCGGGAAATCAGGTCGGGATTGCCGACGTAGCGCAGCGCGCCTTCGTAGGCGTGCGGGATGCCCGCCGCCGCCAATTGCTCGCTCATCTGCTCGGCCCGCGCCGCCCGGCCGCCGCGCGTTGCGGCGAGACCGTCGATCAGCGTGGGATTGTCGGGGTCGATGTTTAGCCCGACGATATGCACCGTGCGATTGGCCCAGGTGATGGAAATCTCCACGCCACTCACATAACGCATGCCAAGCGCTTCGGCCGCGGCGCGCGCTTCGCGCTGGCCGCCGATCTCATCATGGTCGGTCAGCGCCCACAATTCGACACCCGCGTCGAACGCGACCTGCGCGACTTCAGACGGCGTAAGCGTGCCGTCCGACACTTTGGAATGACAATGAAGATCCGCGTTGAGCATGATGAGCCGCCGGGCGATGACACGTCTGACCCGCCAGATAGCGGCGTGCGACGTTGTAATGACGGCTTCATTCTACCGCTCAAGTGCACGCGACGCGAGTTGCCTGCATATTGACGCTGACACCGACGCTCACACCGACGCTCACATCAGGGCCATACCGACGCCCACCTACGCCCGGCAGAAGTCGTCGATCAGCCGGGCCACCGCTTCCGGTTGGTCGTGATGCAGCATGTGACCGGCATCGGCCACGAAGGCTTCCGTCAAATTCGGAAAGACCTTGAAACGCTCGCGGAACAGCGCCGTTCCCTGCGCCCCGACGAAGTGTCGCAGCACCTCCGAATCCGTCGCCTCCACATGCAACACCGGCGCGCTCACGTTACCCCATACCGCCATTGCTTCGTCGAGCCGGTAAGGGTACGGGTTGGCGATCTTGTGCGCAGCATCGGCAAGCAAATGCCATTGCCCGTCGCGCGCCTGACGCGCCCAACGCTCGGCCAGCCACGCGGCGCGCGTCGGCGTGAGGCGCGGATTCGTCTTGCGCAATCGCGCTGCCACGTCGTCGAGCGTGGCGTACGGGCGCAGCGTCGGCACACTCTGTAGGTCGTCGAGCCACCGGCCAAGTTGGCGGATCGCCGAGGCCGGCTGCGACGGCGGCAGACCGAAGCCCTCCAGATTCACGAGACGTCGAACCCGCGCCGGCCGCACCCCGGCATACAGGCAGGCGACGTTACCGCCCATGCTGTGGCCGATCAGGTTGATGGCTTCGCCGGGCTCGGTGTAGACGTCAAGCAGGGCCTCGAGGTCGGCAAGATAGTCCGGAAACCAGTAGCTGCCACAGCGGCCATCGGCAACAGGCCAGTCCGTGAGACCGAAACCGCGCCAGTCGGGCGCGAGCAGATGCCAGCGCTGCGCCAGCGTTTGCGCCACGAACTGGAACGATGCCGACACGTCCATCCACCCGTGCAGCAAGAACAGCTTCGGCGCGCCGGGTGTGCCCCACTGCCGGACATGATGGCGCAGGCCGCGCACAGTCAGAAACTCGGATCGCGAATCGGTCATGGCGCTGGCAGATAGTGAAGATCGAAACGATTGAGGAATGCCGAGTATATCGGCTTCAAAAATTGACGCATCGGCGGCGCCACGCGCCCCGTGAAGTTACGCGCCCGCCTGGAGCGCCGCGAGTTCGTCGTCGTCGAAGCCCGCCGCCCGGCGCGCCTCCAGATTGAACGGCCCACGCAGGCGCGGCGCGTTGTATTGGGCCGCCAGCCGGGCATACGTCTCGATGGGATCGCACCCGGCGCGCTCGCAGCCCCAGCGATACCACCGGTTGCCGATGGCGACATGCCCGATTTCGTCGCGCAGGATGATGTCGAGAATCGCGGCACCTTCAGCGTCGCCTGCGCTGGCGAGCTTGGCCCTGATCGGCGGACTCGCGTCCAGCCCGCGTGCCTCGAGCGTGCGCGGCACCAGCGCGAGGCGGGCGAGCCAGTCGCCGGACGTCCTTCGCGCCATCTCCCACAGCCCGTCGTGCGCCGGGAAACAACCGTAGTGGTAGCCGTCGCCCAACGTTTTCAGATGCGTCGAGAGCAGTGAGAAGTGGTAGGCCTCCTCCGCTGCGACCTGTAGCCAGTCGTCGTAATACTCGGCCGGCAAGCCATCGAAGCGCCACAAGGCGTCTAGCGCCAGATTGATCGCATTGAATTCGATGTGCGCGAGTGCGTGCAAGAGCGCGGCGCGCCCCTCGACCGACGTCACCGCGCGGTGCTTCAACTCGCGCGGCGACACCAGTGGGGGCGCGGCAGGACGCCCCGGAATGCCCGCGTCGCGCTCGTCAGCCCCGCCGGCGAGATCGCCTGAACCCGCCACGTCCGCTACCTTGGCGACCTCAGCCACATCAAAGCGCCGCTCGGGGTGCCAGTGGGCGCGCCCCGCGCGCACCGCGTCGCGAAGGGCGCTCACGCCGCTGGCTTTCTCATACGGATCGCGCAGGCGCAGGAGCGCAAGCGCGTGCTCGCGGGCGCAGGCGGGCACAACGCCAGCGTTGCTGGAGCGGGAAGGTTCGGTGAAATTGCCGGAAACGGCGTTGTGGGCGGCATCGCCGCCGGGCACGGG
>NZ_JAELTP010000151.1 GCF_016428915.1 Pandoraea sp. ASV26
GCGTATCGTGCCGATCGTGCCGGATGAATCGCGCACCTTCGGTATGGAAGGTCTGTTCCGCCAGATCGGTATCTGGAGCCAGGTCGGCCAGCGTTACATCCCGCAGGATCAGGATCAACTGATGTTCTACCGCGAATCCGAGAGCGGTCAGATTCTGCAGGAAGGGATTAACGAAGCCGGCGGTATGTGTGACTGGATCGCGGCCGCGACGTCGTATTCGACGCACGGCGAAACGATGATCCCGTTCTACATCTTCTATTCGATGTTCGGTTTCCAGCGTATCGGCGATCTGGCCTGGGCGGCCGGCGACATGCGCGCTCGCGGCTTCCTCGTGGGTGGCACCGCCGGTCGTACGACCCTGAACGGCGAAGGCCTCCAGCACGAAGACGGTCACTCGCTGCTGTGGGCGTCGTCGATCCCGAACTGCCTGCCGTACGATCCGACGTTCGCGTACGAACTCGCCGTGATCGTTCAAGACGGTCTGCGCCGCATGGTGCAGGATCAGGAAGACGTGTACTACTACCTGACCGTGATGAACGAAAACTACGCGCATCCGGCCATGCCGGAAGGCGTGGAGCAGGACATTCTGAAGGGCATGTACGCGTTCCGTCGCGGTGTGGACGACAGCAAGGCCCCGCGCGTGCAACTGCTGGGTTCGGGCACGATCTTCAACGAAGTGATCGCGGCTGCCGAAATGCTCAAGAACGATTGGGGTGTCGAATCGGATCTGTGGAGCTGCCCGAGCTTTACGGAGCTGGCGCGCGAAGGCAACGATGTCGCGCGCTACAATCTGCTGCACCCGACCGAGACGGCGCGTCTGTCGCATGTTGAGAAGTGCCTGAACGACACCCGTGGTCCGGTCATTGCATCGACCGACTACATCCGTACGTACGCTGACCAGATTCGTCCGTTCGTGCGCGGTCGTTACGTGGTGCTCGGCACCGACGGCTATGGCCGTTCGGATACGCGCGAGAAGCTGCGTCACTTCTTCGAGGTGGATCGTAACTGGGTCACGGTCGCTGCCCTCAAGGCGCTGGCCGACGAAGGCACGCTGCCGGCGAGCAAGGTCGCCGAAGCGATTGCCAAGTACAACCTGGATCCGAACAAACCCAACCCGATGACCGTCTAAAGGCCGCTTCGTGCGGCGTGCGCGACCGTCAGCCGCCCTTGGCGGCGGGCGGGCGCGCGCCGCACGCCAAGCGCAGCCTCGAGGAGACTGTGGAAAATGAGTCAAGTGATCGAAGTGAAAGTCCCGGATATCGGTGACTTCAAGGACTTGCCCGTCATCGACGTGCTGGTCAAGGCGGGCGACAAGATCGATGCCGAGCAGGCCCTGATCACGCTGGAGTCGGACAAGGCCACGATGGATGTGCCGAGCCCGGTCGCCGGTACCATCAAGGCGCTGAGCCTGAAGGTCGGCGATGAAGTATCCGAGGGTTCTCTCATTCTGACGCTCGAGACCGCCAATGGCTCGGGCGCACAAGCCAACGGTGCTGCGGCACCTGCACCTGCATCGGCACCTGCGGCTGCCCCGCAAGCTGCCGCACCCGCAGCGGCGCCCGCAACCGCTGCTCCGGCTGCTGCACCTGCCGCCAGCGGCGGTACGAGCAAGATCGACGTGAAGGTGCCGGACATCGGCGGCTACGACGACGTGCCCGTGATCGATGTGCTGGTCAAGGTGGGTGACACCGTGACTGCCGAGCAATCGCTTGTCACGCTCGAGTCCGACAAGGCGTCGATGGACGTGCCGAGCCCGGCCGCAGGTGTCGTCAAGGAACTGAAGGTCAAGGTGGGCGACAAGGTGTCGGAAGGCACGTTGATCGTTGTGCTCGAAGGCGCTGCCGCGGCCGCACCGGCCAAGGCACCGGCACCGGCTCCGGCGCCCGCTGCCCAGAGCGCTGCACCCGCAGCGCCGGCACCTGCTGCTGCCCCGGCACCGGTCGCCGCGCCGGCTGCGCCTGCCCCCGTTGTTGCCGATGGCAACCGCCCGATCAGCCACGCCAGCCCGTCAGTGCGCAAGTTCGCCCGGGAGCTGGGTGTGGACGTGACCCAAGTGAAGGGCACCGGTCCGAAGGGGCGAGTGGTCGTTGAAGACGTGCGCAACTTCATCAAGAGTGCGCTTGCAGGCCACCGTCCGGCGGCCGCGGGCGCCGCACCGGCTGGTGGTGGCGAACTGAATTTGCTGCCGTGGCCGAAGGTCGACTTCTCGAAGTTCGGCCCGGTCGAGCCGAAGGCGCTCTCGCGTATCAAGAAGATTTCGGGCGCGAACCTGCATCGCAACTGGGTCATGATCCCGCACGTCACGAACAACGACGAAGCGGATATCGGTGAGCTCGAAGCCTTCCGGGTGCAGTTGAACAAGGAAAACGAAAAGGCCGGCATCAAGGTCACGATGCTCGCTTTCGTCATCAAGGCCTGCGTGCTGGCTCTTAAGAAGTTCCCGACGTTCAACGCAAGCCTCGACGGCGACAACCTCGTCTTCAAGCAGTACTTCCATATCGGCTTCGCCGCAGACACGCCCAACGGTCTCGTTGTGCCGGTCGTTCGCGATGCGGACAAGAAGGGGGTCTTCGAGATCGCGCGTGAGACTTCGGAACTGGCGAAGCTCGCCCGCGAAGGCAAGCTCAAGCCGGACCAGATGCAGGGTGGTTGCTTCTCGATCTCGTCGCTCGGCGGTATCGGCGGTACGACTTTCACGCCGATTATCAACGCACCGGAAGTGGCCATTCTGGGCCTGTCCCGTTCGTATCAGAAACCGGTGTGGGACGAGCGCAAGCAGCAGTTCGTGCCGCAACTGACGCTGCCGCTGTCGTTGTCCTACGATCACCGTGTGATCGACGGCGCCGAAGCCGCGCGTTTCAACGCCTACCTGGGCCAACTGTTGCAGGACTTCCGTCGCGCGATGCTGTAATGGGCAGACGCCGCCGGCCGCACGCAAGTGCGAGTCGGCGGCGCTCGCGCGACAGCTTCAGGATCTGGACGGGGAGGGGCGTCATGACCACCGTGGTAGTCGTAAAAAAGGCAGGCGAGATCGCCATTGCCGCCGATTCGCTTGTCACGTTCGGCGATACAAGGCTTTCGCAAACATACGAGGAGAATCGGAAGGTTTTTCTCGTGGGCGATTCTTATGTCGGTCTGGCCGGCACGACCGCGCACTTTCCGGTCATGCGCGCCATTCTGTCCGGCATGGCAGACGAATGTCGTCTGCACTCGCGTGACGAAGTGTTCCGCACGTTCTGCCGCGTCCATCAGAAGCTCAAGGAAGAGTATTTCCTCAACACGAAGGAAGAGGAAGACGATCCGTACGAGTCGTCGCAGATCACCAGCGTGATCGCGAATCCGACCGGCATTTACGGGGTCTACTCCTACCGGGAAGTGTTTGTTTTCGATCGGTTCTGGGGGATCGGTTCGGGGCGCAACTTCGCGCTCGGTGCCATGTATGCCCTCTACGACCAGGATCTGAGCGCTAGCGCCATCGCCGAAGCGGGCGTGAAGGCGGGCGCGGAGTTCGACAAGAGTTCCGCCGGCCCGTTTCAGGTGCATGCGTTTCCGATCGATCCCACCATCAAGTCATAAATGCGACAGGGAGACCCCGCATGAGTCTCATCGAAGTCAAGGTGCCGGACATCGGCGCAGAGGGCGTGGATGTCATCGAAGTGATGATCAAGCCCGGCGACAAGATCGCCAAGGAAGCATCGCTCATTACGCTGGAATCCGACAAGGCTTCCATGGAAGTGCCGTCCGAAGTGTCGGGCACGGTCAAAGAAGTGAAGATCAAGGTGGGCGACAAGGCCAGCCAAGGTACGGTGATCGCGATCGTTGAAGCCGATGATGCAGGCGCAGCCGAGGCCGCAGCCCCGGCCGCGGCGTCCGCACCGGCAACGCCTGCGGCACCGGCTGCTCCCGCCGCACCGGCGGCGCAGCCCAGCGCTCCGGCGCCGGCGGCTGCCAAGCATAGCGGCGGCGCAGACACCGAGTGCGACGTGCTCGTGCTGGGTGCCGGTCCGGGAGGATATTCGGCGGCGTTCCGCAGCGCGGACCTCGGCCGCAAGACGGTGCTCGTCGAGCGCTACGCAACGCTCGGTGGCGTGTGTCTGAACGTGGGTTGCATTCCGTCGAAGGCATTGCTGCATACGGCGGCTGTCCTCGAAGAAGCGCAGTCGCTGGGGCATCACGGCATTTCGTTCGGCAAGCCCGAAGTCGATCTCGACAAGCTGCGCGCGTTCAAGGAAGGCGTCGTCGGCAAGCTCACGGGCGGTCTGGCGGGCATGGCCAAGATGCGCAAGGTGGAAGTGGTACGCGGTGTGGGCAAGTTCCTCGACCCGAACCACATCGAAGTCGTGGCCGAAGACGGCAGCAAGCGCACCGTGAAGTTCGCGCAGGCCATCATCGCGGCGGGTTCGCAAGCGGTGAAGCTGCCGTTCCTGCCGGAAGATCCGCGTATCGTCGATTCGACCGGCGCGCTCGAACTGCGTCAACTGCCGAAGAAGATGCTGGTCATCGGCGGCGGCATCATCGGTCTGGAAATGGCGACGGTCTACAGCGCCCTGGGTGCCGAGATCGACGTCGTGGAAATGCTCGATGGTTTGATGCAAGGCGCTGACCGCGATCTGGTCAAGGTCTGGGAGAAGATGAACGCGAAGCGCTTCGGTCGCGTCATGCTCAAGACCAAGACCGTGGGTGCCGAGGCCAAGGATGACGGCATTTATGTGAAGTTCGAGGGCGAGGCTGCTCCGACCGAACCGCAACGTTACGACCTCGTGCTGGTCGCCGTGGGCCGTAGCCCGAACGGCAAGAAGATTGGTGCCGAGAACGCGGGCGTGTCAGTGAGCGATCGCGGCTTTATCTCCGTCGACAAGCAGATGCGCACCAACGTGCCGAACATCTTCGCGATCGGCGACATCGTGGGGCAGCCGATGCTTGCCCACAAGGCCGTGCACGAAGCCCATGTGGCCGCCGAAGCGGCGGCAGGCGAAAAGGCTTACTTCGATGCCATCCAGATTCCGTCGGTGGCCTACACCGATCCGGAAGTGGCCTGGGCCGGCAAGACGGAAGACCAACTGAAGGCCGAAGGCGTGAAGTACGGCAAGGCCGTGTTCCCGTGGGCGGCTTCGGGTCGGGCGATTGCCAATGGTCGTGACGAGGGCTTTACCAAGTTGCTGTTCGACGAAGAGACGCATCGCATTGTGGGTGGCGCCATCGTTGGCACGCACGCAGGCGATCTGATCGGCGAACTGTGCCTGGCTGTCGAGATGGGCGCAGACGCTGTCGACATCGGCAAGACGATTCACCCGCACCCGACGCTGGCCGAATCGATCGGCATGGCCGCGGAGATTTACGAAGGGGTTTGCACCGACGTACCGCCGGCTCGCAAGAAGTAAATCGCGTCGGCGTCGACGAGGGCATCTGCCGCAGCGATGCCAGCGTTGAAGACTGACGCGGTGTCTGACGTCCGCAATCGCTCCTTCCGGAGCCTTCGCGTACGCCACAAAAAAACCGCCATCCTGTTTAGGGATGGCGGTTTTTTCATGTGCGGTTGTCGTCGATGAAAGGTTTTACCGACACGTGACTGCACGCGTCGCGATTCGCCTTCGCCCCACTTCATCGCCGCAGGGGAGTGCATGGTACGCCGCCGCTGAAAAAAGAAAACCCGGCGCTTGGCCGGGTTCAAAGGTACCTGCGGTACCGAGGAGACAACTGGTTGTCGCTACATCAACCTCAGACATGGCGACAGATTTTCAAGCGTCCCTCGTGACAGCGCTATCAAAGCGCTATCGATCACTTCTTGGCGCTGGCAGCACGCGAAGCCTGAGCCGCAGCCTTCGAGGCGACGTTGGTCGCAGCAGCGAAGTTCGTCTCGGCGATTTCAACGGCTTGCTTGGTTGCCTTCTGCACGCTGTCGAACGCGCTGTTGGCAGCCGACAGGGCCGACTTGGCGAGCGCAACGGCCGACTCGGAACCGGCCGGGGCGTTCTTGGCCAGGTTGTCGAACAGCGCTTGCACGTTATGCGAGCCTTCGGCCAGTTGGGCTTCAGCCACCTTGGTCACTTCGGCTTGCGTCGACGAAGCGATTTCATACAGGTGACGGCCATACGCGAGTGCCTTTTCGGCAGCCGGCTGGACGAGGTTGGCTTGCAGTGCGAGCAGCTCTTGCGCGTCCTTCACTGCGAAAGCCTTTTGCGCGGTCGAAGCGGATTCGGCCAGCGATGCCTTGACGGCTTGCAGGTTCAGCTCGACCAGCTTTTCAACGCCTTCAAAGGCTTTGTTGGTCAGGCCAAACAGGGTTTCAAGGTTGGCTTTGTGGGCGGCAGCGAGTTGCTCGGGGGTCAGAAACGACATGGCGTTCTCCTATGGTGTCATATACAACATATGGACCCACTCCGTGTTCGCTGGTTGGTTCTCACCTTATAACGGTGAAAACACGGTCGGGGCCTCTCAGATAGTGCGATCTCTTTTGTGCATCGCACAACTGCAAGTTTAGAGATATTTCTGTGAGTGTCAAGTCTTTTTTGTGCGGCGCAGCAATTCAACAAAAGCTTACAAAATCAAAAGCTTGGAGTGACGGCGAGGGCGTGCGACACCGCGTTGCGGCGAATGATTGGGACCGCCCGGAAAGCCTTGATTGGTGCGGCTTTGCACCGTTTTGGCACCCGG
>NZ_JAELTP010000152.1 GCF_016428915.1 Pandoraea sp. ASV26
CTACCAGTGTGCGCTGGAGCGGCATTACATCGCCGCGCTATGGCTTGGCAACCGGGATCTCTGCAACGCGTTCATGGGGAACATCGGCGTCTGGCGTGACAAGAACGATTTGCCCTACATCATGACCGTCGACTTCAGCACCTGCCTCGGGTTGAGCGTTCAGTGCGTGCGCGAGGGCTCGGGGGATGGCGGTGCGTTGCCGCAGGGACCGGCGCCCGCGTCGAGCCCCTCGGCCGGATCGCCCGGATCGCCCGGATCGCCCGGATCGCAGCTTCGTTCCGCGAGCCTTGATGCCGCGCCTTACGACGCGGTGATTCCCGAGGGGGCGCTGGCCGACTTGACGCCCTTTTCGCACGGCGAGTATTACGGGCCTTTCGTGCGACGGCTGAGCGGGCTGACCTTTGCGGTCGATGGCAGGACGGTGCTCGACGAGTTGAAAGATCCGACCGGCGTGCGCGCGCTGGCTGCCGAGATGGCTTACCGGTTGGGGCGGATTGATGCGTCGGACATCTTGCCTTGGGCGGTGGGAGCCAGCGACATTGCACGCGGCCTGCCGGACTGCACCGCAGACGCGGGCGTTGCCGAGCACCCGGATTCGCAGGTGCATCGCATTCTGTCGCGGCGCGACTGCCTTGTGACGTTGTTGGGCGGTACGCGTGCGGCGCAAGCCTGGGAGCGGCTGTATCCGATGCGCGCCGCGGCGATCAAGGCGCAGCAATCGCCATTTCTGGCGCCTGCCCCTATGTCATGACGTGCGAGGCGTGACGAGCAGCGTGCGCGTGGCGTTGACCAGCGCGTCGATGGCGGCGCGCAGCTTCGGCGACGGATGCCGTGTGTCCGGCCAGACCAGATGCAGCCGTTCGGCCGCCCCTGAGAAGCTACCGGCGTCGGCGGCGGCCACGAAGGCAGAAATGCCTGACAGTCGATCGGGGGTGTATGCGTTATTGATTCCAATTTATCGCCAATATGTGGATAAATTGCCAATACTGCTGCGAAATATTCCCCAATAAGCTAAGCGCGTCTACCCGGTGTGCCGGGCAACGATGCAGCAATGGCAGATGGCGACCCTGGGCGAGGCCGCGTTTGAGCGGGTGACGGTGGCGATTCCGCGGCCCGGCCGGAGCGACGCTGCCGGGCGTGCTGCGGGAATATGCCGTGTTCGCCGACTTTGCGCAGGCGCTGGCGCACCTGCGCCGTGGGGCGTTCGGCAACGTGGTCGTGCGGTTGGCCGGGCCGGTTGCCTAACGCTGAAAGCTCGCATAAACTATCGACGCCACAAACCCCGCGTGACTGGCGATTAGGGTGCACAGCCTTGTGTGCCCGAGGTGGAGCAACCCACCGGGAAGCGCCGGGGTCTTAATTGCCGTTCGCCTGGGCAGCCGTGATGGTTGGTGCTGCCCTGTCTATCGTCTTCCGAAGCACAAAGGAAGGCGCGCTGCAGCATCCCCCTCCGGAAAACCTGTTCAATTCAACGGAAACGCCATGTTCGACAAATCGAAATCCACCGTTGCCTGCGTCGATCCCGACGTCTGGGCCGCGATTCAGAAAGAAAATCAGCGTCAGGAAGACCACATCGAGCTGATTGCTTCGGAAAATTACACCAGCCCGGCCGTGATGGAAGCGCAGGGTTCGCAACTGACCAACAAGTACGCTGAAGGCTATCCGGGCAAGCGTTATTACGGTGGTTGCGAGTATGTCGACGTCGTCGAACAACTGGCCATCGACCGTGTGAAGGCGCTGTTCGGTGCAGAAGCCGCGAACGTGCAGCCGAACTCGGGCTCGCAGGCGAATCAGGGCGTGTACTTCGCCATGCTCAAGCCGGGCGACACGATCATGGGCATGAGCCTCGCGCATGGCGGTCACCTTACGCACGGTTCGCCGGTCAACATGTCGGGCAAGTGGTTCAACGTGGTGAGCTACGGCCTGAACGAGCAGGAAGACATCGATTACGACGCTGCCGAGAAGCTCGCGCAGCAACACAAGCCGAAGATGATCGTGGCGGGCGCCTCGGCGTTCGCGCTGAAGATCGACTTCGAGCGCATGTCGCAGATCGCCAAGTCGGTCGGAGCGTACTTCATGGTCGACATGGCGCACTACGCCGGTCTGATCGCCGCCGGTGTGTACCCCAACCCGGTGCCGCACGCCGACTTCGTGACCACGACCACGCACAAGAGCCTGCGCGGCCCGCGCGGCGGTGTGATCCTGATGAAGGCCGAATTCGAGAAGCAGATCAACTCGGCGATCTTCCCGGGCATTCAGGGTGGTCCGCTCATGCACGTGATCGCGGGTAAGGCCGTCGCGTTCAAGGAAGCTGCCTCGCCGGAATTCAAGGCATATCAGGAACAAGTCGCGAAGAACGCCCGCGTGATGGCCGAGACGCTGGTCAAGCGTGGTCTGCGTATCGTGTCGGGGCGCACCGAATCGCACGTGATGCTGGTCGACCTGCGCGCCAAGAACATCACCGGCAAGGCGGCAGAAGCTGCGCTGGGTGAGGCCCATATCACCGTCAACAAGAACGCCATTCCGAACGATCCGGAAAAGCCGTTCGTGACGAGCGGTGTGCGTCTGGGCTCGCCGGCCATGACCACGCGCGGCTTCAAGGAAGCCGAGGCGGAACTGGTCGGCAACCTGATCGCCGACGTGCTGGACAACCCGGAAGACGCTGAGAACCTGGCCCGTGTGCGTGCACAAGTGGCCGAGTTGACCAAGCGCTTCCCGGTCTACGGCTAAGCCGCGAGCACCGCACGCATGCGCTGCCCGTTCTGCCGGCACGACGACACGCAAGTCATCGACTCGCGTGAAGCGGAAGACGGCGCTGCCATCCGGCGGCGCCGGAAATGCCCGTCGTGCGACAAGCGTTTCACCACGTACGAGCGTGTCGAGCTGGCGATGCCTGCCGTCGTCAAGAAAGACGGCAGCCGCGCCGAGTACGACCGCGCGAAAGTGCGCGCCAGCATGCAACTGGCGATTCGCAAGCGCCCCGTGGGTGCCGAAGCCATGGATGCCGCGATTGCGCGCATCGAATACAAATTGCTGGCCGGTGCCGAGCGTGAAGTGATGAGCCAGCGCATCGGCGAACTGGTCATGCGCGAGTTGAAGCGGTTGGACAAGATCGCCTACATTCGCTTTGCGTCGGTGTATCGAAGCTTCGAAGACATTGCCGAGTTTCGCGATGTGCTCGAGGAGATCGACAGCACCGATATCAAGCCCAGGCGTAAGCCGGTGGCCTGAGGCGACGCGGATGATGCGACGACAGCGTGTGTGAGCGTTCGAAGGTGGCCATGTGAGCCCTGCCTAGCGAAATGAAAGACGGAAACACCCGTCGTGCCTGAAAGGGCGCGGCGGGTTTTTTTATGCCCGCGCGCAGCGGAATGACTGCGCAAATCGGACCTCTTACGGTCACAAATTTGCCGATGGGAAATCACTTGGTTGCAATCGATTTCCGTTGTATGCGTATTTAATATCCCGCTTGTTTTGGGATATTCGAGTGGTCGTGATGGTGTTTATGGGGGATTTCCTAAAGAAATTTGATAAAAATAATGAGATTAATCACAATTTAAAATTTCCGTAGGGTTTGAGTTAATTACCAAAAGTACCGGCAATTGTCTTGCTTCCGATAACTTGTATCTAGAATTCGCCACTTCGCGGTGTGGCGCCGCTTTTGTGGTGACGGTGAGGTCGTTCATCGTCGTAAAGAATTCTTTGGAGATTATCGAATGCAAAGCAAACTCAGGACGTCGGAAACACTGCGTCAATCAAAAATCTGTCTGGCGGTCGCGACGATGCTCGCGGCGATGAGCATGCCCGCGCAAGCGGAAGCGGTCATTGAAAGCGAAGCGGCGACTTGGAGCGATGAAAAGAAGAGCGTCGCCAAGAGAATGAACGAACGGCTCGCCAAAATTCAGAGCGAAAGTGAAGCAAAAGACGAGATATTCGAGCGTGTGGATGCGTTGAGGTCGGTGCGGTCGAGCATTCACTCGAGTACCAAAGATATCGCCGATGCACTTGCGTACGGCGATAAGCTCGCGGAAATCTCTGGCCAAATCGACCATGTGATTGGCGAGTTGGAAAAGGATGGCGGAACGGCGCTGACTTTTGAGTGGGAGCGCAAATTGCAGGTGGCGGATCTGTTAGTTGTCAAACAGCAAATCCAGAAAGCGATTGACGCCGATCCTGACGACCGTGCCGATGCACGCAAGCAACTCGATGTCTTCCTCAATGACAATGCCGAGTATTTGAAGAGCACGGATGCGGCACTGGACGCTCAAGCAAAACTCGCTGCCCACAAAACACGTATTGATGCGCTTGGTAAGGCCGACGAAGCGGCATTCAACGTCATGGTCAATACCAAGGAATTGGTTGCGCCGAAACAAAGCGGCGCCAGCACCGTGCTGACATGGCGCGATGACAACCTGTTCAACTCGCATTTTGACGAGGGCTACGCCGAGGGGGACGTCGAGATCGGCGCTCAAACGGTGCTCGACATCACGAAGCGCTCGGGTGCTGCGTCGGATGCGATGATTGGCGCGAAGGACGGCGTTCGCGATGTCGGTACGATCCGGGCGGCGAAGGACGTGTCCCATTTGGTCAGCGTCATCGACGGGGATCTGAATGTCCACCAGGGTCTTGAAGGCGAAGGTGAGCTGGCGGTGGCCGTTGGGAATGGCGGCGTGCTCAACTTCGTCGAGGGTGGCAAAGGTATCGATTCTGCTGCTCAGCGCGTTGTGCTCATGGCCGGCAGCGGCGCGAGCGCGGCGGAAGTTGTCGAACGGAGTTTGAAAGCTGGCGCCGAGCAGGCCGAGATGGACGCCAACGACCTTACCGGATTGATCATATTCGGCGCAGGCACGAGCGCACAAAACGCTGCTATCGCAGTTGGTGCGGGAGCGAAACTGGAATTCGAAGAGGGGTCCAGCGCAGGTGCGAGCACCATCATGGTGAACGGCGGTACCGTACGTTTCGATACGGCGAATGCGGGCAGCGCGTCGATTCAGAATTCGGGCACGCTGCTGGCCGATCGTGCGTCGATGGGCACAAGCGCCGTGATTAATCATGCTTTGGGTCAGTTCAGCGCGAGTGACACGCGCCTTGAACAAATGCACCTGACGAATCTCGGTACCGTCGAAATCGATGATTCCTTCGGCGGGAACGCTTTCATCTCGAACGCTGATGAGGCCGAGCTTTGGATTGCCGACTCAGATCTTCAGAATCTGACGCTGAGTAATGCGGGCGATGTGTCCATCTTGGATTCCAATGGCGGTAACGCAACGATCCGGAATGACGAGAATGCTGTTCTGGCGTTCGTCGACACGAAGTTGGAAGCATTGCAGCTTGAGAGTCGAGGTGAGGTAAGTGCGCGAGGCCGCACGACTGCCGATAACGCGCGGATCCGCCTCGAAGGTGGTTCATTTGACGTCTCGAGTGTCGGCGAGCTATCGGAGGACGGCGCACGGCAGGGGGATATCACGATCGGCTCACTGTCCGGTCGAGGTGATCTCATCGCCGGTGAAACCTTCGTTACGCTGGGCACCCTGAATCTGGACGACGTCTTCGAAGGGCGAATTCTCGATGATTGGGAGGACTCACTGGACGCCAGTAAGCGTTTGCGTACTCAACCGGCGGCGCTCGACAAAGCACAGGATTCTCTGGACGACAACGACGGCGTGCGCCTGACTAAGGTGGGCTCAGGCAATCTGACTTTCACTGCCGATCAGAGTGATGTGACGTCGATTGTGGTTCAGGGCGGCACGCTGACCGCGGCGCACGCCAGCGCGCTGGGCTCGGGCACCGTGAGCGTTGGCAGCGCGAGCACTGTCGCGCTGAAGACGGATGTGAGTGGTGTGACGCGTTTGCAGAACGACGGCACGGTCGATTTGGGCATGAGCAAGCTCGAAGTGGGCACCTACGCTTCTGAAGCGGGCGCGAAGATCAAGTCGCGCATTGAGAAGGTCGAAGGGGAGGTCGCCGGCGGCCAGATTCATGTCACGCAGAGCGGTGATTTCTCCAACACGAAGCTTGACGTCTCCGTTGCCAACGATATCGAAATTCACGATATCTTGAACAAGTTCAAAGTGGTGAACGCTGAAGGTGATGCGCAAGTGACCGGCGGCGAACTGACCGTGGGTAGCATTACTGGCGGCAAGAAGCCTGATCCGAGGCCCGATCCGAATGTCGATCCGGGTAATGAGACGAAGATCACGGACGCGAACATCGTCAATTTCCTCGCTGCGAACGGTGGGTACACGGCCAACGAACAAGCGGTACTGGCCTCGGTTGACGGCGTCGCGGTGGGCGATCTGGCCTCGGGCAAGATCGGTGGCAAGGTGCTCTCGGCGATGGCGCTGCAAACGGCCGGCTCGGATGAACAACGCCGCTCGGCGCGTCAGCTCTCTGGCGAATCGCTGGTGAACAACGCGGTGGCAGCGCAAGCGGCAGCGACGTCGTTCCAGCGCGGCATGCAAACGCGCATGATCGCCGGTGGCTCGATGTTCGACGACAAGACGACGACCGGTGCGATGGTGTCGGATAACGGCATCGCGG
>NZ_JAELTP010000153.1 GCF_016428915.1 Pandoraea sp. ASV26
GCCCAGGCCGCCGCCCAGGGTCCCGTCAGGCAATTCGACGATGCCCAGATCGAGATCGAATTTCGCCTGCGACGTTTCACCGTCCAGCACCGTCGCACTCACGCCCGGCAGTTGCAATGCCGCCGCCGCGTCACGCCGCTGATGGTTCACCATCACCTGAAACAGCGGGCTGTGGCTGAGGCTGCGCGCCGGAGCCAGACGCTCAACCACCTGCTCGAACGGCACATCCGCATGACGTTGCGCGTCGAGCAGCGTGTCGCGAACCTGCATGAGCAGCGCGCGGAACCCGGCCGCCAGATCGACGCGAGCACGCACCACCACGGTATTGACGAAGCAGCCGACGACACGCTCGAGCGCCGTGCGACTGCGATGACTCAGCGGGACACCGACGCGCACGTCGACCGTGCCGACTGTGCCGCCCGCAGCATCGTCGTCGCCCTGTGCGGCGGCGTAGCGAGCCAGCAACGCCTGAAACGACGCGAGCAGCACCGCGAACGGTGTCGTCTGCGCCTCGCGCGCCAGCGCCCGTACGCGTTGCGCGATCGGCTCCGCCAACCTGAACGCCACGCGACCGCCTGCCGTGTCGCGCTGCGCCGGACGATGCCGGTCGAGCGGCAGCGCCAGCAGGTCGTCGGCGTCGGCCAGTTGCGTCGCCCAGTAGTCCAGTTGCCCGGTAAGCGCTTCGCCGCCGAGACGCATGCGCTGCCAGATCGCGTAATCGCCGTAAGTCGGCCCAACAGTCTGCACCGATGGCGTTTGTCCCGAACGCACGACGGCATAGTCGCGGGCGATCTCCCCGATGAGAATGTCGAGCGATCCGCCATCCGAAATCAGGTGGTGCATCGTGAGCACCAGCACATGGCGACGCGGTGCGATGCGCAGCAACGTCGTGCGCACGAGCGGCCCTTGCGCCAGATCGAACGCGCGGCTGCTGACCTGTGCGACGGCTTCGCGCACGGCAACGCCGTCGTCGTCAATGTCGACGCCCAGATCCACAACGTCGAGCGGTACATCGCAGTGTGCGTGTATGTGTTGGACCAGCTTGCCGTCCTCGACGTCGAACGTGGTGCGCAGCGCCGCGTGCCGCGCAACAGCAGCAGCGAAAGCCTGCGCCAGCGCCGTCGTGTCGAGATCGCCGTCCAGTTGAACGGCACCGGTGATGTGATAGGTATCGTGGCGATCGTCCAGTTGCAGCAGCGTCCACATGCGCTGCTGAGCAAACGAAGCGGCCGCGCGCGTGCTCTGCTGCCCCGCAACGTATTGCACCCAGCCATCGAGCGGTAAGTGCTCGCGCACGTCCACGCCCTTGCGCTCGAGCAGCGCAATCATGGCCTGCCGCTGGGTGGGCGCCAGGCGCGCGAGTGTCGTTTGAATGTCGTCCATGTCTATCGTGCCTCTGAGCCGAGCAGCGCTTGCAGCGCCTCGGGGGAAAGGGATTCCATTTCGCGCAGCGCCGCCTGCAAAGCGTCGTCGGCAATGGCCGGGTTCGAGCGCGACGTGCCGGTCAACGCCTCCAGCGCCTGCGCCAACGCGCTCAGGCGGCTCGCCTCGAACAGCGTGCGCAGCGGGACGTCGATCGACAGCGCGTCGCGCAATCGCGAAGCGACCTGCGTGGCGAGCAGCGAATGGCCGCCCAACGCGAAGAAGTCGTCGTGACGGCCCACGCGCGGCACGCCGAGCACGTCCTGCCAGATCGCAGCGATGAGCGCTTCGCACCCGTCATGCGGGGCCTCGAAGGTCTGCGCACCCGCGCCGTGCGGGACGGGCAGTGCTCGCCGGTCGAGCTTACCGTTAGGGGTAAGCGGCAACGCATCGAGGCGCAACCACTGGCCCGGCACCATGTACGCGGGCAATAGCCCCGACAGGTGACTGCGCAGACGCGCCCAGAGGGCGTCGGGATCGAGCGACGACACCACGTAGGCGACCAGTTGTTCGCCCGCGCCGTCGTCACGCACGAGGACGGCAGCGTCGGTCACGTCGTCGTGACGCAGCAATTGCGTCTCGATCTCGCCCAACTCGATGCGAAAGCCGCGCAGCTTGACCTGCGCGTCGCCGCGTCCGAGATAGTCGAGCGTGCCGTCGGCCAGCCGGCGCGCGCGATCACCGCTGCGGTACATGCGCTCGCCTGCGGCCCCTTTCGGATCCGGGACGAAGCGCTCCGCCGTGAGACCCGCCTGCCCCAGATACCCGCGCGCCAGCCCGGCGCCGCACACATACAGATCGCCGGCCACACCGGGAGGCACGTCGTTGAGTCCGGCATCCAGCACGCGCCAGTCGAGATCGGCAATGGGCTCGCCAATCGGTGAACCCGCCACGTCGCCGGGGCGAAGCACGCGCTGACTCACATGCACGGTCGTCTCGGTGATGCCGTACATATTGGTCAGACGGGTCGCCTCGCCGAAGCGCTGCCACCAGGGTTGCAGCCGTGCGGGCGTGAGCGCTTCGCCACCGAAAACGATATGGCGCAACGTCGTGGACGAAACGTCTGCCGGCATTGCGCCAAGCCATTGGTAGAACGCGGACGGCGTCTGGTTGAGCACCGTCACGCCTTCACGGGCGACCAGTGCCCACATGGCGGCGGGATCGCGCGCGGTGTCTTGCGACACGACCACGAGCCGGGCGCCATGCGCCAGCGCACCGAAAATCTCCCAGACCGAGAAGTCGAACGCATACGAATGGAACATCGTCCACACCTCACGGTCATCGAATGCGAAGTCGCCCGAGGTGCCAAGCAGCAAGCGCATCAGATTCCGATGCGTGAGCTGTGCGCCCTTCGGACGCCCCGTCGACCCCGACGTATAAATCACATACGCCAGTTGATCGACATGCACGGCGCGCGTGGGCGCACGCTCCGGCAACGAGTCGTCGGCCAGAATGGACTCGATCGTGCTCGCCCCTGCGGGCAACCACCCCACGTTCGCCAGCGATGCCTGCGTGATGGCATGCGTCACCCCTGCGTCGGCGACCATGTAGTTCAGACGTTCTGACGGATAGGCCGGGTCTAGCGGCACGTAGGCCGCGCCGGCCTTGAGAATGCCGAGCATCGCGACGATGAGATCGGTGCTGCGCGACATCGCCAGCCCCACACGCGCCTCGGGCTGCACGCCCGCTCGGATCAGCCAGTGAGCGATACGGTTGGCCCGCGCGACGAGGCTCGCGTACGACACGTCGCCGTCGGCATCGCTCACGGCAATCGCGTTGCCGCGCGCTGCGGCGTGCGCATCGATGACGAGATGCACGGGCAGCGGCACGGCCACGCTCACACGGGAACGACCCGCGGCCTGCGCCATCGAGTCAGCGCCGGTCGTCATCGGCAGACGTGCCACCGGCGTCGTTGCCTGCGTCATCGCCACATCGATCAAGGTCAGCCACTGCTCACCCAGACGCCGCACCGTAGGCGCGTCGAACACATCGCGGGCATACGTCAGCCAAGCGCGCAGCGCTCCCGTCTCGTCCTCCTCCGTATCCAGCGCGAGATCGACTTGTGCGTGATGCGCGCGGCGCTCGACAGCCTGCATCGTCAGGCCCGCCAGATCCTGCAACGGCGCGAAGGCGCGCTTCTGATGATTGATGGACACCTGAAATAGCGGGTGCCGCGAGACGCTGCGAGCCGGGGCAAGATGCTCGACCAACCGCTCGAACGGCACGTCCGCATGCTGCTGTGCCGCCAGCCATTGGTCGCGGACTTGCGCCACCAGCGACGCGAAGGTGGTCGGCGCGTCAATCTGCGAGCGCAGGATTTGCGTGTTGACGAAGAAGCCGACGACCGGCTCGAAGGCTTCATGCGTGCGCCCGGCGACCGGCATGCCGGTGCGCACGTCCGCCTCGCCGGTCACGCGATGCATCAGCAGGTGGAAGGCGGCGGCCATCACCATGAAGCGCGTGACGCCATGCTCGCGGGCGAAGCGCTCGAGACGTGCGGGCAGCGCGGGCGGTATCGTCAGATCGATGCTGTCTCCGGCACCGTCGCGCGCAGCAGGGCGCGCACGGTCGAACGGCAAGGCAAGCTCCGGATGCGTCGTGCCGAGTTGCGCGCGCCAGTACGCCAGATGTTCCGCATTCGCCGGGCTTGCCAATTGCTCGCGTTGCCAAAGGGCATAGTCGCCGTAGCGAAGTGCGGGGACGGCGGTCTCACGCACAGGCAGGACGCCAACGGCGTGCGCCCGATAGGCGCGGGCGAGATCGGCGATCAACAGGTTCATCGACCAGCCGTCCGAGATCAGGTGATGCATTACGAGCATCAGCACGTGCGACTGCGCATCCAGTCGCATCAGATGCACCCGCCAAAGCGGGCCCGTCGCCAGATCGAACGGTGCGAGCGTGAGCGCATCGAGCCGGGCTTGCACGGCCGTGTCGCGTGCAGCGGCGCTCGCGCTCGCCTCGATGACCTCGTGGGTAAAGGCGACCGGCATCGTGACGTGCACGCGCTGCTGGGGGGCGCCCGCCTCGGCGTCGCATACCTCGACGACCTCGACCGTCGTGCGCAGCGTCTCGTGCCATTCCGACAGCGTAGTGAGCGAGCGCTCCAGCGCCTGCACCTGCAACGGCCCTTCGAGCCGCAGCGCACCCGCGATGTGATACGCCCCCGCACGAGGCGCAAGCTGTGTTTCCAGCCAGACGCGCATTTGCGACGACGACAGCGGGAACGTGCTGCGGCTCGGATCGCCACGCAGCGGCCCCGCGATCGGCTCCGGCGCAACAGTCGGCGACGGGGCCGCAGAAGCGGGTGAAACGAGCGTCGCCAGTTGCGCGATCGTAGGATGCGAGGCGAGATGCTGCGGCCCGACCTTGATCCCGCGTTTGCGCAGACGCGCAATCACCTGCAACGCCAGAATCGAGTCGCCGCCGATGTCGAAGAACGCGTCATGACGTCCGACTTGCTCACGCTTGAGCACCTGACACCAGACGGCAGCGATATCGGCCTCGGCACCGTCGTGCGGCAGGTCGAGCGATGCGTCGCCCCCGGCCGCTTTCGTGGCATCAGCGGCCTCGCTCAGCGCGATCAGTGCGCGACGATCCACCTTGCCGTTGGCCGTGAGCGGCAGCGTCTTCACACCATCGAAGCGCGCAGGCACCCAAGCCGGCGGCAGTGTCGCGCTCAGCGCGGCACGCACCGTATCGACCGTCGCCTCGCCCGTGAAGACGCCATGCAGCCACGCGCCGCCGGGGCCATCGTGACGCGCCACCACGGCGGCGTCGATCACACCCGGCACCTGCCGCATGGCGTGCGCGACTTCGGCCGGCTCCACGCGATAGCCACGAATCTTGACCTGATCGTCTACGCGGCCGAGATAGACGAGGGCCCCATCGGCGCGCTGAACAGCTCGGTCACCGGTACGGTAGAGTCGCCCGCCGGCGCGCCACGGATCCGGCACGAACCGCTCGGCGGTCTGCGCAGGTGCACCGAGATAACCACGCGCGAGGCCCGCCCCGCCGATGTACAGTTCGCCCGCGACACCCGGCGGCGACGGATTGAGATCACCGTCGAGGACATGCGCATGCAGATTGTCGAGCGGGTGGCCGACCGGGATCGGGGCTTCGACCAAGCTCGCATGAGGCAACGTATGCGTCAACGCGCCGACGGTCGTCTCCGTCGGCCCGTAATGGTTGAGAACGGCAAGCGTCGGACGCACCGCCCGAAGCTGCGCCACGAACGCCGGGTCGAGCGACTCGCCGCCTGTGACCAACACGGCACGCGGCAACACCGACTCCCCTGCTGCATCGAGCAATCCTTTCAGATGACCCGGTACGATTTTCAGCACGTCGATCGGCCGTGCCCCGCACCAGTCGGCGAAGCGCTGGGCATCAAACGCACAAGCGTCCGGCACGAGGTAGAGCGGGCGGCCAAGGGCCAGCGCACCGAACAGCGTCGTATGTCCAAGGTCGGCGGCCACGGTAGACGCCATGGCGAAGCCGCCAGTCGCGTCGTCGCTGGTATCCAGCCCGCTGTCGTGCAAGCGCGCCGCCATCGCCTTCACGTAGTTGTGCAGCGCGCCGCGACTGACCACGACGCCCTTCGGCTCGCCCGTCGACCCCGACGTGTAGATGACATAGGCCGCCTGTGCGGGATGCGTGGGCATCGCGTGCGCAGCGGGCACATCGCCTGCCGCATGCGTAACATCGCGCCAACGGATCAACGGCGCCTGCGTAATCGCTGGCGCTGGATCGTCGACGATGACAACCTTCGCGCCACTGGCTTTCACCAGCTTGTCGAGACGCGCGAGCGGCTGCGACGGATCGAGCGGAACATAAGCGGCCCCCGCTTTCCACACCCCGAGAATCGCCCCGGCCAACGCCGCACTGCGCGGCAAGCACACCGCGACGCGATCTTCCGGCACGATGCCGCGCATCTGCAACGCCACCGCCAGACGGTTGGCCAACGCGTCGAGGTCATCGCGCCGGTACCGGCCATCGTCGCCTTCGGCGGCCAGCGCCGCGCCGTCGCGCTCGACATGCGCCTGCCAGTCATCGAGCAAGTCCTGCGTCGGCCAGACGGTACCGGCAGGCAACGCTGGCGTCGCGCCACGCAGCCCTACAC
>NZ_JAELTP010000154.1 GCF_016428915.1 Pandoraea sp. ASV26
GCGTGTAGGTGCTCTGACGCTCGTCGAGTTCTTGCTGGGAGACGGCGTCGCGCTGACGCAGTTGCTGCCATCGCTCGAACGACGATTTCGCGAGCCCGAGGCTGGCGCTGATCTGGTTGCGCTGGGCAATGGCCTGCGCGAGTTCCTGATCGATTTCCGGCGTATCGAGATCGGCCAGCAACTGGCCTTGCTTCACGCGAGTGCCGATGTCGACGTACCGATGCAGCAGATAGCCGGTCGCCCGGGCATAGATGGGCGATTCGACCGCACCGCGCAGCGTGGCGGGCAGCAATGTCTCGCTTGCCTCGGTCGCCTGGGGCGTGACGACGCTCACATACTGCCGGGCGTTCTCGGCCGTCACGCTGGCGACTTCACGGCGTTGCAGCGCGTTGGAAATGGTCGTGCGCGCCGCGCCCGCCACCAGCAGCAGGGCCACAACGATCAGCGCGATCTTTGCGCGCCGGAATTCGCCGTGACGCGGGGGTAACTGCCGGCCATCGGCAGGATCGTGCTCGGCGATGGCCAGTTCGGCGTGGTGTTTCTCGGTCATGTCGTTCAACCCGTCAAGACTTGTTATCTGGTGTGGGGGAAGCCTGTCGCTGCGCCTTTCTCTGGGCGAGTCGCGTGTGCACGCCGGCAAAGACCAGCGGCACGAAGAACAGCGTCGAGACCGTGGCGAAGAGCAGCCCGCCGATCACCGCGCGGCCAAGCGGCGCGTTCTGCTCGGCGCCTTCGCCCAGTCCGAGTGCCATCGGCACCATCCCGATAATCATGGCGAGTGCCGTCATCAGCACCGGACGAATCCGGCTCGCCCCGGCTTCGAGGGCGGCCTTGAGCGGCGCCATGCCGGCTTCCATGCGTTGTCGGGCAAACGCCACCACGAGAATACTGTTGGCAGTGGCCACGCCCATGGTCATGATGGCCCCGGTGAGCGCGGGCACCGAGAGCCGGGTGCCGGAGAGGAAGAGCATCCAGACGATGCCGGCAAGGGCGGCGGGCAGGGCGCTCACGATGATGAGCGGATCGACCCACGACTGGAAGTTCACCACGATCAGCAGATAGACGAGCACGATGGCCATCGCCACCCCCACGCCCAGCCCGAGGTAGGAGCTTTGCATCGTGCTGACCTGACCGCGCACGGTGATCTGGCTGCCACGCGGCAGATCCTTGCGCGCTTGTGCGACGAGCTTGTCGATGTCGCCCGCCACGCTGCCCAGGTCCCGGCCTTCCACGCTCACGAAGATGTCGATCACCGGCCGGATGTTGTAGTGACTGACCACGGCAAACTGTTGCGTCTGCTCGACCTTCACGAAGTTGGCGAGCAGTTGCGGCTGGCCGTTGTTGGCGGTGCCCGCCACCGGCAGGCGCAGCAGGTCGTCGATCGAACTGATGCGGTACTGCGGCGATTGCACGGCCAGGCTGTACTCCACGCCGTTCTGGCTGTTGAACCAGAAGCCCGGCGACGTCTGCGAACTGCCCGAGAGCGAGATCAGTACATTCTGGGCGACGGCGTTGGCGTTCAGATTCAGTTGTTGCAGGCGCGTGCGGTCCATGTTCAGGTGCAGCGTCGGCGCGTTCACCCGTTGCTGGATATGCGTGTCGACGGTGCCGGGCACCTGGCGCACCTGTTTGAGCAGCTTCGTTGCGACGTCGAAATTCGCCAGTTGCTGGTTGCCGCTGATCTGGATGTCGATGGCGGCAGGCAGACCGAAGTTGAGAATCTGGGTGACGATGTCCGCCGGCTGGAAGAAGAACTCCACGCCCGGGAAACGTTGCGGCAGCAGGGCGCGCAGCTTGTCGATATAGCGCGCGCTGGGTTGGTGATCCGGGGTCAGTGCGATCTGGATCTCGCCGTCGAGTGTGCCGATGGTGCCCGCGTTGCTGTACGACAGGTTGATACCGCTGTAGGGCAAGCCGAGGTTGTCGAGAATGGTCTCGAGTTCGTTCGCAGGCACGACCTCGCGTACGACCTTCTCGACCTCATCGGCCAGACGCGCCGTTTCCTCGATGCGCGTGCCGGTGGGCGCGCGCATGTGCATGCGAATGTCGCCCGCATCCACCGTCGGGAAGAAGTCCGCGCCCAGCACGAACACCAGGCCCATCGACAGCACGCAGAAGGCCAGGAAGCCCGTGGCGAAGACGCGCCGGCGCACGAGCAGCATCGAGAGTACAACGATGTAGGCGGCGCGCATGCGCTCGAAGCCGGCGTCGAAGCGCAGGTAGATGCGGCGGAACGCGCCGGGCTTCGCGTTCGGATCGGCCTGATGCGCGTGTCCCATGAGCAGCATGGCGAGCGTGGGCACCAGCGTACGCGACAGAATGTACGACGCCAGCATCGCGAACACAACGGCTTCGGCAAGCGGCACGAACAGGTAGCGTGCCACGCCCGTCAGGAAGAACATCGGCACGAACACGATACAGATACACAGCGTCGAGACGAGCGCGGGCACGGCGATTTCGCCCGCCCCGTCGAGAATCGCCTGATGCAGGGGCGTGCCCATGTGCAGATGGCGCTCGATGTTCTCGATGGTCACGGTCGCGTCGTCGACCAGAATACCCACGGCGAGCGCCAGGCCGCCCAGCGTCATGATGTTGATCGTCTGGCCCAGCGCGTGGAGGGCGAGCAGCGACGAGAGAATCGAGAGCGGAATCGAGATCGCGATGATGCAGGTGCTGCGCCAGTTGCCGAGGAACAGCAGGATCATGGCCGCCGTGAGCGCCGCGGCGATCAGCGCTTCGTGAATCACGCCCTGCACGGCGGCTTTCACGAACACCGACTGGTCGAACAGCGCCGAGATGTGCAGGTCCGCCGGCAGCGCGGCGCGTGCCTCGGGCAGCAGCGCCTTGAGCGAGTCGACCACCGACAGGGTTGAGGCGTCGCCCGTCTTCATGATCGACATCAGCACGCCGCGCTGGCCATTCTGACGCACGATGTTGGTCTGCGGCGAGAAGCCCGTGCGCACGTGAGCGACTTCGCGCAGGTAAGTGGTGGCGCCGTCGACCGTACGCACCGGGATGTTGTTCAGGCCCTCGACCGTCGGCGGCGAACCGTTCATGTCGACGTTGTACTCACGCGGGCCGATCTTCGCGGTGCCGGTCGGCAGGATCAGGTTCTGGGCGTTGACGGCCGCGACCACGTCCTGCGCGGTCAATCCCTTGGCGAGCAGCGCGCGCGTGTCGATGTCCACCGAGATCAGCCGCGTCTTGCCGCCATACGGATAGGGCACGGCGGCACCGGGGATCGTGACCAGTTGCGGGCGCAGGAAGTTGAGTGCCGTGTCGTTGAGCGCGGGCTCCGACAGGCTGGGGCTCGACAGGCCGAGCTGCATCACCGGGATCGACGAGGCCGAGTAGCTGATGACGAGCGGCGGTGTGGCCCCCGGCGGCATCTGCTTGACCTGTGCCTGCTCGACCGCGACGACCTGAGCGATCGCCGTCTGGACGTTGGCGGTGGGCTGCAAGAAGATCTTGATGATGCCGATGCCCGGCAGCGACTGCGACTCGATGTGCTCGATGTTGTTGACGGTCGTCGTCAGCCCGCGTTCGTTGCCGGAGATCATCCGGTCGGCGATGTCTTCTGCCGAGAGCCCGGTATAGGTCCAGATGACGCTGATCACCGGGATGTTGATTTCCGGCAGCACGTCGACCGGTGTGCGCATGAGCGCGAGCGGCGTGGCGAGCAGGATCAGAATGGCCATCACGATGAACGTGTATGGCCGTTTGAGCGCAACGTTGACAATCCACATGATTCAGACGCGCTCGGGCGCAATCGCAGGCGTACGGACAAGGGCCGTCCGGCACGCGCGCAGCCGCGCCGTACCGGTACCGGAAGGAACGCCGCCATGGTAGTGGCGTACCCCCAACGCCAAAATGGCGCGAAAATGGCGAAATTGCCATATTGTGTCCGACCCGCCGCAAAGCCACGTCGCATAAGGCTTTGCTCGTCGCGATGACGATGTGAGTGGCATATTACGGTGTGTTGCGTTATAAAGTTGACACACCAAAAGTCGCCGCCCGATAGCCTAAGGCCTGCTGTTCTCGCCGAGGCTGCGCCCGCCGGCATAGAGAACCCCAGTCCCACGCAGGAAAGCAATGACCGAACGTCCGACGTCTCCCCCGGAACCTCAGCCAGTCTCCGGCACCGTCACCCGCAGCGCCATTTTTCTCGTCGCCACCGTGCGTGACGATGAAGCGGCCCACGCGAGCGTGCGGGGCTGGTGTGCCGATGTTGCCGCCTATGTCCGCTCGGTCGGCAAGCGTGTGCCGTCCGGCAATTTGTCGTGTGTGGTCGGCTTCAGCGACAACGCCTGGGATCGCCTGTTCGGCGACCCGCGTCCGGCAGAGCTGCATCCGTTCCGTGAGTTCGGTTCGGGCAAGCGCCATGCCCCGGCCACGCCCGGCGATCTGCTGCTGCACATCCGCGCCGATCAGATGGATCTGTGCTTCGAACTCGCGACGCTCATGCTCGCCAAGCTGGGCGACGCGGTCGCCGTTGTCGATGAGGTTCACGGCTTCCGGTATTTCGACATGCGCAGCATGGTCGGTTTCGTCGACGGCACCGAGAACCCTGAGGGCAAGGAAGCGCTCGAATTCACGGTGATGGGCGACGAAGACCCCGAATTCGAGGGCGGCAGCTACGTGCTCGTGCAGAAGTACCTGCACGACATGACCGGCTGGAACGCACTGCCGGTCGAGGCGCAGGAGCGCATTATCGGCCGCACGAAGCTCTCCGACGTCGAACTCGATGAGGGCGTGAAGCCCAGTTGGTCGCACAGCGCGCTGACCACGCTTGAGGAAGACGGCAAGGAAATCAAGATTTTGCGTGACAACATGCCGTTCGGCCGACCCGGTTCGGGCGAGTTCGGCACCTACTTCATCGGTTACGCCCGGTCCCCTGCGCCCATCGAGCAGATGCTCGAGAACATGTTCGTGGGGCGTCCGCCCGGCAATTACGATCGCCTGCTCGACTTCAGCACCGCCGTGACCGGCGGGCTGTTCTTCGTGCCGTCGGCACCGTTGCTTGAGGCGCTCGCCGAGCGCGAGGCACCGGTGGCCGCGGCCACCGAGCCTGCGGCGATCAAGACCCTGATCGACGTGACGTCGACGGCCACGCCGGTGGTCGATGTCACGGTATCGTCTCTCACCCCGGCGAGCGCCGCCCCTGCGGATGGCTCGTTGCAAATCGGATCGCTCAAAGGAGTTTCTCAGGCATGAATAACCTGCATCGCGAACTGGCCCCCATTTCGAGCGCCGCCTGGGCGCAAATCGAAGAGGAAGTGGCCCGTACTTTCAAGCGTACGGTCGCCGGCCGTCGTGTGGTTGACGTCAAGGGTCCCGGTGGTCTGGCGCTCGCGGGCGTGGGCACCGGTCATCAGAAGCCGATCGACGCGCCGTTCGACGGCGTGGGCGCCCGTCAGCGTGAAGTGATGCCGCTCGTGGCCCTGCGCGTGCCGTTCGAGCTCTCGCGTGAAGCCATCGACGATGTGGAGCGCGGCGCCAACGACTCCGACTGGCAACCCGCCAAGGACGCCGCCATCAAGCTGGCCTACGCAGAAGACCGCGCGATTTTCGACGGCTACAAGGCGGCCCACATTACGGGCGTGCGCGAAGGCAGCTCGAATCCGGTGCTGCCGCTGCCGGCCAATATCGCCGACTATCCGACCGTGATTGCCAAGGCGCTAGAGCAACTGCGTCTGGAAGGTGTCGACGGTCCTTACAGCGTGCTGCTGGGCGCAGATGCCTATACCGCCGTGACCGAAGCGAACGATCAGGGCTATCCGATTCTCGAGCACATCGGCCACATCGTGAGCGGCGAGATCATCTGGGCGCCGGCCATCGACGGCGGCTGCATTCTCTCGACGCGTGGCGGCGACTACGAGATGCACATCGGTCAGGACGTCTCGATCGGCTATCTCGATCACACGGCGAGCACCGTTCGTCTGTACCTCGAAGAGACCTTCACGTTCCTGATGCTGACCGCCGAAGCGGGCGTTTCTGTCGGTCAGGCCAAGCCGGTCGACGGCAAGAAGAAGTCGAAGTAAGTCCCGCAAGTCACTGACGGGAAAAGAAAAACGGCTGAGGACAAGACATCGTCCTCAGCCGTTTTCTTTAGGGGTGCCGCGCTTAGTTGGCGGCGGGAGACTGTGCGGTTTGCGGTTTCTCGATGATGACGCGACGGCTGTCGCGCGCCACGATTTTCATTGGCAGGCCGAGCGTTTCGAGCACCGTGAACTTGTCCGGATCGACCAGCGCGAGTGCCTTGGGCGCTGCCATCCAGACCTGCGCGAACTTGTCGAGCGTCGGAATCCAGCTATCGGGCGCTTGCGAGATGCCGAACTCCAGTTCGTCCTGCACGGCGACCATCGTCATGGGCTGACGCAGGTAGTACGGCATCGTGTGGTCGAGCGTGCCGACCGAGTAGAACGGC
>NZ_JAELTP010000155.1 GCF_016428915.1 Pandoraea sp. ASV26
GGCCAATGCAGAGCCGACCGCGCAGATCAAGAGCATGGTCGAGGCGGGCAGCTACACGTGGGACATGGCCAAGATCAGCCAGCCCGCGATTTTGCTGCTGACCTCGGGCGGCAAGGAATATCTGGAGCGTCACGGTCTAGAGTCCGACCCGACCGTCGCCAAGATTCCGAAGCAGTACATGTCGCCGTTCGGCGTGGGCACCAACGTCTACTCGACGGTGCTCGCCTATCGCACGGACGCGTTCAAGGGTCGCAAGGCCCCCACGTCGTGGGCCGACCTGTGGAACGTGAAGGACTTCCCGGGCCGCCGCTCGATTCGCAAGTACCCGTTCGACACCATCGAAGAAGCGCTGCTGGCCGACGGCGTTGCCGCAGGCGCCGTCTATCCGTGCGACTTCGACCGGGCGTTCAAGAGCCTGGATAAGGTCGCCAAGCAAGTGGCCGTGTGGTGGACCACCGGGGCACAGGTCGAGCAGATGCTCGGCTCGGGCGAAGTGGACATGGTCGCCACGTGGGCCTCGCGTGCGCAGTCGGCACAGGCCAATGGCGTGCCGGTGGAGATCGTGTGGAACCAGAACATCTGGGGCTGCGACAACTGGTCGATCCTCAAGGGCACACCGAACGCGGCGGCGTGTCGCGAGTTCATCAAGTTCGCGAGCGACCCGAAGCGTCAGGCGGAACTGACCAAGTACTTCCCGGCCGGCATGACGCAACCCGAAGCGTTCAACTATGTGAAGCCCGAAGTCGCTAAGCACTGCCCGACGTTCCCCGAGAACATGAAGAGCGGCGTGCAGATCAACGCGCAGTTCTGGCAGCAGAACCAGAGCCTCGCGCTCGAACGTTTCAACCGCTGGATCCTGACCTGATCCTCACCTGCCGTTTCGTTTCACGTTTTTTGGGGTGCTGATCTCATGACCGTTGCCAATCTCCAAGTCTCGGGCCTGTCCAAGCGCTACGGCGATTTCGTCGCGCTGGCGCCGACCGACCTCGATGTCGCCCAGGGCGAATTCCTGACCTTGCTCGGCCCGAGCGGCTCGGGCAAGACCACGTTGCTCTCGCTCATCGCCGGTCTGTCGCAGCCCGATGCGGGCGCTATCCGCATCAACGGGACCGATGTCACGTACGGCGCGCCGTACGAACGCGACATCGGTATGGTGTTTCAGAACTACGCGCTGTTCCCCCACATGACCGTGGCGGAGAACATCGCCTTCCCGTTGCAGATGCGTCGCACCGACGCGCAGACGGCTCGCAAGATGGTCATGAACGCGCTGGAAATGGTGCATCTGCCGCACGTGGCCGAGCGCTATCCGCGCGAACTCTCGGGCGGGCAGCAGCAGCGGATTGCGCTCGCGCGCTGCATGGTCTACCGGCCGTCGATCATTCTGATGGACGAGCCGCTGGGCGCACTCGACAAGAAGCTGCGCGATCACATGCAGCTCGAGATCAAGCGCATTCACCGTGAGCTCGGCACCACCATCGTGTACGTGACGCACGATCAGGAAGAAGCGATGACGATGTCCGATCGCATTTGCCTGATGAACGCCGGAGAAATCGCGCAACTGGGCACGCCCGACGATCTGTATTTCCGTCCGACGAGTGTGTTCGTGGCCGACTTCCTCGGCGAGTCCAATTTGCTCGACGCCACCGTGCTGGAGCGTTCGGGCGATCAGGTGCGCGTGGCGATGCCGGGCGTGCAGGGCTCGAACGGCGCAGGCGCGATGGTCTACGACCCGCAGGTCGAGCAAGGCCGCGCGGTCAAGCTGATGCTGCGTCCGCAGAATCTTCACGTTCAGGACACTCAGAGCAGCCGCGACGGCGTGTCGACGATTTCGGCGAAGCTCACCGACATCATGGTCACGGGCGGCATGACGAAGCTGTATCTGCAATCGGACGTCACTGGCGGCAAGGCGGGCGAGCTTGGCAAGTCGCTCGTCGCCGCATTCCCGACGCATCGTCAGGGCAACCGCTTCGAGATCGGGCAGACGCTGGGTCTCGCGTGGCATGCCGACGACGCTGTTGCGATCGCGGGGTAAGCGATGAGTGCCTCTGCCGTGGTTCGTCCTTCGTCATCCAGTCCCGTTCAGCCGGCGCCGCGCCGCTCACGCTGGCGCGCCCGCCTGCGCCCGATGCTCATGGCGGCGCCGATCGTCATCTTGCTCACGGTCATGCTGATCTATCCGGTCGGCCAGTTGCTGTTGCTGAGCATTCGCGGCGAGAACGGCTTCACGCTCGTTGAATATCAGCGTCTGTTCGCCTCGCCGGTGTACGTCGAGGTGTTGCTCATCACGCTCAAGGTCTCGCTCTATACGACCTTCTTCGCGGTGCTCACCGGCTATCCGATTGCTTATCGGCTCTCCACGCTCACCGGCGCGCGCAAGCAGCGGCTGCTGTTCTGGCTGCTGGTCTCGTTCTGGACCAGCTTCCTCGTGCGCACGTTCGCGTGGGTGGTGCTGCTCGGCCGTAACGGGGTGGTCAACCGCACGTTGCTCGATCTCGGCCTGATCGACGCGCCGCTCTCGCTGCTGTACAGCTTTCCGGCCGTGATCCTCGGCATGGTGCATGCGCTCATGCCGCTGGCCGTGCTCACGATGCTGTCCGTCATGGAGAACATCGACCGTCGTTTGCCGAGCGCGGCATCGACGCTGGGGGCGCGTCCCGGCACGGTGTTCTGGCGCGTGTATTTCCCGTTGTCGCTGCCGGGTGTGGCGGCCGGCGCGCTCATGGTGTTCGTCACGTCGATCGGCTTCTTCATCACGCCCACGCTGCTGGGCGGACGTCACGAAACGATGATTACGCAGCTCATCATCGATCAGGTGATGCAGGCATTGAACTGGGGCTTTGCCGGCGCGATTTCGGTGCTGCTGCTCGCCGTGGTGCTTGTCGTGTTCCTCGTCTACGACCGCATGGTCGGCCTGTCGACGATGGCCGGCGGCGCGGGTGACGTGAAAGCGGGCAAGCGACGTGGCGGCTGGGCCCGCACGCTCGGCGAGACGGTGCTTGGCGCGCTGGGCAGCGCGACCGATGTGCTGCTGCGCGTGATGCCGCGTCACAAGGGCGAGCAGGGCGACGGACTCGTGCTGCGCGTGATCGTCTTCCTGCTGGTGGTGTTCCTCGCCGCGCCGGCGCTGCTGATGATTCCGGTGTCGTTCGACTCGGCCTCGGCACTGGCGTGGCCACCGAAGGGTTTCTCGTTGCAGTGGTATCAGCAGGTCTGGGATTCGCCGCTGTGGATGCAGGCGGTCACGCGCTCCATGCTGGTGGGCATTGGCGCGGGTCTGCTGTCGATGCTGATCGGCACGCCCGCCGCGTTTCTGCTGGTGCGTGGCGGCATGGGTGGCAAGTCGGCGATGCTCGCGTTCGTGCTGGCCCCGATCGTGGTGCCGCGCATGATCCTGGCCGTCGGCGTGTTCTATTTCTTCGCCAAGATCGGTCTGGTGGGCTCGAATGTGGGGCTGACCATCGCGCATACGGTGGTGGCCGTGCCGTACGTCGTCATCACGATGATGGCCGTGCTGCGCAACTACGACACGCGTCTCGATCTGGCGGCTTACAGCCTTGGGGCGCGTCCGTGGGCCACGCTGCGCCGCGTGACGTTCCCGATTCTCGGCGCGGGCCTGCTGTCGTCGTTCCTGTTCGCGTTCGCCACGTCGTTCGACGAACTCACGATTGCCCTCTTCACGTCGGGCGGGCTCTCGACCACGCTGCCCAAGCAGTTCTGGGACGAACTCACGATGCAGATCTCGCCGGTGATCGCTGCGGTCTCCACGTGCCTGTTCCTTTTCATTGCCGCGCTGATCTGGGTGGCCGAGCGTTTGCGCCGGCGCAGCCTCGCGACCTGATGCGGTATCCGATTTCTCCGAACTCACGACTCACGGACGTTTAACTCATGCTTCGCTCTGCACAACTCAAGGGCATTCTGCCGGCGATTCCCACGCCGGTGAATGCCGACGACACGATTCATACCGACGCCGCACGCGCGCTGATGCGCTACCTGCTGGGGCAGGGCATCGACGGCGTGGTGCCGCTGGGCGGCACGGGCGAGTACGGTGCGCTCTCGCGCGCCGAGCGCGTGCGCATGGCGGAGCTCACGGCGCAAGAAGTCAAGGCGCACGGGCGCGACGTGCCGGTGATCGCGGGCGTGCTCGACCCGGGCTATCACGACGCCCTCGAAGCCGGGCGTGACTTCGCCGCGGCCGGTGCCGACGGCCTGCTCGTGCTCACGCCGTACTACACCAACCCGACGCAAGCCGGCATTCGCGACTACTTCCTGCGTTATGCCGACGAGTCGCCGCTGCCGATCCTGATCTACGAGATTCCGTACCGCACGCGTATTGCGATTGCGCCGGAAGTGCTGCACGAGCTGTCGCGCCACGAGAACATCATCGGCATGAAGGCTTGCAACACCGACATGTGGCATTTCCTGCGCACGATTGCGGGGGTGGACGAATCGTTTGCCGTGCTCAGTGGTGAAGACACGTTGTTCCCGCTGCATGTGGCGGCGGGCGCGCGTGGCGGCATCGTGGTGACGGCGTCGTTGCTGCCCACGGCATGGCAACGCATCTTCGCGCTCGCCTCGGAAGGCAAGACGGCCGAGGCGCTGGCGCTGCACCGCTCGCTGATTCCGCTGATGAACCTGGCGTTCGCCGAGACGAATCCCGGGCCGATGAAGTCGGTGATGGATCTGATCGGTGTGAAGGCGCCGGCCATGCTCGCACCGCTGGTGCCGCCGGCCCCGGCGCTCTCGGCCGAGCTGCGCGAGGAACTGGCCCGGCAACTGGCGATTTTCGAGGGACGCTGAGGCGTTCAGGCGTTCAGGCGTTCAGGCGTTTAGGCGTTCAGGCGTTCAGGCGTTCAGGCGTTTAGGCGTTCAGGCGTTTAGGCGTTTAGGCGTTTAGGCGTATGGGCGTTGAGCGGTTGAGACCTCTGCGTCGCGCGCTGTTAGCTGGCGGCGCGAGGTCGACAGCCGCTTCAGAGCGCTTAGCGGCGCAAGGTCGATAGCCGCTTGAGAGGGCTCAGCGGCATAAAGTCGATAGCCGCTGTAGAAGCCTTAGCGGCAAAGGTCGACCGCCGCTTGAAAAGCCTTAGCGGCATAAGGTCGAAAGCCGCGTGAAAACCGTTAGCGGCGGAACGTTGACAGCCGCGACTTCGAGATCGAGGTCGCGGCGACTTGAATGTGCGGGGCGAGTTCGGCTTCCGCGCGCTCACGCGTCCAGCGCGAGGTCGGCACCGAGATGTTGATGGCAGCGACGGCGTGGCCGTCGTGGTCGGTGATGGGCGCGGCGACCGAAATGTCGCCCATCACGGTTTCGTTCTCGACGATGGCGAAGCCGCGGCGCGCGGTCATCTGAATCCGCTCGACAAGCTTCTTCTCGTCGGTGAGCGTGTACGGCGTCATCGGTTCGAGCGGCGTGGTCGTGAGGATCTCGCGCATGCGCGCCTCGGGCAGCCGCGACAGGATCGCGATGCCGGACGCGGTAAACATCGCGGGCAGACGCGCGCCGACCACGATATCGATGTTCACCAGATGCTGGCCGGGAAACCGCGCGACGAACACGATCTCGTGACCGTCCAGTTCCTGAAGGTTGGTCGTCTCGCCCACACGGCGGCTGATGTCGAGCAGATACGGCGACGCTTTGTCGACCAGCTCGTTCGCGCGAATGTAGTTGTACGAGAACTGCAAAACCTTGGTGGTCAGCCCGTAAGTGCGGGTCTCGGGCACCCGGTAGAGATAGCCGAGCGCTTCGAGCGTGTGCACCAGTCGCTGGGTGGCGCTGCGATCGAGTTCGGCCGCCTTGGCGATGTCGCCGAGCGTCATGTAACGCGCGGGGCCGTCGAAGGCGTGCAGGACCTGAAACGTCTTTTCCGTCGAGCCGACGAAGAGCGATGAACGCGGCGCAGAGGGCGTCGCGTCGCGGGAGGATTGGGCAGGCGCGTCTTCGGTGGGACGGGACGACCGGGCGGGCAAGCGCGGCATGGAGTATGCGAGGG
>NZ_JAELTP010000156.1 GCF_016428915.1 Pandoraea sp. ASV26
CCCCTGCTCCAGCAGGACGACGTCTGTCCAGCCCAGCTTGGCGAGGTGATAGGCGACGGAACAACCGACGATGCCGCCGCCGACAATGACGACGCGGGCGTGAGTGGGCAAAGCTGAAGTCATGGGGGCTCCCGAATGAGCCCGTGCCGATGACGGCGTCATGGCGCGGGCGATGCCGTGTGTGATGGCGTGAGGTTACGCAAAGCGCGCCACCTTTGCAATAATTTGCAAAATAACGACACACATCGCCACATTCACATCACCGACACATCGCCGGCACCGCCGTCTTAGGTGGCCCGCGCCGCTGTGGCGATTCGGGCGACTCACGCGACTCACGCGACTCAGGCGACTCAAGTCACTCAGATCGCTCCTGTCGCTCAGGCCGCACCGCGCTGCGTCAGCAAGTTCAGGAGTTGCGCCCCGGCCTCGGCAAGCTCGCCGTCGTTGGCAATGACCGACAGCGGCACGCCCTCGGGCGGCGTCCATGCCACCTGATGCGCCACGCGTTTGTCGAGGGCATCGCCGGTTTCCCGGCCGCGACGGGCGAGACGCCGGGCACGCACCGCCGGATCGACGCGAATTTCCACCAGATGCAGACGCTCGCGGTAACGATTCACCGCCTGCGCCAGGAAAGCGCGCGATCCATTGATGACGACACTCGCCCCTGCCGCCAGCCAGGCGTCGATCTCGACGCCGATGCCGTACCGGCAGTCGTGGCTTTTCCAGTCGAGCGAGAAGCACCCCAGCGAGTGCCGCAACGCGAACTCGGCGTGCGACAACGCGATGTGGTTCTCGCCCTCGGACGGCGCACGCGTGATGTAGCGATGGGCGAAAAGCACCGGCGCGCTGCCCGGCGATGCTGCACCCGGCCCGATCCGAGCGCGCGCGTACGCGAGCAGTGAGTCCTTGCCTGCGCCCGACGGCCCCATCACGTAAAAGAGACGCGCGTGATTCATGCGGCCTCCCCTAAGGCGAAACGCTCATGCAGCAAGAACGGCGCACCGGGCGACGGCTGCACGAACAGCGCCAGACTGTCGACGCGCATTGGCCCGAGCGCCTGCACACGCGGCTGCCACCAGTCGGTGATCGCGGCGGCGTCGTTCGCGTCGACACGATCGGACAGCGTGATATGAAAGCGGAATTCGTCGAACACGTACGGATAGCCCCACTGGGCGAGCAACTCGCGTTGACGCGACGTGAGCGGTTGCGCGTGACGTTTGGCCAATTCAGCGTCTGTGGGCGGCGCGCGCAAAGCGTCGAACGCCTGCACGCAGTCGGCAGCGAGAGCATCGACCGCTTTCGCTGCTACAGCGCCGGCCCTCGGACGCAGCGCGACGAAGCCCGGCCGCTTGCCGTTATCGGTATCGACGACATCGGTGTGTACCGTCAGATCGAACGGCGCGTGACGCGCAGCCACCGCCGCCGCGATACCGGACAGATCGCCAAGGTGGGCCTGAGGCGCGAGCCGCATCGGCGCCTTGAGGGTGGCGTGCAATCCGTAGCGTCGCGGATCCTGCGTCAGGTCGTGCAGCGCACGCGACAGCCCCGGGACTTGCGGCGCATTGAGGCTGCGCCCGGTGATCGCATCCCGTGCCAGCCAGCGGCTGCCTTCGTTCCACCAGCACGAGCCTGCGGGCGGCGCGTAATAGATCGCAAAGCGAGCCACAGACAGATCGAGCGCCAGTTGCGGCGCCTCACTCGTGCCGTTCATGCCGATCACGCTGCTCATGCAGTCTCTCCCTGCACGACGAGTTGCATGCGATCCGCCGGGAAATAAGCGATGCCGTACTTGACCGGCTTGCCCGCTTCGTCCACGTCGGTGCTCTCCACACTCAGCACCGGCTGCTGACGATTGATGCCCAGATGCCGCGCGATGTCGGCGTCGGGCAGCCGCGCGCCGATGCGGCTCTCGCGACGCGTGTAGTCCGTGACACCGAAGCTCGCCAGCGTGGCGCTGATCGACGTGTGCTGCGCAAAAACGTCCGGGAAGTCAGGAAAACGTGTCGCCGGAAACCAGTTCTCGCTGTACGCGAGCGGCAGTTCGATGCCTTGCGCATCGAGACTGCGACGCGTCAGTTCCACGCGATACACCGGCGCGCCCGCACGAATCTCGAGCGCTTGCGCAACGTTCGCCTCGGCCTTCATCTTCTGCGCCGAGAGGATCTCTTGCGCCGTCTTGAGATTGTGCTGAGAGAGATTCTCGGTGAAGCGCGTGCGACGTCCGATCACGTAGCCGATGGCGCCCGCCTGCACGAACGTACCGCGACCGTGCTCGACGTTCACGAGCCCCTGCTCCGAGAGTCCGAGAATGGCGCGTCGCACCGTGTGACGGTTCACGCCAAAGCGCTGCGCAAGTTCGGTCTCGCTTGGCAGACGATCGTCAGGCAGACCTTCGCCATAGCGGCGTTGACCGATTTCCGTGGCGAGAATCTGCGCAATCTGTCGCCAGACCGCGACGCCGCTGCCACGTTCAAGTTGTGCTGTCATCAAGTTGACACCCGGCAAAGTTGTAATGGGTTCGCGAGCATTACCCCAACCGAATCATTGCGATCATACACACGTCTATACGACTAGACAATCATGCCAAACACATCTTCCAACACTGCGCGAGACGACGGCGACGCTGCCCCGCCCGCAAGGGCGGCACGTGCCAAATGGCTCGCGCTTCTCGCCCGAGCCACGCGCGACGAGCTTGACGACGCCATCGCCCTCTGCCCGGACGCCCCCGATTTCGTCTGGCTGCGCGCGCCGCAGACCGGACTGGTGCTGGTACAGGGCCGCGTCGGGGGGAATGGCGACCGATTCAACCTCGGCGAGACGACCGTCACGCGCTGCACGTTGCGTCAGCAAGACGGCGTGGTCGGCACCGGTTACGTGCTGGGCCGCGACGCCGAGCGTGCAGCCCGCGTGGCGCGTCTGGATGCTCTCATGCAGATGCCGCGTCATCACGACGTGCTCGCGAGTGGTACCGGCCCGCTGGCAACGATTGCGGGACGTCTGGCAGCCACCGCTGCGCAGCACGACGCCGACACGGCCGCGAGCCGCGTCGAGTTCTTCACCATGGTCCGGGAGGCCTGAATGTTGATGGCATCGATACCTGACTGGTCGCAATTGCAACCCGGCTTCGCCGATCCGGTTCACGACGCACAAGGCGTGTTTCGCGCGGTGCTCGACGCCCTGGCGCGTCCCGGCCGTCTGCGCAGTGTCGGCAGCCGGCTCGCCCCGAACGAGGAAGCGAGCATTGCCGCGCGCGCCACGCTGCTCGCTCTGGCCGACGCGACGACCTCCGTCTGGCTGCAATTCCCGCTGCCCGAAGTGGCGAGCGCGCTGCGCTTTCACACCGGCGCGCCCTTGTTGAGTGGCGAATCGGATCTGGCGACAGCGCAATTCGTGCTGCTCACCGACCCCGCGCGCTGCCCCGCGCTCGAGCGCTTCGCATTCGGCACGGCGGAATCGCCCGAACACAGCGCCACGCTCATCGTCGACGTGCCGATGCTCGCTACCGATCACACCGGCACGGGCGGACTGCATTTGCGTCTGCGCGGCCCCGGCATCGCCACGCATGCCGACGTGACGGTCGGCGGGCTCGACACCGCGTTCTGGCAAGCGCGCGCCGCGCTCGCCCCGCGCTTTCCCGCCGGCCTTGACCTGCTGATCGCCTCGGGCGACACGGTGCTCGGACTGCCGCGCACCACGCATGTGGAGGTTTGCTGATGTACGTCGCAGTCAAGGGTGGCGAGCGCGCCATCGAACAATCCTGGAATCTGCTCGCCAAAGCGCGACGCGGCAACCCCGATGTGCCCGCGTTGAGCGTCACGCAAATTCGTGAACAGATGCGTCTGGCCGTCTCGCGCGTGATGAGCGAAGGCGCGCTGTATGACGAAACGCTCGCTGCGCTGGCGATCAAGCAGGCGGCGGGCGATCTCGTCGAAGCGATCTTCCTGCTGCGCGCCTATCGCACGACGTTGCCGCGTCTGGGCACGACGAAGCCCATCGATACCGCAGCGATGCGTCTGTCGCGCCGCATCTCCGCCACGTTCAAGGACGTGCCCGGCGGTCAGGTGCTCGGCGCCACGTATGACTACACGCAACGGCTGCTCGACTTCGCGTTGCTCGCGGAAGGCGAGGCAAGCGAGACAAACGAGGCGCATGCACACGGCGCCCGAGAGCCGTTGCCCGGAGAACTCCGCGCCGAGGTCGCGCAAGACTCGGCGCCCATCGAATCGAACGACGCCGCGGCAAACGGCGAAGTCGCCATCCCGCCCGTGCCGCCCATCGCCGCCACGCCGCGCGTGACCGACATTCTGGGACGCGACGGCCTGCTCGAAGCCATGCGCACCGACGGCACCGATCCCGAGCCGCACGACCTCGTGCACGCCCCGCTCTTCACGCCCGCCTCGCGCACCGCACGCTTGCAGAACCTCGCGCGCGGCGACGAAGGTTTCCTGCTCGCGCTCGGTTACTCCACGCAACGCGGCTACGGCAACGACCACCCGTTCGCCGGCGAGATCCGTATCGGGCAAGTCGCCGTCGAGATCGTGCCGGAAGAACTCGGCTTCGCCATCGACATCGGCGAGATCGCCGTGACGGAGTGCCAGATGGTCACGCAGTTCGGCGGCAATCAGGAAGTGCCGCCGCAGTTCACACAAGGCTACGGGCTGACGTTCGGCCACAACGAGCGCAAGGCGCTCGCGATGTCGCTGGTCGATCGCGCGCTGCGCACGCAGGAGCTGGGCGACGCCGTCACCTCGCCCGCGCAACAGCAGGAATTCGTGCTCTATCACAGCGACAACGTCGAAGCGTCGGGCTTCGTGCAGCACCTGAAGCTGCCGCATTACGTCGACTTTCAGGCCGAGCTGGAACTGGTGCGCCGTCTGCGCGCCGAGCACGCGGCGAAATACGTAACACACGCCGCAGACGCCCCTATTGGCCCGGACGGCCACGACAGCCCGGCCAGCCCCGCCGTTCAGAACACTCAGGAGGCCGCATGAGCGACGCCACCGACCAGCTTCACACCTCGCGCGACGCCGCGCAAACGCCTTCTTCTGCGGCAAGCGTCGCCACGGTAGAGGGTTACAACTTCGCGTTCCTCGACGAGCAGACCAAACGCATGATTCGCCGCAGCCTGCTCAAGGCGGTGGCGATCCCGGGCTATCAGGTGCCGTTCGGCAGCCGCGAAATGCCGTTGCCCTATGGCTGGGGCACGGGCGGCATTCAGGTGAGCGCCGCCGTGATCGGTGCCGACGACACGCTCAAGGTCATCGACCAGGGCGCGGACGACACGACCAACGCTGTGAACATCCGCCGCTTCTTCGCACGCACGGCCGGTGTCGCCACGACGACGAAGACCTCGGAGGCCACCGTCATCCAGACGCGTCACCGCATTCCCGAAGCCGCGCTGCATGAGGGCCAGATCATGGTCTATCAGGTGCCGATGCCCGAGCCGCTGTTCCGTCTGGAGCCACGCATCGCCGAGTCGCGCAAGCTGCATGCGCTCGGCGAGTACGGCCTCATGCGCGTGCGTCTGTACGAGGACATCGTGCGGCACGGCGCCATCGCGACGACCTACGACTATCCGGTCATCGTGAACGGACGCTACCTCACGTCGCCCTCTCCGATTCCGAAATTCGACAACCCCAAGCTGCATATGAACCCGGCGCTGCAACTCTTCGGCGCGGGACGCGAGCGACGTCTGTACGCGATTCCGCCATACACGCCGGTCGAGAGTCTCGACTTCGACGACCACCCGTTCGAGATCCAGAAGTGGGATGCGCATTGCGCCCTGTGCGGTGCGACCGACAGCTTCCTCGACGAAGTCATCACCGACGACGCGGGCACGCGCATGCATGTGTGCTCGGATAGCGACTACTGCGGCAGCCG
>NZ_JAELTP010000157.1 GCF_016428915.1 Pandoraea sp. ASV26
GCATCGGACAGCGCGACGAACCCCACGCGCAAATGACGTTTCTCCGGCGCGCCGTGCGGCGATGGCGCGTCAGAAGCCAACCATGATGACGTCGACATGAGCAGTGTCTACCCCAGTAATTCGGCGATCGAGACGAGTTGGCGCGCCACTTCGACGAGCTTCTCGCCCTGATCCATCGCCCGTTTGCGCAGGAGGGCGTAGGCCTCCTGCTCGGAAATCCGGCGTCGATCCATGAGCAACCGCTTGGCGCGGTCGATCAGCTTGCGATCGGCCAGTTCGCTCTCGGCCTTGACCAGGCGCGCGCGCAGCTTCTCCTCATGGGCGAAGCGCGCAAGCGCCACTTCGAAAATGGGCGCAAGCCGGTCGACGGCCAGCCCCTCGACGGAGTACGCCGTCACCCCGGCATCGACGGCCGCGCGAATCAGCGATTGATTGCCGTCGGCAGAGAACATCAAGACCGGACGCGGCGCCGCTGCATTCATCACGGCAAGTTGCTCCAGCGTGTCGCGCGACGGCGATTCGGTATCGATGATGACCACATCCGGCCGCTCGCTCTCCACCACACGCGGTAACGCCTGCGGCTTGGCAACCTCCGCCAGCATCTCGCATCCCAGACGCGCGAGCGCCATGCGCAACTCGCCAATCGGCTTGTCGGTGTCGGTGACGAGCAACACGCGCAACATGCCCTTCGCACTCGTCGCGTTCGTCGCGTTCGCTATGTTCGTTATGCTCGTACCGTTTGCTATGTTCGCTACGTTTGCTATGTCCGTCACGCCGCTTACGCTGGTTACGCCCGCGATGCCCTGCCCCCCTGTCGTCGAGACGACAGCGCTGGTCGGCGCGGCCGGGTCGCTGGGCGCGGCCGGCTTGCGGGAGTCGTTGGGAGTGATGGCCATGAAGGAGATAACGCGTCAGGCTGCGCGGGCGATGACGTCCGGTTCGACGTCTGCGCGCGCCTGCCCGGTCATTGCGCCGGGCGCCTGCGGCACGTCGGCCAGCACCGCCTCACTGACCGCGCCGCCCACGAGCAGGATGGCCGGACTGGCGAAGCCCCCGGCGCGCACGTCGGCAGCCAGGCGCCCCAGCGACGTCACCAGGCGCCGCTCTTGCGGCGTGCCGGCCCACTGCACAGCCGCCGCCGGTGTCGTCGCCTTGAGGTTCGCCAGCAGCGTCTCGACGAGCGCTTCGATCCGATTCACCCCCATGTAGATCGCCAGCGTGGTGCCCGTTGCGGCGAGCGCTGCCCAGTTGGGCGCACTGCCGTCCTGCCGGTGTGCGGTGACGAAGGTCACCCCCGCGCAGTGATCGCGATGCGTGAGCGACATGCCGAGGCCCGCCGCCGCTGCGAAGGCCGACGACACGCCGTTGACGATCTCCACGGGCACGCCCGCGCGACGCAGCGCCGAGATCTCCTCGCCCGCACGCCCGAACATCAGCGCGTCGCCCCCCTTCACGCGCACCACATGCGCGCCGGCGCGCGCGAACCGGCACATCAGCCGTTCGATGAAAGCTTGCGGGGTCGAGCGGCAGCCGCCGCGCTTGCCCACGGCAATCACGCGGGCCTGCGGCGCGAGCGTGGCGATCTCCGGGTTGGCCAGATCGTCGACGAGCAGCACGTCGGCCTCGCCGAGCACGCGCGCCGCGCGCAAGGTGAGCAGATCGAGCGCGCCTGGGCCCGCGCTGAGCAGGGTGACTTTGCCGTTCTTCATGATCGTTCTCCCTCAAATCCTCGATATCCTGCATGTCGCTCAACTCAAGTCCTGTCGCGACGTTCGGGATCGAACGCCGGAAATGCGTGCTCAAGCGGCGTTCGTCACCATCGGCTGAGCCGCCGTGCTGCCCGACGCGGCGCACATACGCTGCAACTCCGGTACACACGAGCCGCAGACCGTGCCGCAGCCCAGTCTCGCCTTGAGCTTTACAACGTCGGCGCCCGCGCCGATGGCCGCATCGATGCTCGACGCCTTCACCGACTTGCACTGACATACCGTTCGGTCGCGCGGCGTGGCCGGCCCGCTGTCGGCCACGAAGACGGCATGACGCGCGCGCGTCCACGGCGACGCTTCCCGTACCCGTGCCAGCAGCGAGGCCGACGTGGCGACGTCCGCCTCGCTGCCGGCGATCAGCACGCCGTCGATCAGCGTGCCGCGCCATGCCACGCGCTTGGTCATCGCCCGACGGGCGTCGCGATACTCCAGCAACGACTCGTCGCGCGGCAACGCCAGCGCAGCGTGCAGACGCTCGAGCCACGCGGCATCGGGCTGGTCGTCGGCGGCGGCGACCACAATGCGGTCCTCGCCCTCCAGACGCACCGTCGCAAAACGTCGCTCGGCCAGCAGCGGCTGCACCGCCGCGTGCATTTGCAGCGCGTCGCCACGACGCACCGCCGCCACGCGCCACGGCAGCGTGAGGGGGTCGACGCGTACCGCCGCATGCTTGAGCTCCGGCTGCTTCGAATATTTGTCTACCGCGCCGAGGGTCGTGTCGTTCACGCCCCCGCCGCCGAGAAACTGCCCGCTCCAGTGCATGGGAACGAAGACGCTGCCCGAGGCCACGTCGTCGCTCACACTCAGCATCAGCACCCGCTCGCCACGACGGCTCGACAGCCGCACGAAATCCCCCGCGCGCAAGCTGCGGCGTGCGGCGTCTGCCGGGTGCATCGTGAGCGTCGGCTCCGGCGCATGCTCGAACAACTGCCCCACACGCCCGGTGCGGCTCATGCCATGCCATTGATCGCGCAGGCGACCCGTGATGAGACGCAGCGGATGGCGGGCGTTGATCGGTTCGGCCACGGGCTGATACTCGAACGCATGAAAACGCGCGAGGCCATTGCCCGTCGCGAATACGCCGTCCTCATAGCGACGCGCCTTTCCTTGCGATGCCCCGGCCGGAAACGGCCACTGCTGCGGGCCGCGCGATTCGAGCATCGCGTAATCGAGGCCGCCAATGTCGAGGTCGCGTCCCACGGTGAGCGCGCGATGCTCGTCGAAAATCGACTCGGGCGATGAGAACGTGAACGGCTCGGGCGATACGCCCAGCTTTGGCGCAAGACGGCGGGCGACCTCGCTGGCAATCCACCAGTCATCCCGTGCCGCGCCCGGCGGCGATACGGCCGCCCGCACGCGCGAGATGCGACGCTCCGAGTTCGTGACCGTGCCCGCCTTCTCGCCCCAACTTGACGCGGGCAGCAGCACGTCGGCATAAGGCACGGTATCGGTCTGGTGAAAGGCTTCCTGCACCACGACGAATTCCGCTGCCGCAAGCGCCTCGCGCACGCGTTCGCTGTCAGGCATCGAATGCACGGGGTTCGTGCACGCGATCCAGATCGCCTTGATGCGCCCGTCGCGCACGGCGTCGAACATCTCGACGGCAGGCAGGCCCGGTTTGTCCGAGAGCCCTTGCACGCCCCACAACTGCTCGACTTCCGCACGATCCGCCGCGTTGCCGATCTCGCGATGCGCGGCGAGCATCGTGGCCAGTCCACCGACTTCGCGTCCGCCCATGGCGTTGGGCTGTCCGGTGAGCGAGAACGGCCCGGCGCCCGGGCGTCCGATCTGTGCCGTGGCCAGATGCAGATGGATCAGTGCGAGGTTCTTCTCGGTGCCATGGCTCGACTGGTTCAGTCCCATGCAGTACAGCGACAGCGCCGCCGGGCTCTCGCCGAACCAGTCGGCAGCCTGCCGCAGCGCGGACTCTTCAATGCCGCAGATGTCCGCCACGAGTTGCGGCGGATAGCCGCGCAGCATCTGCTTGAGGGCGTCGAATCCTTCCGTGTGCGCGTCGATATACCCACGGTCGATGCGCCCCTCCCAGATCAGGTGATGCAGCATGCCGTGAAAGAGCGCAACGTCGGTGCCGGGCTCGATGGCCAGATGCAGATCGGCCATCGCAGCGGTGTCGGTGCGGCGCGGATCCACGACGATCCAGCGAATCGACGGATCGGCCGCCTTCGCCGCTTCAAGCCGGCGGAACAGCACCGGATGCGCGTACGCCATGTTGCTGCCCGCGAAGAGCACCGTGCGGGCGGCTTCGAGATCGTCGTAGCACGTGGGCGGGCCGTCTGCGCCGAGCGCCATCTTGTAGCCGCTCACCGCACTCGACATGCACAGCCGCGAGTTCGTATCGATGTTGTTGGTACGCGCGAGCCCCTTGGCGAGCTTGTTGAAGACGTAGTAGTCCTCGGTCAGCAACTGTCCCGATACGTAGAACGCGACGGAGTCCGGCCCGTGACGGTGGATGACGTCGGCAAAGCGCGACGCCACTGTCTCCAGCGCATCGTTCCAGGTCGCGGGGGCGCGCATGGCGCCGCGCGTGCTGCGAAGTTCAGGCATCAGCACGCGGCCGGCAAGCGACTGCGCGGTGAGCGGCAAGGTCATGCCCTTGCTGCACAAACGCCCGTAGTTGGCCGGATGCGTCGGGTCGCCCTGCACGCCGACGATGCGCTCGCCGTCGCTCTCGACGAGCATGCCGCAACCGACGCCGCAGTAGCAGCAGGTGGTTTGCGTGAGGGTGGTCATGGCGGCTCCGGCGGTGGCGAGACAATCAGGCGGCAGCGGTGGCTTCGACCACCTTGCCGCTCACCGTCTCGTCGAGCGACAGATACACCTCGCCTGCGTCGATCCGCACGGCGAAGCGCTGCGCGCAGCCCACGTCGGGTGCGCAGGCTTCGCCCGTCGTCAGTTCGAGGTTCCAGCCGTGCAGCGGACACGTCACCTTCTCGCCATGCACAATGCCCTGCGAGAGCGCGCCGCCCTTGTGCGGACATTTGTCGCGCAACGCAAAAACGTTGTCGTCCTCGGTACGAAAGAGCGCAATGTCGCCGCTCGCGTGGGGCAACACACGCGAGCCCAGACGCGGGATGGCTTCGACGTCGCACACATGCAGCCAGATCGGTTCGGATAGCGTCATGGTGATCTCCTCATGCAGTCTCAGTTGCCACGCCCAACGGCGGGAGCGGACGGTATTCGTTGGCTTGCGCCCCGTCGATGCGCGCTTGCCACGGATCGGTCAGGCCGTCGAGCGAGAAGAGCAATCGCTCGTAGAGGGCACGACGGTTGGCCGCATCGTTCACCACGCGTTGCTTCACGTAGTCGAGGCCCACGCGAGCGATGTAGTGCACCGTGCGGTCGAGGTAATAGGCTTCCTCGCGGTAAAGCTGAAGGAAGGCGCCCGTGTATTCCTTGACCTCCTCGGCCGTCTTCACCTTGACGAGGAACTGCGCCACTTCGGTCTTGATGCCGCCGTTACCGCCGACATACAGCTCCCAGCCGGAATCGACGGCGATCACGCCCACGTCCTTGATACCGCCTTCGGCGCAGTTGCGCGGACAACCCGACACGGCCAGCTTCACCTTGTGCGGCGACCACATGTTCGCGAGCATCGTCTCGAGATCGATGCCCATCTGCGTGCTGTTCTGCGTGCCGAAGCGGCAGAACTCGCTGCCCACGCACGTCTTCACGGTGCGAATCGACTTGCCGTAAGCGTGTCCCGACGGCATGCCGAGATCGCGCCAGACACTCACGAGGTCTTCCTTCTTCACGCCCAACAGGTCGATACGCTGACCGCCCGTGACCTTGACCATCGGAATGTGATATTTGTCCGCCACGTCGGCGATGCGGCGCAGTTCGCTCGCATTCGTCACCCCGCCCTTCATCTGCGGGATGACGGAGAACGTGTTGTCCTTCTGGATGTTGGCGTGCACGCGCTCGTTGACGAAGCGGCTTTGCGGATCGTCGACCGCCTCTTTCGGCCACGTGCTCAGCATGTAGTAATTCAGTGCCGGACGGCATGTCGCGCAGCCGTTGGGCGTGCGCC
>NZ_JAELTP010000158.1 GCF_016428915.1 Pandoraea sp. ASV26
GCTGTACCCGTGGGAAAAGGTCGTGACCGGCGGCAGCCCGTTCGTGCTGATCTTCCACGAGCTGAACAGCAATTTCGTGGCTCACGTGCTCAACGCCGTGGTGCTCACCGCTGCCCTGTCGGTGTACAACAGTTGCGTGTACTGCAACAGCCGCATGCTCTACGGTCTGGCCGGTCAGGGCAACGCGCCGCGCGCACTGCTCAAGGTGAACGCCCGTGGGATTCCGCTCGCGGCGCTCGGCGTCTCGGCAGCGGCGACCGCGTTGTGTGTGGTGATCAACTACTTCATGCCGGGCAAGGCGTTCGAACTGCTGATGGGGCTGGTCGTGTCGGCACTCATCATCAACTGGGCGATGATCAGCGTGATCCATCTGGCCTTCCGCCGTGCCAAGGCACGCGCAGGCGAAACCACGTTGTTCAAGAGCCTCGGCTACCCGCTCACGAACTACGTGTGTCTGGTGTTCCTCGGCGGCATTCTGGTCGTGATGTACCTGATCCCGGATCTGCGCATTTCGGTCTACCTGATCCCGGTATGGCTGGCGGTGCTCGGCGTCGGCTATCGCCTGCGCCAGAGGAATAGCGCTGCCCCGGTTCCGGTCAACGCAACGCGCTGAGCGGCTCCGGCAGCCGCCAGTCGCAAGAAAACGACGCATCCCCCGGGCGCCCGCCGCCCGGGGCATACCCGGCAATACGTCACTAGCGGTATCATCGGTCGTTTGCCATTGCCGCATCGCAGACGCTGCCGGGGCCGCCCGGCGTCGCGCCGCTCGCGCGGCCCGCATCACCGACTTTCTTTCGTTTTCCAGGAACTGCCATGTTCGAACATATCGATGCCTATCCCGGTGACCCGATCCTGTCGCTCAATGAAAATTTCGCGAAGGATCCCCGTACCAACAAGGTCAACCTGAGCATCGGCATCTATTACGACGACGATGGCCGTCTGCCGGTCATGCAGGCCGTGCGTCAGGCCGAAGCGCTGCTGCTCGCCGAAGTCGGCCCGAAGCCGTATCTGCCGATGGCGGGCTTCGCCAACTATCGCGACGCCGTGCAAGCCCTCGTGTTCGGTGAAGACTCGCCCGCACGCGCCGCCGGCAGCATCGCCACGGTGCAGACGCTCGGCGGCTCGGGTGCGCTCAAGGTCGGCGCCGACTTCATCAAGCGCTACTTCCCCGGCTCGCAAGTGTGGGTGAGCGATCCGACGTGGGACAACCATCGCTTCATCTTCGAGCGCGCCGGTTTCACCGTGAATACGTATCCGTATTACGACGAAGCCACGGGCGGCTTGCAATTCGAAGCCATGGTCGACGCCATCGACAAGCTGCCGGCGCGCAGCGTCGTTCTGCTGCATGCGTGCTGCCACAACCCGACTGGCGTCGATCTGAACGACGCCCAGTGGGTGCAACTGATCGACGTGCTCAAGAAGCGCGAACTGCTGCCCTTCGTGGACATGGCGTATCAGGGCTTCGGCTCGGGCATCGATGCCGACGCCTTCGTGATCCGCGAACTGGCCCGCCAGGGCGTGCCGGCGTTCGTCGCCAATTCGTTCTCGAAGAACTTCTCGCTGTACGGCGAGCGTTGCGGCGGCCTGTCGGTGATCTGCGAATCGGCGGAAGCCGCCGAGCGCGTACTGGGCCAACTCACGAGCGCAGTGCGTTCGAACTACAGCAACCCGCCGACGCACGGCGCGAAGATCGTTGCCAAGGTGCTGAGCACGCCGGAACTGCGTAAGTCGTGGGAAACCGAGCTCGCCGACATGTGCCAACGCATCACGCGCATGCGCAGTGCGATTCACGACGGCCTGCGCGGCCACGTGCCCGAGAACATGCTCTCGCGCTATCTCGAGCAGCGCGGCATGTTCACCTACACGGGCCTGTCGGCATCGCAAGTCGATGTCCTGCGTGAAGCGCATGGCGTCTATCTGATTCGCTCGGGCCGTATGTGCGTGGCGGGCCTGAACGAGAAGAACGTTGGCGTAGTGGCCAACAGCATCGCCAAGGTACTGAGCAACGCCTGAGCGTCGCGCGTGGCCTGAGGCACTCAAAAAAAGGGGACGGCTCACACCGTCCCCTTTTTTATGCCCGGCGACGCCTCAAGACGCCTTGCGCAGAAACTCAAGCAAGTCGGCATTCACCTTGTCGGCCTCGACGGTGCACATGCCGTGCGCGCCGCCCGGATGGATCTTCAGCGTGGCGTTCTTGACGATCTGCGCGCTGAGTTTGCCCGAGTCTTCGATGGGCACGATCTGGTCATCGTCGCCGTGCAGCACGAGCGTCGGCACGTCGATCTTCTTCAGATCCTCGGTGTAGTCCACCTCAGAGAACTCCTTGACGCACAGATACTGGCCCAGATGCGAGCCCCACATGCCTTGCAGCCAGAACGCGTCGATCACGCCCTGCGACGGCTTGGCGTTCGGCCGGTTGTAGCCGTAAAACGGCACGGCGAGGTCCTGATAGAACTGTGAGCGATTACCCGCCACATTCGCGCGAATCTCGTCGAATACGCCGATGGGCAGTCCCTTCGGATTCTTGTCGGACTTGACCATGATGGGCGGCACCGCGCCGATGAGCACGGCCTGCGCGGCGCGACGCGTGCCATGCCGGCCGAGATAGTGCGCCACTTCGCCGCCACCGGTCGAGTGACCGACGAACGTCGCCTCCTGCAAACCGAGCGACTCGACCAACTCGGAAAGATCGTCGGCATAGGTATCCATGTCGTTACCGGTGCCGGGTTGCTCCGAGCGCCCGTGTCCGCGACGGTCATGGGCAATCACGCGATACCCCTGCTGCACGAGAAACAGCATCTGGGCATCCCAGGCGTCGGCGCTCAGTGGCCAGCCATGAGAGAACACAACGGGGCGGCCCTTGCCCCAATCCTTGTAGAAAATCGAGGTGCCATCCTTCGTCTTGAACGTACTCATGGTGCGATCCTTGCGCAGTGCGCGATATGAACGACAACGAGGGGTGCCGGACGTGACGCCGGTGACGGCGAGAGATGCCACGTCGAGACACGGAAGGCAGCGCGGCAGGAGTTGCCGGCCATCGTGACGAGACTTCACACGTCGGAGTGCCATGCAACCGCAGTGAAGGCTTTCTATTTAAGGCGGCGATGAGCACGCATGCAAGGTGAGAATTGTTGACGGCTTCGTGAACGGGATTCACGAAGCCTGCCGCACGGCTGTCATGAACGACACCCGCTCATCACGCGTCACATCGAGCCTGACACCGGGCCGCCCATCGCTGGTGCAAGCGCTGGCCGCACGCAGGCGGCATCGAAGCCGCTGTCAGCAAGCCTGCGCGCTTGGCGGTATATTGGCTGTCCCGCGGTGCTGCTGGCCGCTTATCAAGAATGCGTCGATCCCCATGTCCGATCAGTCCGCCGATTTGTCCCAGTTTCCGATCACGCGCAAGTGGCCCGCTGCGCATCCCGACCGTCTGCAACTGTATTCGCTGCCCACGCCCAACGGCGTAAAGGTGTCGATCATGCTGGAGGAAATCGGGCTGCCGTACGAAGTGCATCTGGTGAGCTTCCAGACCGACGACCAACTCTCGCCCGAGTTTCTCTCGCTCAACCCCAACAACAAGATTCCGGTGATCCTCGATCCGAACGGTCCCGGCGGCAAGCCGCTGCCGCTGTTCGAGTCGGGCGCGATTCTCTGGTATCTCGCCGAGAAGACCGGCAAGCTGCTGCCTGCCGATCCGGCCGCGCGTTACGAAACGCTGCAATGGGTGATGTTCCAGATGGGCGGTGTGGGGCCGATGTTCGGTCAGTTGGGCTTCTTCCACAAGTTCGCCGGCAAGGACATCGAGGATAAGCGTCCGCTCGAGCGCTACGTGAACGAGTCGAAGCGCCTGCTCGGCGTGCTCGATGCGCATCTGGCGGATCGTCAATGGATCATGGGCGACGAGTACACGATCGCCGACATCGCCACGTTTCCCTGGATCCGAAATCTCGTCGGATTCTATGACGCCGGTGAACTGGTCGACTTCGCACAGTTCACGCATGTGCAACGCGTGCTCGCAGCGTTCGTCGCGCGTCCCGCTGTGGTTCGTGGGCTCGACATTCCGAAGCGCCCGGCCTGAGCGCGAATGAGCGCGAATGAGCGCGAATAAGCGCGCCTGACCGCAAAAAACAAGCCGGTTCATCGATGAGGATGACCGGCTTGAGAACGCGACGATGCACGAGGAGGTACTGCCCCGCCGGGCGTCGGACCGACGCCCCGGCGGGTATTGCCATACTGCGTTCACTGCGGTGAACCTTCAGGTCTGACGCTGGCGTCAGGCCGACTTCTTGAAGCGAGCCGCTTCTTCCGAGCCGCCCGTGGCGTTACCCGCGCTGTACGAGTGAGCGCCGACACCGGCGAGCTTGCCGCCCTGCACGATCAGATACTCGTTGCGAATCGGACGGTTCTCGAAGTAGCACTCCAGAATTTCGCGGGTGCCTGCGGCGTAGCGCGTCTGTGCCGAGAGGCTCGTGCCGGAGATGTGCGGCGTCATGCCGTGGTGCGGCATGCTGCGCCACGGATGATCTGCCGGCGCCGGTTGCGGGAACCACACGTCGCCGCCGTAGCCGGCGAGCTGACCGCTCTCGAGGGCAGCCGCCACGGCGTCGCGATCGCACAGCTTGCCGCGTGCCGTGTTGATCAGATACGCGCCGCGCTTGAAGTGCTTCAGGCTATCGGCGTTGATCATGTGCTCCGTTTCCGGGTGCAGCGGGCAGTTCAGCGTCACCACGTCGCAAACCTTCGCCAGGCTCTCGAGGCTCGTGTGGTGCGTGAGGTTCAGTTCCTTCTCGACCGACTCAGGCAGGCGGTGACGATCGAGGTAGTGCAGATGCGTGCCGAACGGCTTCATCAGACGCAGCACTCGCAGACCGATCCGGCCGGCGGCGACCGTGCCCACGTGCATGCCTTCCAGATCGTACGAACGCTCCACGCAATCGGCGATGTTCCAGCCGCCCTTGAGCACCCAGTTGTACGACGGCAGATAGTTACGCACGAGGGCGAGCGTCGTCATCATCACGTGTTCGGCAACGCTGTTGCTATTGCAGTACGTGACTTCCGCGACCGTGATGCCGTGCTCCATCGCCGCTTGCAGATCGGTGTGATCCGAGCCGATGCCGGCGGTCACGATCATCTTGAGCTTCTTCGCACGCTTGATGCGCTCGGCCGTCATGTAAGCAGGCCAGAACGGTTGCGAGATCACGATTTCGGCGTCGGCCAGTTCGCGATCGAGCACGCTGTTATCGCCGTCCTTGCTCGACGTCACCACGAGTTGGTGGCCGTTCGATTCGAGGTACTTGCGCAGGCCCAGTTCGCCCGACACGCTGCCAAGCAGCGCGCCCGGCTGGAAGTCGATGGCGCGCGGCGTCGGCAGCGTCTGACCATCGGGATAGGCTTCGATCTTCGGCAGATCGTCACGAACGTAGGTCTTCGGGTATCCGGTGACGGGGTCGTCGTACAGCACACATACAATCTTGGCCATGGTGTCTCGCTCCTGAATGATTATCTACAAGATGTCTGCGTTGGCGACGCCTGACGACGTCGCTGCATTGAGGCCAATGATCGGGGCCGCAGACACGCTTGGAAAATCGTTCCGGCCGATCGCATGATCGGCGAGACCTATCAACTCACCGGCAGATGGCTCAGGCGTTGGGCGCCCGGACGCGACGCGTACTCAAGCAGATCGGCGGGTGCAAACGCGCATTCGAAAGGCGCGAAGATGTTTGGAAGCGCGCGGCATGGTCTATCACGCATGACGCTGCCTGAGCA
>NZ_JAELTP010000159.1 GCF_016428915.1 Pandoraea sp. ASV26
GTCCAATACCGCCGACGGACGGAAGAGTTCGCGGTACAGGCGAAGCGCGTCGAACAGGAATCGCGGGGCGAAGTGGGACGCAAAGGCGTACGGCAGCCCCAGGTGCGCCGCGAGTTGCGCCGAAAACAGCGATGAGCCGAGCAGCCACACGGGGATGTCGCTGCCCGCACCGGGTGTTGCGACAAGACGCTGCCCGGGCTGTGCCGGCGCGAGCAATGCGCGCAATTCCGCGACCTGCTCGGGGAAATCGTCGCCGTTGGACAGCCGATCGCGACGCAGTGCACGCATCGTCGCCTGATCCGCACCCGGCGCGCGCCCTAGCCCCAGATCGATGCGTCCCGGATACAGCGCGGCAAGCGTGCCGAAGTTCTCGGCGACGACCAGCGGCGGGTGGTTGGGCAACATCACGCCGCCCGAGCCCACGCGAATGCGCGACGTCTTGCCGGCAATGTGACCGATCAGCAAGGCAGTCGCCGAACTCGCGATGCCGTCCATGTTGTGGTGTTCGGCCAACCAGAAGCGCTCGAACCCCAGGCGCTCGACGTGCTGGGCAAGTTCCGTGGATTGTTTCAGGGCCTCGGCCACCGTGCCGCCGGCGCGTATCGGCACCAGATCCAGCATCGAGAGGGCCGTCTTCGACAAACTGCTCATGGGATTCTCCGTTTTCCTGCGCGCGCTCCAACCCGGCTTTTTCGGCACCGATGCCTCTCAGACCGGATGACGCGCACTACCGCCACAAAGTATAGTGACGAAGGGCCAAAATCCCCAGTAGGCACCCTTTAGTTGAATAGTCACCATTTGGTTACCATGAGCAAACCCGAACCTTTCGTTTTCGAGGAAACCTGCGTGCCGCGTCGCGTGCTGGAGCTCTTCAGCGTGAAGTGGACGAGCATGGTGCTGTACGCGTTGCAGTGCGGCACTACACGCACGGGTGAGTTGCAGCGTCGACTGCCGGGGATCTCAAAGAAGATGCTCACGCAGACGTTGCGTGAACTGGAGCGCGACGGCCTGATTCATCGTGAGGTCTATGCCGTCGTGCCGCCCAAGGTGGAGTATTCGCTCACGCCACTGGGCGAGTTGTTCATCGAACCCATCGAGATGCTTTACCGCTGGGGCAATCAACACGCCGACGTGCTCGCCCAGTTGAGCCTTCGCCGCGGCAAACCGACGCCGGCTTGCGACGCCGACGCCACCGACGACGCCAACGACGATGTCCACACCGACACCACGGCTCACACGCGCGCCAGCCCTGGCGCGCCCGGCACCCGCGGCGCCCCTCGCACCGCCTGAGCCAGTGCAAACCACTCAGACGGCCACGCCCGACCTGGCGCACTGACGACGTCACAAGCAACGCACCAAATAAAACGGGCCAGCGATCAGCCGGCCCGTTTGCATCACCTCGGTCTTGCCGAAGTCATCGTCGCGTCATCAGCGATCCAGCAAACGACCCAGACGCATCATCGTGACGTTCACGCCAAGATGGCGCATCGACGGTTGCACGATCACGCAGTTGTCATAGGGCGTAACGATGACTTCGTCGCCATCGCGGGCGATCTCGGTTCCGGCCTTCTCGATCACTTCCAGCCCCGTGAACGGCTGCGAGAAGCGGAAGTCCATCGAGCGCGCCACGACCGGCTGCGTGATTTCCACAAACTTCTGACGCGCGGGCAACGTCTGCGTGAGGAACGACGCCACATCCGCTTCGGCCACCACACCCGCGTGCAGCAGGAAGCGTGCGGCGCTGTCGAGCGCGACATCACGCGCGCTCCTGGCGAAGTGCTGACCGGTTTCGATGAGCAGCGCGTTCTTCGGGCTGGCCGGATCGCCGAAGCCGCCGTAGTCGCGCATGCGCGTGCCGTTCGCATGCCCCTTGTCGATGATCACGTGCTCCGGCGTGCCGAGTTCGGCAGCCAGTGCGATGGCCTTCTCGAGGGGGCCGGTCATCATCAGCGGCGCCGACGCTTCGTGCATCGAGTGAATGTCGAGCAGCAGATCGACCGTGTCGATGAAAGGACGCATGGCGCGGGCACGCGACAACTCACGGCTCTGACGCTCGCCGTCGAGGGTCGAGGGCGTCCAGACGCGGTTCATGTCTTCGTCGAGGAAGCGGGTGGCGTCGGCGTTCTCGGCGCTGAATTGCTCGTACGCATCGATATTGCCGAAGCCCAGCGACAGGCGTCCGGTCGTGGGGCGCAAGCCGGCGGCCAGCAGCGCGTCGACGGCGATCGCGCCGCTCACTTCGTTGCCGTGCGTGAGCGCGAGAATCATCACGTGCTTGCCGGGCTTGCCGCTATCGAACGAATGCAGAAAGTCGATGCCGGTGTTGCCTTCGCGCCAGCGGTTGATGTCGGGAAACGAGACTTCGATGGGGTACGCCGGCAGGGCGGCGCGGATCGCTTCGAGCGTGGTCATGAAAATGCTCCGCAGGGGGGGGCCGAAAAAAGATGACGACGTCGCTGTAGGGGACAGCGAACGTCGTCGTTGCGGCGAAAATCAGTGCATCGGATGAGGATGAGGTGCTTTTGGGGCGGGTCGTCGGGTGCGCCGATCGGGCCTCTGCATTCAGGCCTTGGACGCGCGGGGCGACCCATGCGTGATACCGGCGATCTTGCCGGCGCGCACACGGCGGCCCAGCGAAATCACTGCGCTAATACTGAGCACGGCGGTCGCCATCACATAGAAGCTCGGTGCGAGCTTGTTCTGCGTCGCGTCGATGAGCCAGGTCACGATGAGCGGTGCGAAACCGCCGAACAGCGTCACCGAGAAGTTGTACGACAGTGCCAGACCGGTGCCACGCGTGCTCGTCGGGAAAATGTCGGCCAGCAGGGCGGGCAGCGGCGCGAGGCTCACGGCGATGAGCAGCCCCACGAGCGCCTGCACCATGAGCAGCGTCTGGAAGGTCGGATAGCGGTTGAGCAGCACGAACAGCGGATAGGTCGTCACGCCCACGAGGATCAGTGCCCAGAGCATCACGCGAATGCGGCCGAACTTGTCCGAGAGATGGCCGACGACAGGCGCGGCGATCATCAGCATCACGCCGGTGACGACGGCACCGATGAACGACGACGTCGCCGGAATATGCAGTTGCTTGACCGCATACGTCGGCATGTACAGCTTGTGGACGTAGTTGAATGCGGTGGCTGCGGCAACGACTCCGGCCCCGAGCAGCATATTAGCGCGATCGCGGCCGAAGACTTCGCGCAGCGGCGACTTTTCGCGCTGCTTTTCGCCGAGCTTCTTGAAGTCGGCGGTTTCGTCGATGTTGCGGCGGATGTAAAGACCGACCGGCCCGATGAGCAGACCCACGGCGAAGGCGATACGCCAGCCCCATGCGCTCAGTTGATCGGCGGTGAGCAGCATGCTCAGCAGGGCGGAGACGCCGGCGGCGAGCACCGTGGCGAGGCCTTGCGTGGACATCTGCCAGCTCGCGAAGAAGCCGCGGCGCTTGGCATCGGCATGCTCGACCATGAAGGCCGTAGCGGCGCCAAATTCACCGCCCGTCGAGAAGCCTTGCAACATGCGCGCGACGATGATGATGAGCGGCGAGAAAATGCCGATCTGCGCATAAGTCGGCGCGAACGCGATCATGGCGGTACCGAGCATCATCAGGGCGATGGACACCGTGAGCGATGCCTTGCGGCCTGCGCGGTCGGCGTAGCTGCCGAGGATGATCGAACCGAGCGGACGCGTGACGAACGAGATACCGAAGGTGCCGACAGAGAGCAGCAACGACGTCGTCGCGTCATGCGAGGGGAAGAACAACTGGCCGATCACGATGGCGAAGTAGCCATAGATCAGCAGATCGTAGAACTCGAGTGCGTTGCCGATACTCGCGGCGCAGATCTCGCGCCACGGGTTGTGGGGTTTGGCGTTACTGGTCATGCCCTGCTCCTCTGGATCGCTGGCGTTGGGATAAATGTGTGGCGGCCGCGGGATGCGCGCGCACAGCGCGCCACGGCCACCTGCCAGTCTCAGGAAGCGGAGTGTAGGCGGCAGAAAATCGAGCTTCGTGCCGATTCGGCACGCAAAGGTGCTGTTTGAGGGTTTGGGAAGTCCGGCTTCGCAAAAACGGCTTGTCCGGTGTCCGAGCGATCAGCCGCCGAAGGGAAAGCGATCGATCTTCGATTCCGGATAGAGCGCTAACGGGTTGAAGTATTCCCGAAACAACGAGATTCTCCCGTCGTCCACAACAAACAGGATTGCAAAGTCGTTCCGGTAGGGCCTGTCCTCGCCCCAAAACCGCGTAACGCCCTCGCCGCCGGCTTCAACCCAAAAACGTGACGGATCGAGTGTCTCGTAAATCATCGGTCCATGCGTGCGCTTCCAGGCGACGAATACCTCGCTTAACCAGCGTGCACGAGCCTCGTGGTGCTCGCTCAGATCCTTGTTACGCATGCCCGGCGGCGCGTACGGCAACTCCATCGAATAGTCCTGCGCGAGCAGCCCCAGACGTCTGCGCGCCTCGTAAAAGCTCTCTCCCGCCTCGGGAAACACATTCAGGAATGCCACGATCGCATCGCGGTTGCGCTGACGCAGGGTTTCGATATCGGTACTCAACTTGAGGCTCCTTGGATGAGATGCGAGGTGCGACGTACACCGTCATGTACGTGCTTCAATCCGGCTTTGCGACTTCCGCGAAACGCCTGTCCGCAACAGAGGCAAGAGGCAAAACGGAATGGCAATCAACATCGCCGAGATGGCTGCAATCGTCGGATCAATCTGATTGCGAATATCTTCAAACATCTTGAGAGGCAGCGTGCGAACTTCGGGGCCGGCGATAAAGCTTGTCAGCACCACCTCGTCAAAGGAATTGATGAACGCCAGCAACGCCGCCGACAACAATGAAGGCCCAATCAACGGCATCACCACGTATGCAAAGGTCCTGAGCGGAGACATTCCGAGACTCAACGATGCGCGCTCGAGCCGACGATCGAACATCGCGAATGCACCGCTCATGATGACGACCACAAGGGGCAATCCAAGACACGCATGTTCAAAGGCAATGGCCGTCGTGCTGCCCACGAGGTGCCAACCGGACAGCACTGAAAACGCCCCCAGCGCAAAGACGACTGGCGGAATCACCAGCGGAATCAGCATCACGCCTTGCCCCACCTGCCTCACCGCTTCGAGTCGAACGCGCGACAGACCAAATGCCGCGAGCGTGCCGAAGGCAAGCGAAAGCACCGTGCTGAGCACCGCGATACGCGCGCTGAGCCATGTTGCCGATAACCAGTCATCACTCGTGAAGAATGCGCGATACCAATGCAACGAAAACGCTTGCGGTGGAAAAGCCAAAGTATCGTCCCGGCCGAACGACACGATAACGACGACCACACTCGGTAACACCAGAAAGAGCAGTACCGACGCGCCGAGCACGTGTATCCAGGACATCGGCGCCAAGAAGGGCTTGCCCGCGCGCCCGAGGTTACGTTGCCAAAGGATGCCGCTTGCCCGGTTGAGCAAACGCTGCGGCAGCAGACCGGCGCGAAGCTCGCGGCCTTGAGGGGCATTGCGCCATGATCGTGCCCATGCGCCGAGCGTGCGCAGCAGCACTCCCATCGCTCCCGTCACGGCCAGCAGAGCGAACGCGATGACCGACGCCATCGAGAAATCGGCGGCCGTGCTGACCTGTTGTGCGA